>NZ_BAABJO010000009.1:0-296867 GCF_039543345.1 Pseudonocardia adelaidensis | reverse complement strand
GAGTTGCTGCGTACATTTGTCTTCCTAAGACCGCTTGGCCTCCGACTTGTTGGTGTGCCGGCACCGGAGTTGGTGTGCGAGCGGCTCGTCAGCGGGCGGCGCCGCAGTCCTTGCACAGGCCGAAGACCTCGGCCGTGTGGCTCAGCTCCACGAACCCGTGGTCCTCGGCCACCCGCTGGGCCCAGGTCTCCACCGCGGGACCCTCGATCTCGACGGTGTGGCCGCAGCGGCGGCAGACCAGGTGGTGGTGGTGCTCCACGGAGGCGCAGCGCCGGTAGACGGCCTCGCCGGACCCGGTGCGCAGCACGTCGACCTCACCGCCGTCGGCGAGGGTCTGCAACGTGCGGTAGACGGTGGTGAGGCCGATGCCCTCGCCCGAGCGGCGCAGCTCCTCGTGGATCTCCTGGGCCGAGCGGAAGTCGTCGAGCCGGTCGAGCATCGACGACACCGCCGCCCGCTGCCGCGTGGCGCGGAGCGCCCTCGTGGTGGGCGCCTGCCCGTTCGTGCTGGTGTTCATCGCCCCTCCTCGACGTGAGCGACCGCGTCGACCACGATGTGCGCCAGGTGGTCGTCCACCAGGGAGTACACCACCTCGCGGCCGCGGCGCTCACCGTGCACCACGCCTGCCGACTTCAGCACCCGCAGGTGCTGGCTGATGAGCGGCTGGGCCACCCGGAGGGCGTCGACGAGGTCGTGCACGCAGCGGTCGGACTCGAGCAGCTGCAGCACGATCGCGATCCGCACGGGTGCGGCGAGCGCACGCAGCAGGTCGCCCGCGGCCGTGAGCGTGCGCGGGGTGTGCACCGGGGCAGGGGTGGACCCCGGGAGGCCGGACACGTGCACGACGTGATCGTCGGTGGCCGGCCCGGCATCGGCGGCGTCCCGGCCGGTGGGCCCAGCACCTGCGACGATCGACATCGGCGTCCCCATCCCCGGGAGCGGCGGCCGCGCTCCCCGGTGTTCAGTGCGTGCGGGCCGCCCCACCATCGTAGGCGCGTGCTGGAAGGGTGGTGGCGTGCTGCTCGTCTGCCGGTTCACCACCGCCCCCGACCTCCTCGCCCGCGCCCGCACCGCCCTGGAGCTGCTCACCGCTGCGGACGGGTGTCTCGGCGGCGAGTTCGGGCGCTCGGTCGACGAGCCGGACCGCTGGGTGCTGACCGTCCGGTTCTCCTCGGTGGACGCCTACCGGCGCGCGCTCTCCCCGTTCCCGGTGCGCGAGCACGTGGTACCGCTGCTGAGCGAGGCCCTGGCCGACGAGCCGGCGACGTTCGAGACGCTGGTGACGGCGAGGTCAGGCGAGGCGACCACGCACCGGAGCCTCCTCGCATAGGTGCACCTTGGAGCCGTACTGCTGATCTCGAGCCCGCAGGACAGCAGGGTGGCTCAAGGTGCTATTTGCGGAGCTCGGTCTGCAGCGGGGCCGGGAACCTCGGCGTGAAGCGGATCTCCCCCAGCAGTAGTTCCAGCTCGTGGGCCTCGCGCTCGATCTCGGCGAGCCGCTCCGCGCCGACGTCCTCCAGCACGCGCAGCCCGATGGTCCCGTCGGCGCGCTGCACCCAGCCGCCGACGATCCGGCCGTCGACCCAGATCGTCGGGCCGCCGTTGCCGTTGCGGTCGAACAGCAGCGGGACGTGCGCCGGGTCGAGGTGGAAGCCGCGGTGCTTCCAGCCCATCGTGGCGGGGTCGAGGCCGGGCAGCAGCGCCACGGACGGTTCGGAGGGCGGCGCCGGGTCGACGTCGTCGGGCAGCACGTAGCCGGGTCCCTCGGCCAGCTCGACGCCGACGGCGCCGACGTCGGCGAGCGCCCGTTTGGTGGTGGCGACCGTCCAGCCGGCCCACCACTGCAGGTCGGCCCGGGTGCCCGGCCCGTACGCCCGTAGCCAGGCGCGGGCGAGCGTCGCGTCCGCGGTGCGCGGGTCGAGCGGCCCGGGAAACCCGGGTGACCAGGCGTGCGTCGCCGCCCACCGGTACTGGCCGTTGATCCACGTGCCGGTGGGCTGGGCCCGCAGCACCCGGCCCTCGAACCCGAGCACCAGCAGGATCCGGGTGTGGGCCGCCAGCTCGGCGACCTGCCGGCCGCTACCGATCGTGATCGGCACGGCGAGGTGCGGCACCAGCTTCCCCAGCTCGCGCGCGCTCAGCGGGCCCTGGTCGGCGAGGACGGCGAGGACCTCGGTGGACGCGGTCTCGACCCAGCGTTCCGGATCGGGTCCCAGGCCCGCCCCCGCGACCGCGTCGAGCAGCAGCTTCCGTTGCCGCGCCAGCAGCGTGACGGTGGACGAGTGGTGGGCCGCCCTCGCGAGGTCGTGCCCGAACACCCAGAGCGTGCGCCGCATGGCGTGGTGGCGCAGCAGCGACCGGTCCGCGTACAGCGCCTTGTCGAGCGCGGGCAGCACGGGGTGGCGCATCCGCGCCGCCACCGAGAGGTGCACGGTGACGGGGTCGGTGGAGTGCAGCCCGGCGAGCGCGTCGGCGATGGCGACGACGTCGTCGGTGCGGCCACCAGGTGTGAGCAGGTGGCGGACGGCGAGCCGATGCCGCCGCTCGGCGACGTCGATATGACGAACGTGCACGCCCCCAGCGTGGCAGAGCGGCGCCGCGCGCCGGCTCTGGTCCTCGCAGACCCCCTGGACCCTGCGAGGACCAGGTGTAGCGCGCGTCAGGCCGTGTATGCCGCTGCGCAGCGGTCGGCCGCTCCGCGGGCGGTCTCGGGTGAGGTGCCCCCGGCGACGTCCGCCTCGTACCAGCGCTCGGCGGCCTCCCGCAGGAAGCGCTTGGCGTCCTCCGATGCCAACCACGCCATGCGCTGCTCGGAGTGGGGGAGGTCCCCGGTGGCGAGGTAGGCGGCCAGGCCGAGCAGGGACAGGTCGTACCCGAGCCCGACCGCGCCGGGACCGAACTCGGCCCAGTGCTCGTCCATGTGCGCGATGTGGTCCAGCTCGAAACGCGAGCCGCCCCCGGGCTCGGGGGAGAACCGGACCTCGATCCAGCTCACACCGCCGGCGAACTCCCAGGTGGCGGAGAAGCTCTTCGGGGGATCGCACTGCTCGACCGTGCCCGCCGCGTTGCCCTCGATCTGGTAGCGCCCGCCGACCCGTAGCTCGCCCGAGACGGGCGCGAACCAACGGGCGAGGCGTTCGGAGTTCGTGCAGGCCTCCCACAGGTCGTCGACGTCGGTGTCGTAGGCCTGGCTGATCGTCACCACCGCTGCATCGCCCTCGTCGAGCGCGCGCCGACCGACCTGGCGGCGCACGGCGGTGATCTGCGGATCCACATCGAACATCGGGTCACTCCTCGGGGTTGTCGGGGGCGCGGAGCCTGCGTTCCCGCTTGCCGCGCTCGATCTCGGTGGCCAGCGCGGCGAGGCGCGGGGTCCAGAACCGGCGGAACCGTTCGAGCCACGCGTCGACGTCCTGCAGCGGTTCGGCACGCACGGCGTAGAGCCGCCGCGTGCCCTCGGGGCGCACGGTGGCGAACCCGTTGTCGCGCAGCACCTTGAGGTGCTGGGACACCGCGGGCTGGGAGATGCCGAACTCCGCGCGGACGACCGCGGTGACCGCCCCGGAGGTCTGCTCGCCAGCGGCCAGCAGTTCGAGGATCCGCCGCCGGACCGGATCGCCGAGGACGTCGAACGCGTGCACGGCGTCAAGTTACAGGCATAGCTTATATAAGTACAGCCCGGCTATTCGTGCTCGGGCCGGGGGTGGGCATTGCAGTGGCGGGCGCCGGATACGCTGGGAGCTCACCGTCCGTCCACCTGGAGTCACCCGTGGCCAGCAAGCCCTCGTCCGCCAAGATCGACACCATCGTCGCGCTCGCCAAGCGCCGCGGCTTCGTCTTCGCGTCGGGGGAGATCTACGGCGGTACCCGGTCGGCGTGGGACTACGGTCCGCTGGGCGTCGAGCTCAAGGAGAACCTCAAGCGGCAGTGGTGGAAGTTCATGGTCACCGGCCGCGACGACGTCGTGGGCCTCGACTCGTCGGTGATCCTGCCGCGCCAGGTGTGGGTGGCGTCCGGCCACGTGAACGCGTTCCACGACCCGCTGGTCGAGTGCCTGTCGTGCCACCGCAGGTTCCGGGCCGACCAGCTCGCCGAGGAGTACACCGAGCGCACCGGCAAGGACGCGTCGGAGGACGACCTCTCTGAGATCCCGTGCCCGAACTGCGGCACGCGCGGCCAGTACACCGAGCCGCGCGAGTTCAACATGATGCTCAAGACCTACCTCGGCCCGGTGGAGTCCGAGGAGGGCCTCGCCTACCTGCGCCCGGAGACGGCGCAGGGCATCTTCGTGAACTTCCTCAACGTGCAGACCACGTCGCGCAAGAAGCCGCCGTTCGGCATCGGCCAGATGGGCAAGAGCTTCCGCAACGAGATCACGCCCGGCAACTTCATCTTCCGCACGCGCGAGTTCGAGCAGATGGAGATGGAGTACTTCGTCGAGCCCGGCTCCGACGAGGAGCTGCACCAGTACTGGATCGACGAGCGCACCAGCTGGTACGTCGACCTCGGCATCGCGCGCGACAACCTGCGCCACTACGAGCACCCGAAGGAGAAGCTCTCCCACTACTCGAAGCGCACCGTCGACATCGAGTACCGCTTCGGCTTCCAGGGCCAGGAGTGGGGCGAGCTGGAGGGCATCGCCAACCGCACCGACTTCGACCTCACCACGCACTCGAACCACTCCGGCGTGGACCTGTCGTTCTACGACCAGGCCTCGGGTGCGCGGTACCGGCCGTACGTGATCGAGCCCGCGGCAGGCGTCGGGCGGTCGATGATGGCGTTCCTCATCGAGGCCTACACCGAGGACGAGGCGCCCAACGCCAAGGGCGGTGTCGACACGCGCGTCGTGCTGCGGCTCGACCGCCGGCTCGCGCCGGTCAAGGCCGCGGTGCTGCCGCTCTCGCGCAACGCCGACCTCTCGCCGAAGGCCCGCGACCTGGCGGCCCGGCTGCGCAAGCACTGGAACGTGGAGTTCGACGACGCGGGCGCGATCGGCCGCCGTTACCGCCGGCAGGACGAGATCGGCACCCCGTTCTGCGTCACGGTCGACTTCGACACGCTGAACGACCAGGCCGTGACGATCCGGGAGCGCGACTCGATGGCGCAGGAGCGCGTGGCGCTCGACCAGGTGGAGAACTACCTGGCCGCCCGGCTGGTCGGCTGCTGAGGGGCGGTCGCGCGGATCCCGGCCAGTACCAGCGCGAGGCCGTGCTCGAAGTGCGCGTCGGGGTCCGCGGAGGCGAGGTCCGCACGCGCCGCCACCAGGTGCGGATGCCGGGCGGGGTCGAGGCCGGCCTCGAGCCGGGCGCGGGCGGCGTCGCCCCCGTCGGGTAGCGCCGCCGCGAGCTGCTCCTCCGTGACGTGGGCCACCACGTAGTAGGTGAGCGCGTCGCTCGCCCATGCGGCGGACCGCGGGTCCAATCCGGCGGCGGCCAGCAGCCCGACCAGCGCCTCGCCGTAGGCGAGCGCGTTCGGCAGCGGGAAGAACCGGCCGGAGAACAGCCGCGCGCCGTCGCGCCGGGAGAGCAGGGCCCGGCGCAGCCCGCGGGCGAGCGCGGGCACGAGCTCGTCCCACGGCCGGTCCGCGGGGAGCTCGGTGGCCACCTCCGCCAGCAGCGCGTCGGCCATGTGCTCGAGCAGCTCCTGCTTGCTCCGGAAGTGCCAGTACGTGGCCCCGTTCTCCACGCCCAGTGCGGCGGAGAGCCGCCGCATCGTGAGCCCGTCGAGCCCGGCCTCGTCCAGCACGTCGAGGGCCACGGCGAGCACGTGTTCCCGCGTCAGTCGCACCGGTGCCTCCATCACATTCCCCTTGCGGCCCGGGGCCAGTCTGCCGCATCCTTCAACGGCGTTTGACTTCAACGCCGTTGAAGTAGGAGGAAGGCGCCGTGCTGATCCGCAACACGCCCTGACGGCAGTCCGTCCTGTCCCGACCACCACGAGGAGGTGTGGCGTGCGCGCCGTCCGAATCCATGCCCACGGCGGCCCGGAGGCGCTGGCCGTCGACGAGCTGCCCGTCCCGCGGCCCGGGCCGGGGGAGCTGCTCATCCGGACCGCGGTCGCCGGCGTCGGTCGGCCCGACGTGCGGCTCACCCGCGCTGCGCACGTCACGCTCCCGCACGCCCCGGGAGGCGACGTCGCGGGGCGGGTCGAGGCCGTCGGGCACGGCGTCTCCGGCTGGGAGGTCGGCGACCGCGTCGTGGCGCTCGCGTTCGGCGGCGCCTACGCCGAGTTCGTCACCGTGCCCGCGGCCTTCGCCGCCCCGGTGCCGGACGGCGTCGACGACGAGGCCGCCGTGGTGCTCGTGCGCTGCGGGCAGGTCGCGCTCGGGGTGCTGCGCGCGGCCCGGCTCGAGGCGGGGGAGAGCGTGCTCGTGACGGCGGCGGCGGGCGGGGTCGGCCACCTGGCGGTGCAGCTGGCGCGGGTACTCGGCGCGAGCCGGGTGGTCGCCGCGATCGGGGTGAGCGTCCCGGCGAAGGCCGAGGCCCTCCGGTCCGTCGGCGCCGACGAGGTGGTCACCTACGCCGACCTCGCCGCCGACGGGGTCGAACCCGTCGACGTCGTGGCGGACGGGACGGGCGGCGACGTCCAGGCCGCGGCACTCGCGGCCCTCGCCCCGTTCGGGCGGCTCGTGGCGTTCAGCGCGACGACGCCCCGCGTCGACGTCGACCAGCTGCGGCTGAACGCCCGCATCGTGATCGGCTTCGCCATGGCGCACTACGCGGGCGGCCGGCCCGAGGTGTACGCGCGGCACCGCGCCGAGCTCTGGGAGCTGTACCGCGACGGCAGGCTGCGCCCGCTCGTCGACAGTGTGCGGCCCCTCGAGAAGGCCGGTGATGCGCACCGCGCTCTCGAGAGCCGCGAGAACATCGGCCGGGTCCTGCTGCGTGTTTCGTAGGCCGGCCGGCCGGGCGCCAAGGCTTCGCACACCAACTCCGGCGCTGACACAGCAACTGCAGTTGGTGTGCCGGCACCGGCGTTGGTGTGTGACCGCGCAGCTTCAGGCAGCGCCGGCCGGGAGGAGGCGGTCGAGCAGGTCGTGCAGCGTCACCAGGCCGACGACCGACCCTCCCGACTGCACCAGCGCGATCTGGGTGCGCTCGGCCTGCATGGCGCTGAGCGCGTCGTGGATCGGCAGGTCGGCCGGGAGCGTGCGGATCGGGCGCATGAGCTCCCGCGCGGTCGTCGTGACCGGCACGGCCAGCGCGTCACGCACGTGGACGACACCGACCGGCCGCCCGTCGGCGTCGCCGACGACGAGCCGCAGGTGGCCGCTCTCCCGGGCGGTCGCGCGGATCGCGGCGGCGTCGGCGTCGGCGGGCACACCCGCCACCTCCGACCGCGGCCGCACGACCTCGCGCAGCGGCGCCCGGTCCAGCTCCAGCGCGGTGACGATCCGATCGCGCCGGCCGAGGTCGAGGGAACCCGTCGTCGCGGAGTGCTCCACCAGCTCGCGCAGGTCGTCCGGGTTGTGCCCGCCCGCCAGCTCGTCGACCGGCTCGACACCCACCCGGTGCAGGCACCAGTTCGCCATGCCGTTCAGCCCGACCAGCACCGGCCGCGTGAGCGCGATGAACGCCCGCATCGGCAGCGCCAGCATCGTGGCGGAGCGCTCGGGGTGGGCGATCGCCCAGGACTTGGGCGCCATCTCGCCGACGACCAGGTGCACGAACGTCACGACGACCAGCGACAGCAGGAACGACACCACCGTGGCCCACGGGTCGCCGAACCCGCCGAAGAGCGGGTGCAGCAGCTCCTCGACGGCCGGCTTGCCGATCGCGCCGAGGCCGACGGTGCACAGGGTGATGCCCAGCTGCGAGCCGGCGAGCAGCATCGACAGGTCGCGTGCCGAGCGCAGCGCCGCCCGGGCCGACGCGCTGGTGGCGGCGGCCTCCTCGAGGCGGTAGCGGCGGGCGGCCACGAGCGCGAACTCGATCGCGACGAAGAACGCGGAGAGCGCGACCAGCACCACGGAGACGCCCAGTGCGATCCCGATGCTCATGCCGGCACCCCCGACTCGGCCCAGGCCAGGCGCACGGACGACGGCACGTGCCGTTCGACGGCGAGCACTCTGAGCTCCAGCGTGCGCGGTGGCTCGTCCTCCACGGACAGCGACGGGTTCGCGAGCGTGAGGCGGACGGCGTCGCCCGGCTCGGGGAGTCGCTGCAGCACGTCGATCACCAGGCCGCCGATGGTCCGGTACCCGCCGTCGGGGAGGTCGGCGTCGAGCAGGCGCTCCACCTCCTCGACCGACAGCGTGCCGGGCACGGTCCACTCCCCGTCGCCGGCGGCGAGGCCGTCGGCGCCTGCGGGGTCGTGCTCGTCGGTGATCTCGCCGACGAGCTCCTCGGCGATGTCCTCGACGGTGACGACGCCCGCGAGGCCGCCGTACTCGTCGACGACCACGGCGAACTCGTCGGCGAACTCCTCGCGGGCCGCGCGCAGCCGGTCGAGCACGGTGGGCAGCGGCAGCGACGCCGGCACGAGCACCGGGGTGCGGGCCACGTCGACGACGCGCAGGGTGTCGAGGTCGGCCCGGCCCTCGAGGGCGAGGACGTCGCGCAGGCAGATCACGCCGACCACGTCGTCCGGGTTCTCCCCGATCACCGGGAGGCGCGAGTGGCCGGACGCCATCATCCCGACGAGCGCGGACACCGTGGCGTCGGCCCGGACCGAGGTGACCCGTGGCCGGGGGATCATCGCCGCCCGCGCCGTGCGGTCGGTGAAGTCGAGCACGCGGTCGAGCAGGGTGGACAGGTCGTCGTCGAGGTCGCCGCTGTCGCGGGACTCGTCGATGATCGCCTCCAGGTCGCGGGGCGTGGCCGAGTGCTCGACGTCGTGCACGGGTTCGATCCGCAGCGCCTTGAGCAGCACGTTGGACGCGGCGTCGAACAGCCGGATCAGCCAGCCGAACGCGGCGAGGTAGATCGACGTGGAGAGGGCGAGCGCGCGGGCGACGGGCTCGGGGCGGGCGATCGCGAGGTTCTTCGGGAACAGCTCGCCGAACACCATCTGCACGACCGTGACCACGACCAGCGCGACCAGGGCGCCGATGGCCACCCCGAGCCCGGCCGGGACGCCGGCGCCCCCGAGCAGCTCCGCCACGCCCTCGCCGATCATCGGCTCGGCCACGTAGCCGGCCAGCAGGCCGGTGACGGTGATGCCCAGCTGGGCCCCGGAGAGCATGAACGAGGTGCGGCGGGTGATGCCGAGCGCGCGCCGTGCGCCCGCGTCGCCCGCCGAGGCGCGGGCCTGCAAGCGCGAACGGTCCACGGCCATGTAGCCGAACTCCTGGGCCACGAAGTAGCCGGTGAGCACGGTGAGGCCGGCGACCGCCAGCACGCCGAGGACGATGGAGAGGATGGTCACGGGCGACCGGCCCGTGCAGGCAGCCGTCCTGCGAGGACGGCGCCGGTACTGTCTGAGGGATCCATGGTTCCTGTGTCGTGGGTGCGGGGGTTGCGTCCGTCCCAACGTCGGAGATCGACACGGAGTTCCCGCGACCGCCGGCCGATCGCGTCACACGATCGGCGCGTTCACGCCCGGATTCCACCGGCACCGGTCGCTACCCTGGGATCCGTGACGGAAGCGGGGGGCGCTGCTGCGGTGTCGGAGCTCCGGGAGCTCGGCGCGGCGTTGCGGAGGTGGGCGCCCGACGGCGTCGGCGTGGTCCGCGTGCTCGCACGCCACGGGTTCGGCACCGTCGAGAGCGGGCAGCTCGTCGCGGGCACGGCCGGTGGTTCCGTGGCCGGTGTCCTGTACCGCGGCGCGCTCGACGACGCGGTCCTCCCGCTGGCCGAGGCCGCCGTGTCGGCGGCGCACACCCGGGAGGCGCACGTCGCGGAGGCGGCCGCGGTCCACGCGGGGCTCGCCTGCGCAGGTGGCGCCACGCTGCTGGGCCACCCGCTGCCCGCCGCACCGGCCACGGCGCTGGGCGAGGCCCTCGAACGCGGCGTGCCGGCCGCGCTGATCTCCACCGTGCAGGGCGCCGGGGCGATCGTGCTCACCGGGCCGGAGCTCGGCTCCGCGCACGGGTCGCTGGGCGCGCCGGAGCTCGATGCGCAGGCCGCGGAGGCGGCCCGCGGGCTGCTGCGCCGCGGCGCCACCGCCACCGAACGCGTGCCGGCGGGTGCCGGCGAGCTGCTGGTCGACGTCTGGGTGCCGAAGCCGTCGGTGCTCGTCGCCGGGGCGGGTGCCATCGGCGAGGCGTTGCTCGCGCAGGCCGCGCTCCTCGGCTGGGAGGCCCGTGCCGAGACCGGCCTCGAGGCCGTCCACAGCGCCGTCGCCGGGTTCACCGACGCCGACGTCCTCGTGCTGCTCGACCACGCGCCTGCCTTCGACGTCGTGCTGGTCGACGCGCTGCGCCGGGGCCGCGGCTTCATCGGGGCGCTGGGCTCGCGCCGCACCCAGGCCGCCCGCCGGGAGCGGCTGCTGGCCGCGGGCCTCACCGAGGCCGAGCTGGGCCGGATGCACGGGCCCGTCGGGCTCGACCTGGGCGCGCGCACCCCGGCCGAGACGGCGGTGTCGATCGTCGCCCAGGTGGTGGCGGTCCGGTACGGGCGGGCGGGGAGCGCGCTCGCGGCCGGCGACGGCCGGATCGGCTGATGACGGCCCGCCACGAGCTCACGCGCGCGCTCTCCACCGCGGACCCACCGCCCCGCGTCGCGGACCTGGTCGGGGCGGAGGCGCCCACGCTCCCGCTGCGCGACCTCCCCCCGCCGCCGCGGCGGCGCAGCTGGGTGTTCCGGCTGGTGGCCGGTGCCCTGCTGATGGTCGTACTGGTGGTCGGGAGCACCGCGGTCCGGGTGTGGCAGGTGGCGCGCGTCGACGACCGGCAGCCCGTCGACGCCGTGATCGTGCTCGGTGCGGCGCAGTACGACGGTGAGCCCAGCTCGATCTTCGCCTACCGGCTGCGGCACGCGGAGGCCCTGTACGAGGAGGGGCTCGCCCCGCGGATCGTCACCACCGGCGGCAACCGGGCGGGCGACGCCCACACCGAGGCCGAGGCCGGTCGGCGGTACCTGATCGAGCGCGGGGTGCCGGCCGAGGACGTGATCGCCGTAGCCGAGGGGTCGGACACCCTCGGCAGCCTGCAGGCCGTCGCCGCGCGGGCCGGGCAGGACGGTTGGTCGAGCGCGCTCGTCGTGAGCGACCCGTGGCACTCGCTGCGCGCCCGCACCATGGCCCGCGACAGCGGGCTCGACGCGTGGACCTCGCCCACGCGCAGCGGCCCGGTGGTGCAGACGCGCGAGACGCAGGCGCGCTACATCGTCCGGGAGACCGGGGCGTTCCTGTACTACCTGCTCACCCACGCGTCCGTGGACACCGAGTCCACGGGGCTCGGCTAGTGGCCGCCGGGTACTCCGCGCACGACCGCGCCCGCCCGGCGCCGGAGTCCCCGAAGGGCACGGGACCCGAACGGCGCAGCCCGTTCGCCCGCGACCGTGCCCGGGTGCTGCACTCGGCCGCCCTGCGCCGGCTGGCCGGCAAGACCCAGGTCGTCGGGCCGGGGGAGGGGGCCGAGGTCAGCGGCGTGCCGCGCACCCGGCTCACCCACTCGCTCGAGGTCGCGCAGATCGGGCGCGGGATCGCCGAGGAGCTGGGCTGCGACCCGGACGTCGTCGACACGGCCGGGCTCGCCCACGACATCGGCCACCCGCCGTTCGGGCACAACGGGGAGCGCGCGCTCGACGAGTTCGCGGCCGCGTGCGGGCTCGCGGGCGGCTTCTCGGGCCCGGGGTTCGAGGGCAACGCGCAGACGCTGCGCATCCTCACCCGCCTGGAACCCAAGATCGACGGGGTGGGTCTCAACCTCACCAGGGCATCGCTCGACGCATCCTGCAAGTACCCGTGGGTGCGGCGCCCCGGCGACCGGAAGTACGGCGCCTACCCGGAGGACGCCGACGTGTTCGCCTGGGTCCGCGACGGAGCACCCCCGCGGCGGCGCTGCCTCGAGGCGCAGGTCATGGACTGGTCCGACGACGTCGCGTACTCGGTGCACGACGTGGAGGACGGCATCTTCGCCGGGCGGATCGACATGGCCGCGCTGGGCGTCCCGGGGGAGCGGGCCGCGCTGGTGGACCTGGCGGTGCGGCACTTCGGGGGCGACCCGGACGCACTCGGCGAGGCGGCCGACGCGCTGCTCGCGCTGCCGGTCGTCGCCGCGGTGCGCGGCTTCTCGGCCGCCGACGCCTCCGCCGCCGACCACGTGGCGCTCAAACGGCTCACCAGCGAGCTCGTGGGGCGGTTCGTGCACGCCGCCGTGGAGGCCACCCGCTCCGCGCACGGCGACGGCCCGCTGCTGCGCTACGCCGCCGACCTCGTGGTCCCGGCCCGGGCCGCGGCGGAGGTGGCGCTGCTCAAGGCGGTGGCGTTGCGGTACGTGATGAGCGACCCGGGCCGGCTCGCGATGCAGGCCCGCCAGCGCGAGCTGCTCGTCGCACTGGCCACCGCGCTGCGCGACGGGGCACCGGGGTCCCTCGACCCGGTGTTCGCCGCGGAGTGGAAGGCCGCCGCCGACGACGCGGCCCGGGTGCGGGTGGTGCTCGACCAGGTCGCGATCCTGACCGACCAGCAGGCCATCGCCCGGCATCGCGCCATCGCCGGATGACGTGTCACGAACCGCCGGCCCGCCCCGTCTCCTCTGCGTAGGCCACATCGAGGAGGACGACATGCCCCGCATCCCCGCGGTCCCCGAGTCCGAGGCCGGCTTCTTCGGCCGGCTCGTGTACCGCCTCGCCCGCCGCAAGCTCGGCGCCGTCCCGGAGCCGTTCGCGGTGATCCGCCACCACCGGCGGCTGTTCTGGGCGTCGCTGGTGGCGGACGGCGTGCAGGAGTGGGCGCCGCGCGTGCTGCCGAAGCGGGTCCGAGAGCTGGCCGTGTACCGGACGGCCACGGTGGTGGGCTGCTCGTGGTGCGTGGACTTCGGCACGATGCTCCAGCGCCTCGACGGGCTGGACGTCGAGCGGCTGGAGCACATCGACGAGTACGCCACGAACCCGCTCTACGACCGGGCCGAGCGGCTCGCGATCGCCTACGCCGACGCGATGACCGCGCAACCGATGACGGTGACCGACGCGCAGGTGGCCGAGCTGGAGGCCGAGTTCGGCCGGGCCGGGCTCGTGGAGCTCACCCACGCGATCGGCCTCGAGAACATGCGCGGCCGGTCCAACCACGCCCTCGGCATCACCGACCAGGGGTTCGACGCGGTGTGCAAGGTGCGCCTCGGCGCTGGTCGGTGAGCTCGCAAGCGTCGCTCACGCCGGCAGGCGCGCCAGCTTCCCGGGGTTGACCACGTGGTAGACGGCGGCGATGCGCCCGTCGCGGACGGCGAAGACGCCGACCCCGGCGGGCGTGGTGCCGGTGGCCGGGGTCCGGATGCCGAGCTCGCCGTTGACGTGCACCGCGGATCCATGGCGCAGCAGCGACTCCAGGCCGTACTTCTCGATCAGCCCGAGCAGCAGCCGGGCCACCTTCTCCGCGCCGACGACCGGGCGGCGGGCGGCCCGCGCGCGGCCGTCGGAGTCGCTGACCCAGACCACGTCCGGGTGCAGGAGCTCCACCAGAGCGGCCCCGTCGGCGCGGGAGATCGCCTCGCTGAAGCGGGCCAGCAGAGCCTCCTGCTCGGCGGTGGACGCCCGCGGCGGCGGGTCGGCGTCCGCCACGATCTTGCGGGCCCGGGCCGCGTGCTGGCGGGCCGTGGCCTCCGGGCAGCCGAGCACCTCGCCGATCTGCGCGTACGGCAGCGCCAGGGCCTCGTGCAGCACGAACGCCACCCGCTGCGGTGGGGAGAGGCGCTCCAGCACGACCATCGCGGCCATCCGCACGCCCTCGTCGCGCACCACCGCAGCGAGCGGTTCGTCCGAGTCGCCGCTGGTGAGCAGCGGTTCGGGCAGCCACGGGCCGACGTAGTGCTCGCGGCGGGCGGCCGCCGAGCGCAGCCGGTCGAGGCACAGCCTGCCCACCACGGTGGTGAGCCACGCCCGCTCGTCGCGGATCTCCGCGCGTGCCGCGGCGTCCAGCCCCGCGAGGCGCAGCCACGCCTCCTGCACCGCGTCCTCGGCGTCGGCGAGACTGCCGGTGATCCGGTAGCCCACGCGGACGAGGTGCGCCCGGTGCTCCTCGAACACCCGCTCGTCGGTCAGCACGGCGCCGACGCTACGCGTGGCCGCTGACAGCGGCCGGTAGCGCCCGTTCGGAGCGGCGCCGCGCGAGCACCCGGATCCGGGCCCCGCGGTGCGGGACGAGCGTGACGTGCTTGGCGCGCTGGCGCTCGGACCGGGCGGTGGTGGGGGCCAGCTCGACGCTGCGCAGGATCTCGCGCAGCACCACCCGCATCTCGACCTGCGCGAACGTGGCGCCGAGGCAGCGGCGGGCTCCGCCGCCGAACGGCAGCCACGTGGTGGGGGTGAGCGTGGCGCCGACCATCCGGTCCGGGTCGAAGCGCAGCGGGTCCGGGTACTGCCGCGCCGAGCGCTGCACGAGCCCGATGGCGGGCACCACGGTCACGCCCGCGGGCAGCCGGTGGCCCGCGACCTCGGCCGGCGCCGCGAGCTCGCGGACCACGTCGAAGATCACCGGGCGGACCCGCAGGCTCTCCCGGACGACCGCGTCGAGGTACTCGTCCCCGTCCTCGGCCCCGTCGGCGGCCCGCACGGCGCGGGTGAGCGCGTCGGGGTGGCGTACCAGCCGTTCGAGGGTCCAGGACAGGGCGGTGGCGGTGGTCTCGTGGCCGGCCATCAGCAGCGTCATGAGCTGGTCGCGCAGCTCGGTGTCGGTCATGTCCGTCGATCGGACGAGCATCGCGAGGACGTCCGTGCGCTCGGCGAGCTCGGGGTCGGCCCGCCGGTCGGCGATCTCGGCCCGCAGCAGCCGGTCGGCCTCGGCGCGGGCGCGCCGGACACCGCGCCACGGCCAGTGGTGCAGCAGGGGCCGGTGGACCATGGCGGCGGCCTCCAACAGGCCCGTGTTCACCACGGGCGGGAGCGCGCGGCGCAGCGCGTCGAGGCGCCGCTCGTCCCGGCTGCCGATCACGATGCGCAGGATGACCTCGAGCGTGATCGCCGCCATCCGCGGCGCCACCGGGAACTCCCGCCCCAGCGGCCAGGTCGCGACGTCGGCCGCGGCGATCTCCGCCATCTGCTCGGCCTGCCGGCGCACCGCGTCGCGGTGGAACGGCGGCAGCATCTGCCGTCGCCGCTCACGGTGCTGCGCCCCGTCGAGCAGCAGCACGGAACTCTCCCCGAGGACGCCACCCAGCACCGCGTTCGCCTCGCCCGCCCGGTACGTCTCGGGGTCACCGGCGAACACCGTCCTGATGTCGTCGGGATCGGCGAGGTAGACCAGCGTGCCCGTCGGCGCGGCGTACACGGCGAACACGTCGCCGTAGCGGCGGTGGCAGCGGTCGAGGAACCAGCGCGGGAGGCACCAGACCAGCACGGTCTGCAGGGCGGACGGGAGGCGGGGACCGGGAACCGGCTGCATGCCACCCGATCATACGTACGTATAGATACGCTGGCTAGGATCGCCGCGTGGGACATCGGGAGGACCTGCTCGCCGCGGCGCGCCGCTGCCTCGAGAAGCGCGGCTACGCGCGCACGACCGCGCGGGACCTGGTGGCCGACTCGGGCACGAACCTCGCCTCGATCGGCTACCACTTCGGGTCCAAGGAGGCGCTGCTCAACGAGGCGCTCGGGGCGTCGTTCCAGGAGTGGGCCGAACGCGTCCGCTCGCTCGCGCTCGCGATCGAGCCGGACGGCGATCCGATGACCACGCTCGCGGCGTCGTGGGAGGCCATGCTTGCCTCCTTCGCCGAGTACCGGGGGCTCGCCGTGGCGTTCACGGAGGCGCTCGCCCAGGCCGAGCGCCAGCCCGAGCTCCGGGCCCAGCTCGCGGCGATCTACGAGCAGAGCCGCGCCACCGTCGCGACGATGATCTCCGAGACGATCGGCGTGCCCGAGGGGCCGCAGGCCAGGGCGCTCGCCTCGCTGCAGATCGTGATCTGTGACGGCCTGCTCGTGCAGTGGCTGCTCGACCCGGACGCCGCACCCACCGGGGCGGAGCTGACCGAGGCGCTCCTGCTGGCCCTGGGACGGGACCGGACGAGCAGGTCCGAGCTCGGTCGGCGGCTGGTGTGATCACCCCACCCGTTCGTGATCAGCAAGCCGGGACATCAGGCGCATCCCGCGGGTGTTGCCGCCACCGCCGTGCGGTACGGCTGATCACCGCCCCCACCTGTCAACGCCCTCCGGCCGCGCTCGATCCGGACGACGATGCACGGGTGCCGCGGCCCCGTCCACGTCCGCGTCCCGAACCTGCCGATCACGAAGTCGCCGGTGCCCCGGCCTCGGGTCACCGAGCCCCTGCGATGCCCGAGTCCGGCGGCAGCTCCTGGCCGGGGCAGGCGCCGAGCACCCCGGCGATCGCGTCCCGTTCGGCGGCGGTGACCCACAGCCGGTACTTCGCCTTCACCGCCACCTGCCGGGCCACGTAGGCGCAGCGGAAGCCGCGGGCGGGTGGTAGCCAGGTGGCGGCGTCACCGTCGCCCTTCTGCTGGTTGACCTCCCCCTCGGCGGCCATCAGGTTGAGCGGGTCGTTGGCGAACCGCTCGCGGGCTTCCCCGTCGAGCTGCTGGGCGCCGGTCTGCCACGCGTTGGCCAGCGCAACGACGTGGTCGATCTGCACGTCGTCGCTCGTGCCCCGGCCGCGCTGGAAGGGCACCGTGCGGCCGGAGTAGGGATCGGTGAACGTACCTGCCTGCACCACGCACGAGTGCGTCCCGGGCCGGTACTCGACCTCGGTGAGGTCGCGGGCGAGGACGTCGTTGCGCTGGTCGCAGCCGTTGCGGTCGACGTCGCTCCAGGACTGGCCGAACTCCTCGCGGTCGTACCCGGTGCGCAGTGCGCGGCCCTTGACGGGGAGCGTGGTCAGTGCCGTCGCGGCGTCGCCGGTGGGGAGTGGGGCGGGATCGATCCGCACCTGGAGCCCGGCGCAACCCGTGAGCGCCAACGCCGCGGACACGAGGACGATCCCGAGAAGGCGGTCACGCACCGTCATAGGATGCAGGTGCTGCGTAGCCGGCGCCTGGCCTGCTCGGCCGAAAGGCCGAGCGTTCACGCCGAATCCATACCTCCGGCTGAGGTTCCTCTCCGTGTTCCGGGCGGATCGTGGAGCCATGACGAACTTCGCGGACGTGCTCACCGTGCTGGCCGCAGGCGGCGGGCTCGCGGTGCTGCTCGTGATGGCCTCCGTGCCGCTGCTGCTGGACCGGGACCGGCGCCCGGAGCGGGTGGCGGTCCGCCAGCGCCGGTAGCGCGCCGGCCCGTCGGTGGGCGTGCCTAGACTTCAGCCCGTGGCGGGCCGGATCCGGGACAGTGACATCGCGGAGGTCCGCGACCGAGTCCGCATCGACGAGGTCGTCGGCGAGTACGTCGCCCTGCGCCGCGCCGGGGCGGGGTCGCTGAAGGGCCTGTGCCCCTTCCACGACGAGAAGACGCCGTCGTTCAACGTCCGCCCCAGCCACGGCACGTTCCACTGCTTCGGCTGCGGTGAGGGCGGCGACGCCATCGCGTTCCTCATGAAGATGGACCACATCTCGTTCGTCGAGGCGGTCGAGCGGCTCGCCGAGCGGGTCGGCCTCCGGCTCACCTACGAGGGCGGCGGCAGCTCGGTGCAGCGCGACCGCGGCACGCGCTCGCGGTTGCTGGAGGCCAACAAGAGGGCCGCCGAGTTCTACGCCGCGCAGCTCAAGACGCCGGAGGCCGCCACGGCGGTCCAGTTCCTTACCAGCCGCGGCTTCGACGTCGCGGCGGCGCAGCACTTCGGCTGCGGGTACGCGCCCGCCGGCTGGGACCTGCTCACCAAACACCTGCTCTCGGCCGGGTTCACGCTCGACGAGCTGATGAAGGCGGGCCTGTCCAAGGAGGGCAGGCGCGGCCCGATCGACCGGTTCCACCGGCGCCTGCTGTGGTCGATCAAGGACCTCGGCGGCGACGTCGTCGGGTTCGGCGCCCGCAGGTTGTTCGACGACGACGGCATCGAGGCCAAGTACCTCAACACCTCCGACACACCCGTCTACCACAAGACCAAGGTGCTGTTCGGGCTCGACCTCGCCAAGCGGGAGATCGCCAAGCGGCGCCAGGTGGTGGTCGTCGAGGGCTACACCGACGTGATGGCGATGCACCTCGCCGGCGTGCCCACCGCCGTCGCCTCGTGCGGCACGGCCTTCGGGGCCGAGCACATCTCGGTGATCCGCCGCCTCATCGGCGACGACTCGTTCGACCTCGGCGAGGTGATCTACACCTTCGACGGCGACGCGGCGGGCCAGGCGGCGGCGCTCAAGGCCTTCGAGGGCGACCAGAGCTTCGCGGCGCAGACGTTCGTCGCGGTCGCGCCGGACGGGCAGGACCCGTGCGAGCTGCGGCAGAGCCACGGCGACACCGCCGTGCGCGACCTGGTGGCGCGGCGCGAGCCGCTGTTCGAGTTCGCGATCCGCAGCATGCTGCGCGATCACAACCTCGACACCGCGGAAGGGCGCGTCGCCGCGCTGCAACGCACGGTGCCGCTCGTGGCCCGGATCAAGCGCGAGGACCTGCGCGACGAGTACGCCCGCCGCCTCGCGGGCTGGACCAGCTGGGACGACATCGCGATGGTCGTCCGGCGGGTCCGGGAGGCGGCCGGGGCGCCCGCGGAGCCGGTTCGGGGCGGCCGCAACGGTCGGCGCGAGGCGCCCGCGCCGCCGTCCAAGGACGACCCGCGCCTGCACCTGCAGCGCGAGGCGTTGAAGGCGGCCCTGCAGATCCCGGCGGTCGCCGGGCCGAGCTACGACGAGCTGCCCGAGCAGGTCTTCGTCCATCCGGTGTTCGCCGCCGTGCACCGCGCCGTGCAGGCCGCGGGTGGCGTGTGCAGCGGCCGCGAGGGTCACGCGTGGCTGGAGGCGGTGCTCGCGGAGTGCTCGCAGGAGGCCCGCCCGCTGGTCACCGAGCTGGCCGTGGAGCCCCTCGAGCTGCCCAGGCGCAACACCGACGAGGCCCGCTACGTCGGCAGCGTCATCGCCGGGGTGCGGCTGGCGCTGGTCGAGGCGCAGGTGGCCGAGCTGAAGGCCCGCCTGCAGCGCACCAACCCGGTGGAGGACCCCGACGCCTACCACCAGCTCTTCGGCGACCTGGTGCCGCTCGAGCAGTACCGGATCGCGCTGCGCGAGCAGGCGGCGCGATGAGCGAGCTTGCGAGCGAATGGATGTCACAGCGCACCCGCGAAGCGCCGGCCGAGCGCAGCGAGGCCGAGCGATGAGTTTCCTGCGCAAGCTGCTCGGGCGCGAGGAGGTGCCCGCGGACGTCGCGGGGCGGCTCGCGCCCGACGAGCACGTGGTCGCGATGGCGGCGCTCGGGGACGGCGAGCGCCTGGTCGTCACGTCCCACGGGCTGTGGCTGCCCGGCACGGATGGCGCACGGCTCGTGGGCTGGCACCTGGTCAGCAAGGCCACCTGGGGAGGTGGCGCGCTCACCGTCATCGAGGCCGAGGAGACCGAGACCATCGGAGGGGCCGTGCTGCTCACCGACCGGCCGCCGCGCCGCCTGCGGCTCGTCGAACCCGGGCGCGTGCCGGAGACCGTGCACGCCCGGGTGGAGGCGTCGATCCGCAGCCGCCACCACCGCGACCTCCCCGGGGGTGGCGCGTGGTTCGTGCAGCGCAAGGTGCCCGGCCGCGACGGCATCGTGCTGCAGGTCCGGCCCGACCCGGGCACCGACGTGGCGATGGTGCGCCAGGTCGTCGCCGACGTCGAACGAACCCTGGGGCACGAGTGACGGCAACCTCCTGGGACCCGGCGCTCTACCTGAACTTCGACGACCACCGCTCCCGCCCGTTCCGCGACCTGCTCGCGCGGGTGGGGGCGTCCTCGCCGCGCCGGGTCGTCGACCTGGGCTGCGGGCCCGGGCACCTCACCGAGCTGCTCGCCGCGCGCTGGCCCGGCGCGGAGGTCATGGCCCTCGACTCCTCGCCGGACATGGTGGCGGCCGCGCGGGAGCGGGGCGTCGCCGCGGAGCTCGCCGACGTCGTCGACTGGATGCCGTCGCCCGGCACGGACGTCGTGGTCACCAACGCCGTGCTGCAGTGGGTGCCGTCGCACCCGCGGCTGCTGCCCCGCTGGCTGGAGGCGCTGCCGGCCGGGGCGTGGTTCGCGATGCAGGTGCCGGGCAACCTCGGCGCCCCGTCCCACGCGCTGATCCGGGAGCTCGCCGCCGAGCCGCGATGGCGGGGGAGCGTGGAGCTGCGCGGCGAACTGGCCGTGCGGGAGCCGGCCGAGTACACGGAGCTCCTCGCGATGCACGCGGCGGACGTCGATGTCTGGGAGACCACCTACCTGCAGCGCCTCACCGGCGAGGACCCGGTCCTGCAGTGGGTGAGCGGCACCGCGCTGCGCCCCGTCCGCGACGCTCTGGCCCCCGCCGACTACGAGGCGTTCCGCGCCGAGCTGGCGCCCCGCCTGCGCGGGGCCTACCCCCCGAACGCCGACGGGAGCACCTGGTTCCCGTTCCGGAGGATCTTCGCGGTGGCGCACAAATCGCAGGTGTAGGGCGGCTGACGGCTGGTAGACCTCCTGCGTGGAGAAGATCGCGGATGGCCTGCTGAGCTGGGCGTCGATCCTCGAGGACGCCACGCGTGAGCAGGCGCTCCGGACGGCCCGCATGCCGTTCGTGCACCCGCACGTCGCGCTGATGCCCGACGCGCACCTCGGCATGGGATCCACCGTCGGCAGCGTGATCCCCACCGTGCGGGTGGTGATGCCGGCGAGCGTCGGCGTCGACATCGGGTGCGGCATGGCCGCGGTGCGCACCCAGCTCACGAAGGGCGACGTCACCGAGCGGGGCGAGCTCTCCGCGCTGCGGGAGGCGATCGAGGGGGCGGTTCCCGTCTCCAAGGGCGGCTACAACCGGCGGCTGACGGACACGGCGGCGACTCGCGTCACCGAGCTGGAGGCGCTCGCCGAGCGGGCGGAGTTCGACCCGGCGTCCTACGCGGGGAACTGGCGGCTGCAGCTGGGCACGCTCGGAGCGGGCAACCACTTCATCGAGGTGTGCCTCGACGAGGCCGACCGGCTGTGGGTGTTCCTGCACTCCGGCTCGCGCGGCGTCGGCAACAAGATCGCGCAGCGGCACATCCGCACCGCGCAGCGGCTGTGCGAGCGGTCGGGGGTCGAGCTGCCGCACCGCGACCTCGCCCACCTGGAGGAAGGCACCGACGAGTTCTGGCACTACGTCCGGGAGCTGCGCTGGGCCCAGCGCTTCGCCCGCGAGAACCGCGCCGAGATGCTCGACCGGGTCGTCGGGTGCGTCGCCGCGTGGGCGGGCCGGGAGATCGAGCGCGCCGAGGACGTCCAGTGCCACCACAACTACACCGAGCAGGAGCGGCACTACGGTACGGACGTCTGGCTCACCCGCAAGGGCGCGATCGACGCCTCGCCCGGCCGCCGCGGGCTCATCCCGGGCTCCATGGGCACGCGCTCGTACGTGGTGGCCGGCCTGGGCAACCCGGCCGCGTTCCACTCGGCGCCGCACGGGGCGGGCCGCAACTTCTCGCGGCGGGCCGCACGGGCCAGGTTCACGGTGGAGCAGCTCGCCGAGGCCATGACGGGCATCGAGTGGCGGGCGGCGAACGCCGCGGCGTTCCTCGACGAGATCCCTTCGGCGTACAAGGACGTCGACCAGATCATGGAGGACGCGAAGGACCTGGTGGCGGTGGAGCACACGCTGCGCCAGGTGCTGAACGTCAAGGGTGACTGACTTGACCTTCACACTGATGTCAGTCCTTACCGTCGACGCGTGATCGTCCACCGCAACGGCCGCCCGGCCACCACCGAGGACCTGGCCCCGCTCGCCTTCGCGGGCTACGCGCACTTCACCGCTGCGCAGGTGCGCGGGGGCCGGATCCGCGGACTCGACCTGCACCTGGCGCGGCTACGGGCCCAGTCGGCGGAGCTGTTCGGCCGGGCCCTGCCCGACGAGCGGATGCGGTCCTACCTGCGGAGCGCCGTCGAGGCGGGCCCGGCGGACGCGTCGCTGATGGCCTTCGTGCACCAGCCGGCGGGGGAGTTCACGACGGCGGAGGACGCAGGGCTCGACGTGCTGGTCCGCACCGGCCCGGCCGCGTCCGGGCCCGAGGGGCCCCTTGCGCTCACGGCCGTCGAGCACGAGCGGTACCTCCCCGCGGTGAAGCACGTCGGGGAGGCGGCCAAGACCCATCTCAAGCGCCGGGCCGTCGCGCAGGGCTACGACGACGCCGCGTTCGTCGACCGCAGGGGCCGGATCGGCGAGGCGACGATCTGGAACCTGGCGTTCTGGGACGGCGCCGCCGTCGTGTGGCCCGAGGCGGAGGTGCTCGGCGGCATCACGATGCAGATCCTGCGCCGGCAGCTGGAGCGCATCGGGGTGCCGCAGCGGGAGCAGGAGGTCACCCTCGCCGACCTGCCTGCGCTGTCCGGGGCCGTCGTCATGAACTCGTGGACGCCCGGGGTCGCGGTGCGGCGCATCGGCCCGGTGCCGGTGCCCGATGCGCCCGACTTCCTCGCGCTCCTGCACCGGGCCTACGACGCGGAACCGCTCACCGCGCCCTGACTCACCGCGCCCTGACTCGCTGCACCTGACTCGCTGCACCTGGCTCACTGGGTTGCCGGGCGCAGGGCGTCGGCCTGCGCGTAGCGGCAGTTGGGGTCCCAGAGGATGAACGAGCGGATGCCGATGGACTCCGCGGCATCGATCTGCGCCCGCACCTCGGTCGCCCCGTAGTGCACCCGGAGGCTGAACGCCTGCAGCCACGGGATCACCGAGGACCCGGTGCCCTGCGTCAGCTTCTGGAAGTCGGCCAGCGAGCGGGCCGTGATGTCGAAGGGTGACGACTCCGGGTTCGCCACGCCGTACTCGCCGCGCCCCCAGTGCGACGGGTACACCATCGGCGCCACGTAGTCGGCGTACTTGGCCATCAACGTGATGTCCTGCGCGATCTGGGTGGGGCGCGTCGCGGCAATACCGAACACGCAGGCGCCGAGCAGTGCACCGTGCTTCCGGACGGCCGGCCGGGTCTCCGCGAGGAAGTCGGCGATCGACTGCTCGGGGGTGGTCGTGAGGCCCTCGAAATGCATTCCGGAAATGGCGCCGTCCGGCCGCCGAACGTAGTCGTAGAGGATCTCGTCGAACCCGAGCGCGGCGGCTTCCTCGGCGAGCGCCACGTTGTAGGCGCGCACGTCGGGATTGGCGAAGTTGGTGAAAGCGTACTGACCGTAACCACTCGTATAGGGGGTCCCGTTCGCGTTCTGCACCAGCCGTTCGGGGTGCCCGTCCCGCCACGACGCCGCCCCGAGCACCGGGTCGCGGAACGCCACGATCCGCCCGACGACGCGCAGGCCGGCGGCGTGCAGCTGGTCCAGTGCGGCGCGCGCGTCGTAGTAGCCCTTGTTCGCGCCGATCTCGACGGCCAGCGGCACCTGGGAGGTGTAGCCGACCACGCCGTCCTCGTCCTTGATGTCCAGCTGGACGGTGTCGATGGCGCCTTCCTTCGCCAGCTGCAGCACGGGCTCGCGCAGCGACGGCGCGGCCCACGCCTGCGCGGTCATGTGCACCGCGCGCATGCCCGGGTGCTGCACCGGGATCGGCACCTTCTGCTCCGTCGTGTTGCCGGCCTCGTCCCGCGCGAGCAGGTCGACGTCCGCGGAGCCCGCCGGTTCGGTGAGGGTGAAGGCGCCGTCGTCCTCGAGCTCGTAGGGCCCGCCGTTCACGAGCAGCTCGTCGGCGCCCTCGACCCGGCCCTTGACCTCGGCGGTCGCCTGCAGGGCCGCCGGGGGAACCGGGTCGACGAACACGGCGGGCGCGGTGGCGTCCACCGTGAAGTCGATCGTCGTGCCGGAACCGGGCAGCGGCATGGCGGCGTCCGGGGAGTGGACCGCGAGGGTGTGCTCGCCCTCGGGGAGCGCGGACGCGTCGAGCACGAAGCGGGCTCCGTCGCGGCGCACCGGTGCCGGGGCGCCGTCGAGCAGGACCTCGACCTCGGCCGGGTCGGTGAGCGCGGTGATCTGGACGTCACGAAGTGCTGCCGGGGTGAAGGACCCGCCGTCGGCCACCCCGGTCACGGTGACGTCCGGCTGCAGCCAGGCCACGACCAGAACCAGCATGCCGGCGACGATCAGCCCGATCGCGGTCGGCAGCAGGAACCGGTGGGGTGCGGACACCGGGCGGTCCATCGGAACTCCTTCGACACGGTGGAAGGTGATCACTCTCCCAGTTCCCGGACGGTCCGTGTGCCGGAACAACACCATGGTGTGATCAAGTGATAATCCGGGTGGTATCGCGGGTAGCGTCGCCGCATGCCTCGGTTGCGTATCGTTGCGGCGGCGATCGCCGTGCTCGCCGCCGCCGGTTGCGGAACGGATTCCGGCGCCGCCGACCCCGTTTCCGCGCCACCGGCGCCGGCACCAGCGCCGGTCGATCCCGCGCAGGTACAGGCCAATGAGCTCGGCCGCATTCCGGTGCTCATGTACCACCGGATCGTCGCCACGCCGGCTTCGGTGTACGACCGGACCCCCGACGATTTCCGGGCGGAGCTGGAACGCCTCGCGCGCGAGAACTACGTGCCCGTCACCACGGCCGACTTCGCGGCCGGGCGCATCGACATCCCGGCGGGCACGCACCCCGTCGTGCTGACGTTCGACGACGGCGACCCGACCCAGATCACGCTCGGTCCGGACGGCACGCCCGCCCCCGGGTCGGCGATCCGCATCCTGCTCGACGTCGCCGCGGCGCACCCCGGGTTCCGGCCGGTGGCGAGCCTCTACGTCAACGCCGATCCCTTCGGCGGCGGTCCGGCCGGTACGGCGGCCCTGCGCTGGCTGCACGACAACGGCTTCGAGGTGGGCAACCACACGTTCAGCCACCTGAACCTGCGCACGGCGTCGACGGACAAGGCCCGCACCGACATCGTCCGCGGCGACACGCTGATCCGCGACGCGCTGCCCGGCTACCGGCCCGCCACGCTCGCGCTCCCGTTCGGCGCGACCCCGCGGCCGCCCGAGGTCGCGGCGCACGGGGACGGGTACGACTACTCGGGCGTGCTGCTGGTGGGCGCGAACCCGGCCCCGTCGCCGTTCGCCGAGGAGTTCAAGCCGCTGGCCATCCCGCGGATCCGCTCGGAGGGCCCGGCGGGGGAGGAGGCCGAGTTCGGGTCCACGGTGTGGCTGGACAAGATGGCGGCGAGCCCCACCACCCGCTACACCTCCGACGGCAACCCGGCGGTGATCTCCTACCCGACGGGCAAGGCGGCCCCGGCCGCCCAGTACGCGGCCGCCGCCTCGCCCTACTGAGCCCTCGCCCTACCGAGCCTCGCCCTACCGAGCTGCCGCCGCCCGCCGCGCGAGGGCGGCACGGAGCGGGGCGAACCGCGCGATGCTGTCGTCCAGCCCGCCGGGGCGGGCGCTGAGCAGCCAGCACGCCCGCTGCGCGACGAGCAGCTCGTCGAGGCCGGCCAGCAGGTCGGCGGCCGCTGCGGGACTCGCCCCGGCCACCCCGCCCGCCGCGAGGAGCGCCACCGCGAAGCGGGCCAGTGCGATGGACTGCGCGGTCTCCCGCACCGCGATGTCGCCGTCGGCGGCGGCCGGCCGGGCGCGCGCGAGGCTGTCGGCCGCCGCCGACAGGACGCGTTCGGCCTCGGCCAGCCGGTCCGGCGCCACGACGGGTACGTCGACGTACGCGAACAGCGCGGCGAAGAGCGCGGAGCCGTTGAGGAGCGGCGCGTCGACCAGGTCGGCGACCGAGCCCGCCGCGGTGAGCGCCGCGCCGAGGCCGGGGCCGTCGAAGACCACGCGGTCGAGCGCCGCGGCGACGTCGATGTCCCGGTTGCTGTCGAGGCACCAGCTCACGGCCGCCCCGAACAGCAGGCCGGGATAGGTCACGGTGGGGGGCTCGTGGTGGCCGTGATCGCCCCACGTCGTCACCACGTAGCCGCCCGCGCCGTGCTCGTGGCCGATCTCGGCGGCGTCGAGGAGGTTCTCGACCGCGTTGTCCAGCCGCCCCACGAGCGAGTTCCACGCTCCGGTGCCCGGCGCCACCCAGAACGGCCGCCCGGCCGAGGTGAGCGCCTTGGCCCGCCGGCGGAAGCCGCCCGCGAGCGCCTCCATGTCGAACCCGTCGGCCGCCCACTGCGCGCGCTTCTCCGCGGTGGCCCTGTCGATGGCCGCGCGTGCGTGGGCCGGGCCGTCGTACTGCCACACCACCGGGACCAGCCCGCTGTCCGGCAGCGCCTCCGCGACCTCGGGGTGGTCGGCGACGACGTCGGCCCAGAACATGACCTCGTAGCCGTCCTCGAGCAGCGGGGTGGCCACCCGGAGCAGGTGGTCGAGGTAGACCCGGCCGAGGCCGCGCTCGGCCGCGTCGGCGGCGCTGCGGCCCTTGCCCAGCTCCCACGGCTCGTCCGCGCCGATGTTCACCCGGCGGGCGCGCACCGTGCCGGCGAGCTCCCGCACGAGCCCGACCGCGAACGCGGCGTTCTCGGGCGTCGGCTGCAGGGTGCTGGGCCTGCGGTGCCGGCCGTGGATCGTGAACCCCTCCGGCTTCTCGGCGCGGTGCCGGTACGGCTCGTGGGCGAGCCAGCGTTCCATGTGCCCGAGCGTGTTCTGGTTCGCGACCAGCGTGATCCCGTGCGCCGCGCACAGGGAGTCGAGCCAGCGCATGTCGTCGGCCGTGAGCGGGCTGGCGGCGGCCCACACCGGGGCGTGGTCGGCGTAGGCGAAGGTGTGCTCGGTGTAGAGCTCGAACTGGTTCATCCGGGCGGCCGCGAGGATCTCGACGTAACGGCGCAGGGTGCGGCGGGTGGGCACCCGGTCACGGCTGACGTCGAGCAGGAAGCCGCGGACGGCGAAGTCCGGCCAGTCCCGCACGCGGACCGCCCGCCCGGAGAGCTCGGGAGCGGCGCGCAGCTGGTCGAGGGTCTGGCGGGCGTAGCGGAGCCCGGCGTCGTCGCGATAGCCGATCCGCGTGCCCGAGCCGTCGCGCACCAGTGCGTAGCCCTGCTCCGGCAGGTCCGGGTCGTGGTGCACCCGGACCGCGGCGTCGGTCGCCGGGCCGGGTTCGGCGAGCAGCTCGATCGAGCGCGGGACGGGGAAGAGGGCAGCGGTCGGCAGCGGCACGCGATCATGGTGCCCTGTGGTTCCGGCCCTGTCCGTGGGACGCCCCGCGCCGGCGTCGATACTCGTCGTCGTGAGCCGCATCGCAGTGATCCCCGGCGACGGGATCGGTACCGAGGTCATCGAGTCCGCCCGCACCGTGCTCGACGCCGCGTGCGCGCGGCACGGCGTCATGCTCGAGTACACGGAGTTCGACTGGTCCTGCCGGCGCTACCAGCGCGAGGGCGCGATGATGCCGGTCGACGGCATCGAGACGCTGCGCGGGTTCGACGCGATCCTGCTCGGCGCGGTCGGCTGGCCCGGTGTGCCCGACCACGTCTCGCTGTGGGGCCTGCTCATCCCGATCCGGCGCGCGTTCCGGCAGTACGTCAACCTGCGGCCGATCCGCGTGTTCGAGGGCGTGCAGAGCCCGCTCCGCGGCGCCGACGGCGTCGACTTCGTGGTCGTGCGGGAGAACGTCGAGGGCGAGTACTCCGAGGTGGGCGGCCGGGTGAACCGGGGCTTCCCGGACGAGGCCGCGATCCAGGAGGCGATCTTCACCCGCGTCGGGGTGAGCCGGATCGCCGACTACGCGTTCGAGCTCGCCGCCTCCCGGCGCGGCTACGTCACCTCGGCCACCAAGTCGAACGGGATCGTGCACACGCTCCCGTTCTGGGACGAGGTGGTGGCCGAGCGCGCGGCCCGGCACCCGGACGTCCGCTTCGACAGCGAGCACATCGACGCGCTCGCCGCGAAGTTCGTGCTGCAGCCGCAGCGGTTCGACGTGGTCGTCGGCTCGAACCTGTTCGGCGACATCCTCTCCGACCTCGCCGCCGCCGTCGCCGGCTCGATCGGCATCGCCCCGTCCGGCAACCTGAACCCGGAGGAGGAGTTCCCCTCCATGTTCGAGCCGGTGCACGGCTCGGCACCGGACATCGCGGGCCAGGGCATCGCCAACCCCGTGGGCGCGGTGTGGTCGGCCGCGATGATGCTGGAGCACCTGGGCCACGGGGCGGCGGCCGCCGACATCCTGCGGGCGATGGAGAAGACCCTGGCCGAGCCGGAGACGCGCACGAGGGACCTGGGCGGAACGGCGTCGACGACGGAGGCGACCCAGGCACTGGTGGCCGCTCTGGGGGCCTGACGGATTGCAGCAAAGCCACTTTCATGCCACCTCGTTGCATGAAAGTGGCTTTGCTGCAACGGGTCAGCGCGCCGCGAGCACCTTGCCCGGGTTCAGGATGCCCAGCGGGTCGAAGGCTTCCTTGATCTTGCGGTGCAGGCCCAGGCTCAGCTCCCCCAGCTCCGTCTCGAGCCAGCCGCGCTTCAGGACACCCACGCCGTGCTCGCCGGTGATCGTGCCGCCCAGTGCCAGGCCGAGCTGCATGATCGCGTCGAACGCCCGCTGGGCCCGCTCGACGGCGGCCGGGTCGCCCCGGTCGAAGATCACGGTGGGGTGCATGTTGCCGTCGCCGACGTGGCCGGGGCAGGAGACGAGCACGTCGTGCTCCACGGCGATCGCGGTGATGCCGTCGAGCAGCTCCACGAGCTTGGCGCGGGGCACGGCGACGTCGTCGATGAGCGTCGACCCGAGCTTCTCCACCGCGAAGTGGACGATCCGCCGCGCCTGCATGAGCATCTCCGACTCGGTCGCGTCGGATGCGACGGCGACGTCGAGCGCGCCCAGCTCGGTGCAGATCGCGCCCATCGCCTCGACGTCCTCGGCGGCGCGCGGCCCGCGGTCGGACTGCGTGAGCAGCAGCGCGCCGGCGCCGGTGGGCAGGCCCATGTCGCGGTAGTCCTGGATGGCCTGCACGGTGACGCGGTCGAGGAACTCGCACAGCGACGGCTGGAGGCCTGCGGCCATGATCCGGGTGACGGCCGAGAGGGCGTCCGCGGGCGAGGCGAAGGCGGCGGCCATGGTGAGCGCGGGCTCCGGGGCGGGCTTCAGCCCGAGCGTCGCCTTCGTGATCACGCCGAGGGTGCCCTCGGAGCCGACGATCAGCTTCGTGAGGTCGTAGCCCGCCACGCCCTTCGCGGTGCGCCGCCCGGTGCGCAGCAGCTCCCCGCTCGCGGTGACGACCTCGAGCCCGCGCACGAAGTCGGTGGTGACGCCGTACTTCACGCAGCACAGCCCGCCCGCGTTGGTGGCGAGGTTGCCGCCGATCGTCGACAGTTCCCACGACGACGGGTCGGGCGGGTAGTACATGCCCTGCTCCAGCACCGCGCGGGACAGCACGGCGTTGAGCACGCCGGGCTCGACCACGGCCACCTGGTCGACGGGGTCGATCTCCAGGATGCGGTCCATCCGGGTCAGCGCGAGCACGATGCCGCCGTCCACGGCGTTGGCGGCCCCGGACAGGCCCGACCGCGCGCCCTGCGGCACCACCGGCACCCGGTGCGCCGACGCCACCCGCAGCACGTGCTGCACCTGCTCGGTCTCCGTGGGGCGGACCACCGCGAGCGGCGCCCCCGCCGCGCAGAAGCTCGCCTCGTCGAAGCGGTAGGCGTCGGTGCTCGCGGAATCGGTGATCAGCGCGTCGGCCGGGAGGCCTGCGGCCAGCTCGTCAACGACGGTCATGGTTCTCCTCCCTGAGACGGGCGTGCGACAGCTCGAGGTGGTCCCGCACCGCGTCCGCCGCCGCCGCGGGATCGCAGGCGAGCACGGCGTCGGCGATCCGCCGGTGTTCGGCGAGCGCCTGCGGGCCGATGCCGCGGTGGTAGTGCTGGCGGTAGATGTGCAGGTGCCAGTTCGTGCGCTGGAACGCCTCCCGCACCTGGTCGCTCCCCGCGAGCTCGGCCAGCAGCAGGTGGAAGCGGGCGTCGTGGGCGGAGAACGCGCGGTACGCGGGGTAGGTGTCGGCCTCGGGGGCGTCGGCGGTGGCGAGCTCGGCCCTGAGCCGGGCGCGGCCCGCCGGGGTGGCCCGCTCGGCCGCCGTGGCCGCGGCCCATGGCTCGATGAGCAGCCGGAAGCGGTAGAGGTCGGCCAGCTGGTCGGGGGTGAGCAGCGGCGTGGTGCGGTAGCCGCGCAGCGGCTCCTTCACAACGAGCTGCGCCGACTCCAGCCGGGCGAGGGCCTCGCGGACCGGGGTGGGGGAGACGCCGAGCTCGCGGGCGAGCCCGTCGATGGACAGCCGGGCCCCCGGCGCGATCGCGTGATCCATGATCCGCGCCTTGATCGTCTCGTGGACGTCGTCGACCAGCCGCCCTGGCAACACCGGCAAGATCCTATAGGATCCGGGGGCAGCGATGACGCGACGGACAGGAGCCGGTGGAGAGCATGGAGATCGTCCGCTACGTCGAGCAAGGGGCCGCACAGCCACGGGTGGGGGTGCGCCGGGACGGGAAGATCGCCCCGGTCCGCTTCGGCTCGGTGGCCGAGCTCCTGCGCGAACCGCTCGACGCGTTGCGCGCCGGGCTGGAGCCCGCCGGAGGGGAGGTGGACGCCGACTCCGTCACCTACCTGCCGCCCGTCGACGGGCGCACCGAGGTGTGGGCGTCCGGCGTCACCTACGAGCGCTCGCGCGAGGGCCGGGTGGAGGAGAGCGTCCAGGCGTCGGTGTACGAGCTGGTCTACGACGCGCCGCGCCCCGAGCTGTTCCTCAAGTCGGTGGCGTGGCGGGTGGTCACCGACGGCGAGCCGGTGGCCGTGCGCGCCGACTCGGAGGTCGACGTCCCCGAGCCGGAGCTCGCGGTCGTCGCCAACAGCCGCGGTGAGATCGTCGGCTACACGGTCTGCAACGACATGAGCTCGCGCTCCATCGAGGGCGAGAACCCGCTCTACATCCCGCAGGCGAAGATCTTCAACGGTTGCTGCGCGGTGGCCACGGGTATCCGGCCTGCGTGGGAGGTCGACACGGCCGATCTCGCCATCAGCATGAAGGTCGTGCGCGGCGACGCCGTCGTGTTCGAGGGCGAGACGAGCACCGCCCGCCTGCACCGCACGCTCGAGGAGCTGGTGGGGGTGCTCTACGCCCCCAGCGACTTCCCCGACGGCGCGATCCTGTCCACCGGCACGGGCATCGTCCCGGAGCTGGACTTCTCGCTCACGGAGGGCGACCGCGTCGACATCGAGATCGCGCAGGTCGGCACCCTGTCCAACCCCGTCGTACGGGGCCGCGAACCACTGTCCTGGCTGGTGGACGCCGCTGAGCGGCCCGCAGCCAGGAGGAAGGGCCAGCAGTGACAGTCACCGATACCACCCCCGAGGAGCTCGAGCGCGTGCTCGCCGCGGCGGCGCAGGCCGCCGGGCCGCTCGCCGCCCTGCGTCCCGCCGAACGCGCCCGGCTGCTGCGCGCGGCCGCCGATGCGCTCGACGCCGCGGCGGGCGAGCTCGTACCGATCGCGATCGAGGAGTCGTCGCTGCCGGAGGGCAGGCTCACCGGCGAGGTGGCCCGGTCCAGCGGCCAGCTGCGGCTGTTCGCCGACGCGCTCGAGGAGGGCTCCTACCTCGAGGTGACCCTCGACTCCGCCGACGCCGGCGCCAAGCCGGTGCCGCGGCCGGACCTGCGCCGGATGCTCGTGCCGCTCGGCCCGGTCGCGGTGTTCGCCGCGAGCAACTTCCCGTTCGCGTTCAGCGTGCCCGGCGGCGACACCGCATCGGCGCTCGCGGCCGGCTGCCCGGTCGTCGTCAAGGCCCACCCCGGCCACCCGCAGCTCTCCGTGCGCACCGGCGAGGTGCTCGTCGAGGCGCTGCGCGCGGCCGGCGCCCCCGAGGGCACCTTCGCGGTGGTCCACGGCATGGAGGCCGGGTCGACGATCCTCTCCGACCCGCGCATCAAGGCGGGCGCCTTCACCGGCTCGGTGAAGGGCGGCCTCGCCCTGCTCGACATCGCCACCAAGCGCGCGGAGCCGATCCCGTTCTACGGCGAGCTCGGCAGCCTCAACCCGGTGTTCGTCACGCCCGCGGCCATCGCGGCCCGGGGCGCCGACATCGCCGACGGCTACGTGGGCTCGTTCACGCTGGGCACCGGGCAGTTCTGCACCAAGCCCGGACTGCTGTTCCTCCCCGCGGGCCACGGCCTGGAGGAGCGGCTGGTCGAGGCGGTCCGGGGCACCTCGCCCGCCGGCATGCTGAACGACCGGATCCGCGAGGGCCACGCCCACGAGCGCGACCGGCTGGAGGGCCTCGGCCCGGTGCGCACGCTCGTGCACGGCGCCGAGAGCGACTCCGGCGTGGCGCCCACGCTGCTCGCCACCACGGCCAAGGAGCTCCTCGCCGACCCGGACCCGATCCTGCAGGAGTGCTTCGGGCCCACGTCGATCATCGTGGAGTACGCCGACGGCGACGAGATGCTCGCCGCGGCCGAGGCGTTCGGGGGCAACCTCACCGCCACCGTGCACGCCGAGGACGCCGACGCCGCCGCGCTGCCGCCCCTGCTCGACGCGCTGCGCGACCGTGCCGGGCGGCTCGTCTACAACGGCTGGCCCACCGGGGTGGCCGTGTCGTGGGCGATGCACCACGGTGGCCCGTTCCCGTCCACCACGGCGTCGATCCACACGAGCGTGGGCACCACGGCGCTCCGGAGGTTCCTGCGCCCGGTCTGCTACCAGAACACCCCGCAGGCCCTGCTGCCCGAGGCCCTGCAGGACGCGAACCCGTTGGGCCTGCCCCGCAGGCTGGACGGAGTCCTCACAGGAGCCTGATCCGCTGTACGAACGGCACTCTCGTCGGTACCTAGTGCCCCCCGCCGACGAGAGTGCCGTTCGTCGCTCAGCGCCTCTCGCGACGCTCGCCGTCCGCCCGCCACGGCGCTAGGTTCGATGGGGGATCCCGCCCCTCACCCGGGGTGGGACCGCACGTCCCGCTGGAGCCTGCATGACCACGATCGAGCCGCGCTCGACAAAGCCCGTCCTGATGACCGTGGACGACGACCCGGGTGTGAGCCGCGCCGTGGCGCGCGACCTGCGGCGCCGCTACGGGCAGGACCACCGGATCGTCCGCGCCGAGTCCGGCCGCGACGCGCTCGACGCGCTGCGCGAGCTCACCCTGCGCGGTGAGCCGGTCGCGGCGATCCTCGCCGACTACCGGATGCCGGAGATGAACGGCATCGAGTTCCTCGAGCAGGCCATGGACATCGCCCCGCACGCGCGCCGGGCCCTGCTCACCGCCTACGCCGACACCGACGCGGCGATCCAGGCGATCAACCTGGTCGACGTCGACCACTACCTGCTCAAGCCGTGGGACCCGCCGGAGGAGAAGCTCTACCCCGTCGTCGACGCGCTCGTCGAGACCTGGCGCGCGGTGGGCCAGCGGCCGATCGACGAGATCCGCATCGTCGGGCACCGCTGGTCGGCCGAGTGCTTCTCGGCCCGCGACTTCCTCGCCCGCAACTCCGTGCCCTACCGGTACTACTCGATCGACGAGCCGGAGGGCGCGCGGCTCCTTGAGGCGGCCGGTGCCGGGCCGGAGGACGTCCCGGTGCTGATCACCACCGACGGCACGGCGCTGCGCTCGCCCACCGACGCCGAGATCGCGGCGGCGTGCGGGCTCACCACCGACCCGGTGTCCGACTTCTACGACCTGATCGTGGTCGGCGGCGGCCCGGCCGGGCTCGGCTCGGCCGTGTACGGCGCGTCGGAGGGCCTGCGCACGGTGCTCGTCGAGCGCCAGGCCACGGGCGGGCAGGCCGGCCAGAGCTCCCGCATCGAGAACTACCTCGGCTTCCCCGACGGCGTGTCCGGCGCACAGCTCACCGACCGCGCGCGCAGGCAGGCCGCCAAGTTCGGCGCCGAGGTGCTCACGGCCCGCGACGTCGTCTCGCTGGAGGCGCGCGGCTCGGCCCGGGTGGTGCGGTTCGGGGACGGCAGCGAGATCGCCGCGCACGCCGTGGTGCTGGCCACCGGCGTCTCGTACCGCAGCCTGGACGCCCCCGGCGTCGCCGAGCTCACCGGTCGCGGGGTGTTCTACGGGTCGGCGGCCACCGAGGCGCCGGCCTGCCGGGGTGAGGACGTCTACATCGTCGGCGGCGCCAACTCCGCGGGCCAGGCGGCGGTGTTCTTCTCGAGGCACGCCGCCACCGTCACGCTGGTGGTGCGCGGGCCCAGCCTCGAGGCGTCGATGTCGACCTACCTGATCAAGCAGATCGAGGCGATCGACAACATCGTCGTGCGCACCGGATGCCAGGTCGTGGAGGCGCACGGCGACGACCACCTGCAGTCGATCTGCCTCCGCGAGGGCGACCGGGTCGACTCGGTCAAGGCAGGCTCGATGTTCGTGTTCATCGGGGCGGCGCCGCGCACGGAGTGGCTCGACGGCTTCGTCCAGCGCGACGAGCGCGGCTTCATCCCCACCGGCCCTGACCTCGTCGTCGAGGGCAAGCGTCCACCGGGGTGGACACTGGATCGAGACCCCTACCACCTGGAGGCGAGCGTGCCCGGGGTGTTCGTGGCAGGAGATGTGCGGGCCGACTCCGTGAAACGGGTCGCGTCCGCGGTCGGGGAGGGCGCGATGGCCGTCACGCTCGTGCACCGCTACCTGGCGGAACAGTGACGGCCCCGGAGACGGCGAGCCTGACGCCGGAGGAGCTGCGCACCCTCTTCCTGTTCGCCGAGCTCGAGGACGACCAGGCCGCGTGGGTGATCGAGAACGGTGACGTCGTCGGCTTCCCGGCGGGGGAGTACGTCGTCAGCGAGGGTGAGCCCGCGCGCTGCTTCTACGTGCTGCTGTCCGGCACGATCTCGATGAGCAAGCTGGTGAGCGGCGACCCCGTCGAGACCACCCGCACCGAGCAGCGCGGCGTGTACTTCGGCGCCACGCAGTTCTACCTCAACAGCGACACCGCCCTGGTCTACCCGGCGTCCGTGCGGGCGATCACCGACTGCTCGGTGCTCGCCCTCCCCGCGAAGGACTTCGCGCAGGCGTTCGCCAGCTGGTTCCCCATGGCGGTGCACCTGCTCGAGGGCATGCTGATGGGGTTGCGCAAGAACAACTCCCAGGTGGCCGAGCGGGAGCGGCTGCTCGCGCTCGGCAAGCTGTCCGCGGGGCTCACCCACGAGCTGAACAACCCGGCGGCCGCCGCGGGCCGCGCGGCCGACGCGCTGCGCGACAAGGTGTCCGGCATGCGGGCCAAGCTCGCGATGATCGCCGACGGGAAGATCGCGGGCGACCAGCTCAAGAAGCTCGTGATGGCGCAGGACGAGTTCGTCAAGAAGGTCCGCCACGCGCCCACGCTCTCGCCGTTGGAGGCCACCGACCGCGAGGACGAGCTCGGTGACTGGCTCGACGACCACGGCATCGAGGGCGGCTGGGACCTCGCCCCGGTGTTCGTCGCGGGCGGGCTGGGTGTGGAGGACCTCGACGCCGTGAACGCCGCCGCCAACGAGACCACGCTCGAGGGCGCCGTCCGCTGGCTCGCGTACACGGTGGAGACCGAGAGCCTGTTGCGCGAGATCCTCGACGCCACCACCCGGATCTCGGACCTGGTGCTCGCGGCCAAGCAGTACTCGCAGCTCGACCGGGCGCCGCACCGGTTCATCGACGTGCACGAGGGCCTCGACGCCACGCTCGTGATGTTCGGGCGCAAGCTCGCACCCCCGGAGTCGGGCGGGGAGTCGGGCATCCGGATCGTCAAGGAGTACGACCGGACGCTGCCGCAGGTCCCGGCCTACCCCGCCGAGCTCAACCAGGTCTGGACCAACATCATCGACAACGCCATCGACGCCATGGCCGGCACGGGCACGCTCACCGTCCGGACGGGCCGCGTCGACGACTGCGTGTTCGTCGAGATCGGCGACACCGGGCCGGGCATCCCGCCGGACGTCCGGCGGCGGATCTTCGAGCCGTTCTTCACCACGAAGCCGGTCGGGCGCGGCACCGGCCTGGGTCTGGACGTGAGCTACCGGGTGATCGTCAACCGGCACCGCGGCGACATCTCCGTCGCCTCGGAGCCGGGGGACACCCGGTTCCGCGTGCTCCTGCCGATCACCGAGGAGCCCATCAGGTGACCATGCAGATCCCGCTCGCCACGGCCGGCGCCCGCCTCGCCTCCGACGCCGGCCGCGCGGTCGGCCTGCAGCTGGGTCCGCACCGCGTCACCGCGGACCACGCCGAGAACGGACCGGGCGCGGGGCCCACGCCGGTCGAGCTGATGACGGGCGCGCTCGCGGCGTGCAGCGCGATGTCGGCGCGCACCCACCTCGAGCGCGACGGCGACCCGGGGGACATCGAGGTGGTCGTCACCCTCGACGCAGGCCCGCCCACCCTGCTCTACCGGCGGGTGCTGCTCGGGTTCCGGCTCGACCGGGCCGAGGCGCACCGGCTCGCCGACGCCCTCGAGCGCACCGAGGTGACGATGATGCTGAAGCCCGCCTTCGCGATCCGCACGCAGATCGAACACGCGGGTGAGCCCCTCGTCTGAGCCCGAGCGCCGTCAGGGCGAGGTGAACACGTACAGCAGCCCACGATCGAACTCGGCGTCGCCTGCCAGTACCGAGACGACCCCACCGTCGTCGAGGAACTCGCCGTACGTGTCGGGCTGCGACGCCGACCGGAACGGCGCGGCCACTCCCGGGTCGTACGTCGCGTCGTTCAGCTGCTCGACGGCGTCCGCCGCGTCCCGCTCGAACTCACCCGACCAGCCGTCCGGTGCGAAGGCCAGGATGAGGCCGCGGTGGTCCCCCGCGGCACCCGCGGCGACCACCTCGACATACGCGGTCGACTGCGGTCCGAGGAACATGTCGGCGTCGGTCGGTTCGACCTTCGCGGCCTCGAGGGCCTCCGTGAACGTGACCTCACCGAGTGCGCCGAGGTCGCGGTCCAGCCACTTCATCGGCGGGTTCACGTCGCCGGAGAGCAGCGTGATCGCGAACCACTCCAGGCCGGAGTCGCCGAAGAGCGCCCGGACCGCGACGGACTCCGACTGGTAGAGGTTCATCGTGAGCTTCTCGCCCGCGCCCTCCGGAGGACACGGGATCTCCGTGCACAGGTCGACCGACCGCCGGGCGGTGCCCAGCCGCTGCTCGAGGTACTGCGGGGTGACGCCCAGTTCGATCTGCGCGAGGTGCTCGTAGTCCTGCCGGTGCGGGTTCACGACGCCGGTGACCGCGCCGGAGATGCGGCCGAACACGTCGCCCACCGTGCCGAAGAACACGAGCACGGCCACGACGGTGCTGGCGATGAGCACGACCGGATGGCGTTTGGCGCGGTCGATGGCCCGGGCGACGGGGTGCTGGCGAGCGGGTCCGTCCGGCTCGGGTTCGGGCATCTCACCACTCTCTCTGCACCCCTGCTCGCGCCACTATGGCAGCTGCGGCGACGGCGGTCGAGCCCGTCGTGGAACGTGGTACCCGAATTCGGGCCGCGACAAATTGGGGCCGCGGCGAATTCCGCGAAATTCCGGCATGCTCGTCGCATGCGATTCCCCTACGTCGGCTCAGGGCCGTACTGCTACAGCAATTCGCTCGCCATGGTCCTCGGCCAGGCCGCACCGCCACCGTCGGCGATCGAGGTGCTCACCGGCGCGCCGTTCGGGTTCCACCTGGGCGGCGGGCTCGCCTGGTTCGACCCGCTGGGCTGGGATCCGGACCTCGGCCTGGCCAAGGCCCTCGACCTGCTCGGATGGTCCTGCCACCGCGCGGCAGGCGGCTCGGCGGCCGACGCGGTGGAGCGGCTCCGGGACACCAGCGGGCCGGTGCTCGTCGGGCCGGTCGAGTTCGGCCTGCTGCGCCACCACCCGGGTTCGGGGGAGATCCTCGACTCCGACCACTTCATGGTGGTCACCGGCGTCACGGACGGCACCGTGCATTTCCACGACCCGCACGGATTCCCGTTCGCCACGCTGCCGGTCGACGAATTCACCGCCGCCTGGCAGTCGGTGACGTTCGAGTATCACGCGCAGCCGTACACGATGCGCTCGGGATTCCGCCGCGTCCGCGAGGTGGCCGTCGCCGACGCACTGCTCGCGTCGCTGCCCGCGGCCCGGCGCCTGCTCACCCCCGATGGCGAGCGCCCCGCCGACGCAGTCGAACGGTTCGCCGGGCTCGTCGCGGGCGGGCTCACCGACGGGCACGCGGGCCACCTCGTGCACTTCGCGGTCCGGGTGGGGGCCCGCCGTCTCGCCGATGCCGCCGCGTGGCTCGCCCGGCTCGGCCTGGACGGTGCCGCCGCCGTCGCGGAACGCCAGGCGCGGCTCGTGGGAGGGCTCCAGCACCCCCTGGTGCGCGGCGACCGGGGAACCGCGGTCGAACTGCTCCGCCGCCTCGCGCCGACGTACGCGGAGCTGGCCGCCGAACTGGCCGCGTCCCGTGTGCCGAATGGCGGACGAGCAGAGTAATGGTTGCGCGAAATGGGTGACGGGCAGTTCCGCGGACGCGCGAATTGCCCGATCAACCGTGCGGGATGGGCCCGGGCCGGGTACGCGGGAGCGGTGATCACCACACGGCGGCACCTTTCGGCGGACGGGGGCGAGATGGTCCGAGGGGTCGAGACCGCGGGCCCGGGAGTGCTGCGGGTGCCCGGCGGCAACGGGTCAGCGCCCGACGAGCAGCCCCCGCTGGAGGAGCTGAAGGCGAGCCTGCGCCGGTTGCTCGCGACGGTGCTGGACCGCGCGTTCGGGATCGCCCTCGAGCGCGTGGAGGACCTCGCCGGCTGGCTGGACGAGGTGGCCGCGCGCGGCGGGATCCGGATGAACGCGCTGCTCGGCGGGGCCCGCGCTGCGCTCGGTGGGCGCAACCCGGTGTGGGGCGCGATCGTGGGCGGCTTCCGGGCCATGAGCCCCGCCGCGCGGGTCGCGCTGATCGCCGCGCTCGTGCTGGCGCTGCTCCTGCTCCCGGTGACCGTCGTCCTCCTCCTGCTGTTCCTGATCATCGCGGCGGTCGTGGCCGCGGTCCGGGCGTCGTCCCGCTGACCGTCCGGTCGCTGCTCCACCGGTGAACGCCCTACGCCTTTCGTCCGCTTTCTGCGCCCGATCGGCACGTCGACGCGAACGGCTGCGAACCCCGAATGCTCCGAACGGCCTAAAACTTTGGTGATTATTTCCGGACCGGCGGCGCTCACGTGTGCGTGATCTGTCCGCGGGGTAGACGCAGGAGCGCTCCGGTCGGAGTGGATATCGCGCGGAAACGGTGAGGGAGTGGAGATCCAGTGAAATGTGGAGCGCGGGTGGCCCTCGGCGTGGCCGGCGGCTACCTCCTGGGGCGAACCAAGAAGATGAAGCTCGCGCTGATGCTCGCGGGCATGGCCGCAGGCCGGCAGGCGGGTGGGCCGGGCGAGCTGTTGAAGACCGGCAGCAAGCTGCTCGGGAGCACCCCCGAGTTGGCACAGCTGACCGACCAGGTGCGCGGCCGGCTCCTGGACGCGGGCAAGACCGCGGCGCTCGCCGTCGCCACCCGGCAGGTCGAGTCGCTCACCGACCGGGTGGGCAAGCGCGTCGAGTCGCTCGGCGACGTGGGGCTGCCGCGGCAACGCAGGTCCGAGGAGCCGGCCGACGAGCCGGCCCCGCGCGACGAGTACGACGAGGACGAAGGCCGTACCGACGAAGGCCGTGCTGACGAGGGCCGTGCTGACGAGGGCCGTGCCGACGAGGGCCGTGCCGACGAGGGCCGTGCCGACGAGGGCCGTGCCGACGAGGACCGCGACGGGGGCCGCACCGGGGCTCCCGGCGACGAGGAGGCTCCGCCGGCCCGGCGGCGCCCGGCGCGGGCCAGGGCGGCGAAGTCCCCTGCGGCCACCGCGACGCCGCGGCGCACCGCGGGCGGCACGACGAGCACGGCCGGCTCCGCGGGCAAGGCCGCCACCGGCCGGCGCACCACGCGCAACCCGCGCACCCGAAGGAGCGAGGGCGATGGCTGAGAGCACCACCGACAAGGTCGCCGGCGGATCGGTCAAGGACGCGCTTCCCACCGATGCGCTGCGCGATGCCGGCACCCGCCTGCTCGGCCTGCTGGTGCAGCGCGCCGCGGAGGCCGCGACCGAGCGCGTGACGGACCTGTCCGACCGGCTCACCGGCGTCGCCGAGAACGGCGGCCGGGGTCTGCGCGAGGCGCTCAACCCCGACGGTGGGCGGCGCGCGGACGACGAGGACGACGGCGAGTCGCGCGGCGGGCTGCTCAGCCGCGGGTTCAGCGCGCTCAAGGAGAAGGCACAGAGCGTGTTCGGCGGTGGCGGCGGCGGTGACGGTGGCAAGAAGCTCAAGGTCACCGTCATCAGCGAGGACCAGGACATCGGCCTGCCGCTGCGCACGACCTACGACCTGTGGACGCAGCTGGCCGACTTCCCGAGCTTCATGAAGAAGGTGGAGAGCGTCGAGCAGGAGAGCGACGAGAAGACCAACTGGAAGGCCCAGGTCCTGTGGTCGCACCGCACCTGGGAGGCCACGATCGTCGAGCAGGTGCCCGACTCGCACATCGTGTGGCGCTCCAAGGGGGCCAAGGGGCACGTCGACGGCGCGGTGACGTTCACGGCGCTCGGGCCCAACCTCACGCGCGTGCTCCTGGTGCTCGAGTACTACCCGCAGGGCCTGTTCGAGCGCACCGGCAACATCTGGCGGGCCCAGGGGCGGCGCGCCCGCCTGGAGTTCCAGCACTTCCGCCGGCACGCGATGAGCCACGCGCTGACGCGCCAGGACGAGGTCGAGGGCTGGCGCGGCGAGATCCGCGACAGCGAGGTCGTGCTGACCAACGAGGAGGCGCTCGAGGACGAGCAGCAGGGGCGTGAGCAGGAAGAGCCCCGCGAGGAGGCCGCTGCCGAGGGCCCGGAGGACGAGGCCGCCGAGGACGAGTACGCGGAGGAGAACGGGTACGCGGACGAGGAAGACCAGCCCGAGGACGAGTACGCGGAGGACGACTACCCGGAGGACGAGTACGCGGACGAGGACGCGGACGAGGACTACTACGAGGCGGCCGACGAGGAGAGCGAGCCGGAGGCCGAGGAGGACAGGGAGCCGGTGACGGCGTCGAGAGCACGACGAGGGGGTAACGGATGACGGTGGCGACCCAGCGACAGGGAGGCGGCGCGTACGTCGACCGGGGCGGCGGGAACTCCAGCAGCCTGGCCGACGTGGTCGAGCTGATCCTCGACCGCGGCCTGGTGATCGACGTGTTCGTGCGCGTGTCACTGGTCGGGATCGAGATCCTCACGGTCGACGCGCGGATCGTCGTGGCCAGCGTGGACACGTACCTGCGCTTCGCGGAGGCGACCAACCGCCTGGACCTGTACAGCAAGGAGAAGCGCGGCAAGGACCTGCCCGAGCTCGTGGAGGGCGTCACGGAGGGCGCGACGCACGGCGGGTCCAAGGGCAAGACGTCCGGCATGCTCGACGCGGCGGCCGACAAGGTCGGTGACGCGCTGAACAGGGGCCGGGAACCGGAGCGGGAGGAGGCGCCCCGGCGGCGTCCCCAGCGGCGGGCCCGGGAGAGCGAGGAATGACCGCCACGTACGTCTACGGACTGGTCGGAGCCGACACCGAGCTGCCGGAGGACCTGAAGGGCCTCGGGCCGTCCGGGAAGGTGTCCACGATCGTGCACGGGGACGTCGCCGCGCTGGTGAGCGACGTCCCGGCGGGCCGGCCGCTCGGGACGCGGGAGGACCTGCTCGCGCACGAGGCGGTCGTCGACACGGTGGCCGGGAGTGCCTCGGTGCTGCCGATGCGCTTCCCGGCCGTGGTCGAGGAGGAGGGGGTCGTCGAGGAGCTCCTCGCCCCGAACCACGACCGCTTCGTGGCGGCGCTCGGCGAGCTCGAGGGGCGCGTCCAGTACACCCTCAAGGGCCGCTACGAGCGGGACGTGGTTCTCCAGGAGGTGCTTGAGGAGCACCCGGAGGTCCGCGAGCTGCAGGAGGAGATCCGCGACCTGCCCGAGGACGCCACCTACCACCAGCGCCTGCGTCTCGGCGAGCTCGTGGTCGGTGCGCTCGAGGAGCGGCGCGACGCCGAGGCGGAGGAGCTGGTGCGGCAGCTCGAACCGCACGCCGTCGACGTGGTGGTGCACGACCCGGGCCAGCCCGACGACGTCGTCAACACGGCGTTCCTGGTGGAGCGCGAGCGGGTCCGGGAGTTCGAGGACGCCGTCGAGCGGCAGGGCGAGCGGCTGCACGGGCGCGCCCGGTTGCGGCTGCTCGGCCCGCTCGCGCCCTACGACTTCGTCCCGGCGGAGGAGGGGTAGCGGTGGGTCTGCTCACCGGCCTGCTCGGCCTGCCACTCGCTCCCGTGCGCGGGGTCCTGTGGCTGGCCGAGCAGATCCGGGACCACGCCGAGGAGCAGTACTACGACCCGGTGCGGATCCGTGCGCACCTGGAGCGAGTGGACGAGGCGCGCCGGGCGGGCGAGATCTCCGAGGAGGAGGCGGCCGAGCTCGAGAACGAGCTGTTGCAACGGCTGATGGTGCGCCGGCAGTGATTCGGCGAGGAGGAATCCCGATTGGCTGACGACGAGCAGGAGGAGCCGCGCCGCCCGCGGCGGACGCGCCGGAAGGCGGAGTCCGAGCAGGAGCAGGCCGCCGGGCCGGACGCGCGGGACGGCCACCGGGGCATCCCGGCACAGGCCGCGGCCCGCCGGGCGGCGGAGCACGTCGTGGACTTCACGGGGCGCGACGTCGAGACCGTGGTCGCCATCGACTCGGCCGACGACGGGTGGAAGGTCGGCGTCGAGGTCGTGGAGACCCGGCGCATCCCGGACACGCAGGACGTGCTCGCGATCTACGAGGTGCGGGTCGACGGGCACGGCGACCTGGTGTCCTACCGGCGCACCCGCCGCTACGCCCGTAGCCAGCTCGACGGGAGGTGCCAATGACGTCCGGAGGCCTCCCCGTCCCCGGCGGCCGCACTCGCGCCGCGGACCACCGGCAGGAGTCGACGAACCTCGCCGACATCCTGGAACGCATCCTGGACAAGGGGATCGTGATCGCGGGCGACATCCGCGTGAACCTGCTGGACATCGAGCTGCTGACGATCAAGATCCGGCTGCTCGTCGCGTCGGTCGACAAGGCGAGGGAGATGGGCATCGACTGGTGGGAGCACGATCCCTCGCTGAGCTCTGGCCAGCGCGACCTCGCGGAGGAGAACCGCATGCTGCGCGAACGCATCGGTGCGCTGGAGGCGGGGCGCACCGCGGAGCGCGACGGCGGGCCGCGCGAGGCGGAGCCGGTCGAGCGGAGCGAGCGCGATGGCTGACGCGCTCGTCTACCTCTACGCGGTGACCGACGCAGGCCTCCCGGAGCCGGCCGTGGACGCGGGCGTCGACGGCGCCCGGGTCCGGCGGGTCGTCGGACACGGGCTCGCCGCCGTCGTCAGCTCGGTGGACCCGGTCCGGTTCAGCGAGGAGTCGCTGCGGCGCAGCCTCGAGGACCTGCAGTGGCTCGAGACCACCGCGCGGGCCCACCACGCCGTGGTGGACGCCGCGGCGCGGAGCGGCCCCGTGGCGCCCGTCCGGTTCGCCACCGTCTACCTCGACGACGACCGGATCCGCGGCCTGCTCGCCGAACGGGGTGCGGAGTTCGGCGCGGCGCTCGACCGCGTCCGCGGTCGCGTCGAGTGGGGGGTGAAGGGCTTCGCCGTGCCGTCGGCAGCGCCCGGCGAACCGGAGCCGGCGCCGGGAGCCGGGCCGGGCGCCTCGTACCTGGCGCGGCGGCTCGCCGAGCGCAACCGGGCGGCCCGGGGGCAGGAGGAGGCGCTCGCGGCGGCCGAGGCCGTGCACCGCGAGCTCGCCGCGGTGGCGGCCGCGAGCAGGCGCTACCCGGCGCAGGACCCGCGGCTCACCGGACGGCGCGAGGAGATGGTCCTCAACGCCGCCTACCTCGTGGCCGACGACGAGGCGCTGCGGCACGTGGTCGAGCAGCACGCCGCCGGGACCGTGCGGCTGGAGCTCACCGGCCCGTGGGCGCCGTACTCGTTCGCGACCCTGGAGGAACCGTGACCGTCGATCGCGCCCTCGATCGCGACGTCGCACTGGTGGACCTGCTGGACCGGCTGCTCGCCGGTGGCGTCGTGATCGCCGGCGAGATCACGATCTCGCTCGCCGACGTCGACCTGGTGCACGTCTCCCTGCGGGCCCTGATCAGTTCCGTGTCGACCCTGGTGGAACCGTGACCGAGGTGCCGGAGCGGCTCGAGCTCGACCCCGACTCGGTGGGCAAGGGCCTGGGCAGGCTCGTCCTGACGCTCGTCGAGCTCGTCCGCCAGCTGATGGAGCGGCAGGCGCTGCGGCGGGTGGAGGCGGGTGACCTGCCGGACGAGAAGGTCGAGCAGCTCGGGCTCGGGCTCATGCGCCTCGAGGAGGCCATGACGGAGCTGCGCGAGCACTTCGGCCTGCGCCCCGAGGACCTGAACATCGACCTCGGCCCGCTGGGCGACCTGCTGCCGGCAGAGCGCGACCGCTGAGGCCGGTGCCCGAACGACAGCATGGTGGCTTTACTGGCGTAGTACGGCAGCAAAGCCACCATGCTGTCATCGGGACGAGGTGGCGGCCCGTACCGCTTCGGCGGTGGCCGTGTCGCCGCGGGCGTCGAGGCCTGCGACCACGCCCTCGACGTCGGCGGGCGGGCGGTTCTGGCTCATCTTGACCTTGGCCTCGATGCGGCTGATCACCAGCTCGACGCCGACGATCGCGCGCAGCTGCCCGGCGACGAACTTCTCGGGCGCGTCGTCCACCGCCCACGGCGACGCCTCGCCCGCCTCGTGCAGGTCGGTGAGCTCGCGGACCAGATCGGCGAGCCACGCGGGGTCGTCGTGCACGCGCAGCTGCCCGTAGACGTGCGCGGTGACGTAGTTCCACGTCGGGACCACGCGCCCGTGCTCGGCCTTGGACGGGTACCAGTTCGGCGTGATGTACGCGTCCGGCCCGTGCACGATCACCAGCGCCTCCCCGACCGCGGGCCGGCTCCACTGGTCGTTGTTGCGCGCCAGGTGCCCACGCAGCACGCCGTGCTCGCCCTCGTCGGGGCGGTGGACGAACGGCAGGAACGTGGCGGCCAGCCCGTCCTCGGTCATCGTGACGAGGTCGGCGGCCTGCGGGCGGGACAGCAGCTCCCGGACGGTCGCGTCGTCGGGGGTGAAGGCGGCGGGAACGTACACACTTCCAGTGTGCGCTGCCGCCCCGTGAGTGGATGCGAGTGCTCCAGCACCCGTATCCACTCACGACCCCCGAAGGGGCTACGTGATCCGCTCCGCTCCGGCGGAGGGCTCGGTGGCGCGGATGTCCGGCTCGCGGTGGCCCGCCGCCGCGAACGCCGCGCGCACCGCTCCGGCGACCGTGTCGATCCCGTCCGTCGGCACGAGGGCGATGGCCGAGCCACCGAACCCGCCGCCGGTCATCCGGGCCCCGAGCGCGCCCGCGGCGCGCGCGGTGGCGCAGGCCAGGTCGAGCTCGGGGCACGACACCTCGTAGTCGCCGGCCAGCGAGGTGTGCGAGGCGTCGAGCAGCGGCCCGATCTCGGCGATCCGGCCGGCGTCCAGCAGCGCGACCGTGCGGCGGACGCGGGCGATCTCGGTGACGATGTGCCGGGCGCGGGGGAGCAGTTCGGGGTCGAGCGCCGCGAGGTCGTCGAGGGTGGCGTCGCGCAGGCTGGGCCGGCCGAGCGCGTCCGCCGCCTTCTCCACGGACGCGCGCCGGGCGCCGTACTCGTTGTCCGCGTGGCTGTGGCGCACCTTGGTGTCGATGACGAGCAGTGTGAGCCCGACATCCGCGGGCGCGAACGGGACCTGCCGCGTCGAGTCGTCGTGGGTGTCGAGCAGCAGCGCGTGCCCCGCCGTGCCGAGCAACGACGCGGCCTGGTCCATGCCGCCGGTCTGCGCGCCGACCACGTCGTTCTCCGCCCGGCGGCACGCGTCGACGAGCAGCTTCCTGCCCTCGGCGGAGCCGCCGAGGCCGAGCCCGTACAGGTCGTCGACGGCCAGCGCCGCCCCGCACTCGAGGGCCGCGGACGACGAGAGCCCCGACCCCAGCGGCACGGTGTCGGTGACCAGCAGGTCGATCCCGCCGACCGCGTGGCCCGCCTCCCGCAGCGCCCAGAGCACCCCGGCGACGTAGCCAGCCCAGCCCTCCGGGCGGCCCGGCCCGACGTCGGCGAGCTCGCCGTCGAAGCCGCCCACCTCGGAGAGGCTGCGCAGCCGCAGCCGGTCGTCCGCGCGCTTCGCGACCTCCACGACCGTGCGCTGCGCGATCGCGAACGGCAGGCACAGGCCGTCCGCGTAGTCGACGTGCTCGCCGATCAGGTTGACCCGACCGGGCCCGGCCCAGCGGCCGTCGGGCTCCCGGTCGAAGAGCTCCCCGAACGTGGTCATGATCCGACCTCCCGCAGCCGCTGCGCGATCCGCTCCGGCAGCGCGTCGTTGATCCAGGCACCGGCCCCGGACTCCGAGCCGGCGAGGTACTTGAGCTTCCCGGGCGCGCGGCGCAACGAGAACAGCCGCAGGTGCAGGCGGGTGAGGTCGCGCCCGGTGTGCACGGGCGCCTGGTGCCACCCGGCGATGTACGGCGGGTGCGGTGCCTCGTCGAAGTAGACCTCGAACCGGTGCAGCAGGTCGCGGTACAGGTCGGCCAGCTCGGTGCGCTCCTCCCCGGAGAGGTCGGCGAAGTCGCGGACCGGCCGGTGCGGCACGAGGTGGGCCTCCACGGGCCAACGCGCCGCGGCGGGCACGAACACCGTGAAGTGGGTGCCCTCGCGGACCACGCGGGTGCCTGCCTTGCGCTCCGCGGCCAGCACGTCGTCGAACAGGTCCCGGCCGGTGCGCTGGCGGTGCTCGGCCGCCTTGTTCAGCAGCTGTCCGCTGCGCGGCGTGACGAACGGGTAGGCGTAGATCTGCCCGTGCGGGTGCTCGAGGGTCACCCCGATCTCCTTGCCGCGGTTCTCGAACGGGAACACCTGCTCCACGCCCGGCATGGCCGACAGCTCGGCGGTGCGGTCGGCCCACGCCTCGATCACGGTGCGCACCCGCTCGACCGGCAGCGCGCCGAACGACGAGTTGTGGTCGCTGGTGAAGCAGACGACCTCGCACCGCCCGATCGCCGGGCGCTGCGGGAACAGCGGGTCGCCGTCCACCTCGGCCGGGACGTCGGTGTCGACGTCCTGGGCGAAGGACGGGAAGCGGTTCTCGAACACCACCACGTCGTAGTCCGACGCCGGGATCTCCGACGGGGCGCGGCCGGGCCGGGTCGGGCACAGCGGGCAGGCGTCCGCTGGCGGGAGGAACGTGCGGTCCTGGCGGTGCGCCGCGATCGCCACCCACTCGCCGGTGAGCACGTCGTAGCGCATGATCGACCCGGTCTGCACCTTCGGCAGGTCCCGGGTGTCGGGCGGCGGCACGCGGTCCGGCGTGACGTCGTCGAAGTAGATCAGCTCGCGCCCGTCGGCCATCCGGGCTGTTGTCCGAGTGACTGTCATGCCGCCAGCACCAGCCGTCCGCAGCACTGCTCCAGTACCTGGCGTGCCTCCGGTTCGAGGCCGTCGTCGCTCACGACGACGTCGACCTCGTCGAGGGTCGCGATCGTGCTCAACCCCACTACTCCCCATTTCGAGTTGTCGGCCACCACGGCCACCTGCCGGGCGCTGTCCAGCAGCGCCCGGTTCGTCTCCGCCTCTGCCAGGTTGGGGCTGGTGAAGCCGGCCTCGACGTCCATCCCGTGCACCCCCATCAGCAGCCAGTCGACGTGCAGCCCGCGCAGCGCCGCCACCGCGACCGGACCGACCAGCGCGTCCGACGGGGTGCGCTCACCGCCGGTGAGCACGACCGTGAGGTCGGGGCGGGGCGCCGCGTGCAGCACCTCGGCCACCCGCAGCGAGTTCGTGACGACCGTGAGCCGGGGGATCCCCAGCAGCACCGACGCGACCGCATGCGTCGTCGTACCTGCCGACAGCGCCACCGAGGCCCCCGGCTCGACGAGCGTGGCGGCCGCCTCCGCGATCGCCCGCTTCGCCGCCGTGCGCAGCGTCGACTTCACCGCGAAGCCGGGCTCCTCGACGCTGCTGCCGGCCGCGGTCGCGCCGCCGTGCACGCGGGAGACGAGGCCCCGCCGGGCGAGCTCGTCGATGTCGCGGCGCACGGTCATGTCGGAAACGCCCAGCCGGGCAACCAGATCCGACACGCGCACGCCGCCGTCGGTGCGCACGGCGTCGAGGATGAGCTCCTGGCGCTGCCGGGCGAGCATCAGCCCTCGTCCGACTCGATCACGGCGGCCGTCCCCGCCGCGACGCGCGCCTCGCCCTCGACGCGCTCGCCCGTGAGCAGGTCGGTGCCGGTGGCCGGGACGCCGGCCGGCAGGTCGCCGCGGTTGAGCACGAACAGGTACCGGCCGCGGCGCACGACCTCCAGGCCGGGCTGGGGCGCGTCCAGCCGGGTCACCCCGGCCTCGCGGGTGAGCCGGTCGGCGAGCGCCGCCGTGGCGTCGTCGTCCAGCCAGGTGGCGAGGTACCACGCCGCGCCGTCGCCGACGGCCCGGCGGGTGAGCGCGGGCGTGCCGGGCAGCGGCCCGTCGGCGTAGCTGGCGACGACCTCCGCGTCGCGAACCTCGAGGAGCTCCGTCCAGACGTCGGCGGTGCTGCCGTCGTCGAGCGCGACGGTCACGCCGGGCAGGAGCGGCGCGAACTCCTCCGTGCGCACCCCGAGCAGCTCCCGGAACGCGCCCGGGTACCCGCCGAGCCGGACGTGGTCGTGCTCGTCGACGATCCCGGAGAAGTAGGTGACGAGCACGTGCCCGCCGCCCTCCGCGTACGCCCGGAGCGCCGCGGCCGTCTCGTCCGTGCACAGGTAGAGCGTCGGGACGATCACCAGCTCGTAGGCCGACAGGTCGGCCGAGGGGTGCACGACGTCGGCGGTGGCGCCCAGCTCCGTGACCGCGCGGTGCCAGCGCAGCGCGGCGTCCATGTAGCGGACCTGGCAGCTGGGGTGCGAGTGCAGGTCGCAGGCCCACCAGGCCTCCCAGTCGACGAGCAGCGCGACGTCCGCCTCGACCCGGCTCCCGGCCACCCCGCCGAGCTTCGCCAGCGCGGCGCCGAGCTCCACGACCTCGCGGAACCGCGCCGAGTCCTGGCCGGCGTGCGGCACGAGCGCCGAGTGGTACTTCTCCGCACCGGCCTTCGACGCCCGCCACTGGAAGAACCCGACCGTGTCGGCGCCGCGGGCGACGTGGCGCAGCGAGTCGAGCAGCAGCTCCCCCGGCTTCTTCGCCGGGTTGACCGGCTGCCAGTTCACCGCGCTCGTGGCCGACTCCATCAGCATCCACGGCTCGCCGCCCGCGACCCCGCGGGTGAGGTCGTCGCTGAACGCCTGCTCGGCGCGCGGGCGCGGCAGCCGGGTGTCGATGTAGTGGTCCTGCGCGACGAGGTCGAGCTGCGGCGCCCAGCGGAAGTAGTCCGTGCCGGCCTGCCGCGGGTTGACCATCAGGTTCGTGGTGACCGGCACGTCCGGCGACAGCGACCGCAGCACGTCGCGCTCCGCCTGGTAGTGCTCCAGGAGCGCGTCGGAGGAGAAGCGGGAGAAGTCCAGCTCGTGGCCCGGGTTGGTGAACGTGGGCGTGTGCCGCGGCGGCAGCACCTCGTCGAACGACGAGTAGCGCTGCGACCAGAACGCCGTGCCCCAGGCCTCGTTCAGCTTCTCGATCGAGCCGTACCGGCCGATGAGCCAGCGCCGGAAGGCGGCGGCGCTCACGTCGCAGTAGCACCGGACGACGTGGCAGCCCAGCTCGTTGCTGACGTGCCAGAGCTTCACGGCCGGGTGGCTGCCGTACCGGCGTGCCAGCTCCCCGACGAGCTGCAGCGCGTGGTCGCGGAACACCGGTGAGCTGGGGCACCACGACTGCCGGCTGCCCGGCCAGAGCGTGCGCCCGTCGACGTCGACCGGCAGGATCTCCGGATGCCGCGTGGTGAGCCACGGCGGCGGCGACGCGGTGGCCGTGGCCAGGTCGACGGCGATGCCGTTCGTGTGCAGCAGTTCGATGACCTCGTCGAACCAGTCGAAGTCGTACTCGCCCTGGGTGGGCTCCAGCATCGCCCACGAGAACACCCCGAGCGTCACGAACCCGACGCCCGCCTCCTTCATGAGCGTGACGTCCTCGCGCCACACCGAGGGGTCCCACTGCTCGGGGTTGTAGTCGCATCCCATCGCGATGCCGGGGAAGGGGAGCACGTCGTCCTCTCATCAGTGACTCGCACACAAGACAACAGGTCCGAACAGAAACCCAAGCGACCCTGGTGTGACGTCCGGCACGTGTCAAGGCGGACGGGTCCGTCCGGCCGCAGCGCCGAACGTACCCATCGGCGATCGGCCGATTCCGGCGCTCCCGCCGCGCGGCACCATGGACGGACGGGGGGCCGCACGAACCGGGGAGACGAGATGTGGAAGTTCCTGCTTGGGGCCGCCGTCGGGTACGTGTTGGGCGCCCGGGCCGGCCAGGAACGCTACGAGCAGCTGCGCCGCACCTACCAGCGCGTCGCCGACCACCCCGCTGTCCAGGGCGCCGCGGGCGTCGTCCGCGCCCGCGTCGAGGAGGCGGTGAACGGGCACAGGCACGCCGACGCCGCCGGGGAGGGGGCCCGCGGGCGAGCGGGGGCCGTGCGCTAAGGTCCTTCCTGCCAGCGGGGGCTCAGCCCCCGCGCCCGTACGGTCCTCCGTAGCTCAATTGGCAGAGCATGCGACTGTTAATCGCAGGGTTGTTGGTTCGAGTCCAACCGGAGGAGCACGGCCCCGCGCCAGGGGTCTGGCCGGCGTTCCGGACCAAGACCAGGCCTTGCCTCCACTGGTGGTCGACGGCGCCACGGCGACCACGAAGCACCAGAAGGAACGGTCGCCTTGTGCTGCCGGCGCGCGTTCCGATTCCTCCAAGCCGCCGGGGACGCCGCGATGCCATCCTGTCCGGGTGATCAGAAGAGTCGTCGCCTACGCCGACGGAGATGACCTCGCCGCCTCCCGGGACTTCTACGTCGGCGTCCTGGGGTTCCAGGTCGCCATGGAAGATCCGGTCCTCGGTGTCACCTCGCCCACCAATCCCACTGCCCAGGTCCTCGTTCCGCCGCGGGGGATGGAGAACCCTCCGCCGCGCTTCGGGGTCGACCTCGGCGACCCGGACGCGGTCGACGCGGCGCACGCCGAGGCGGTGCGCCGAGGGCTTCGCGTCGTGTATCCGCTGACGACTGAACCATGGGGTGTCCGTCGCTTCTTCGTGGAGGATCCGAGCGGCACGGTGGTCAACGTGCTCGCCCACCTCTCGTGATCCGGTGAGCGAGGGTCGTCAGCCTCGCCCGCCGAGCCGGTCCACCGCCTCCTTGGCCTCCCGCAGCCCCGCGCCCGTGGCCTCGCGGTACGCCTTGACCGCCTGGATCGTCCGGCCCTGTCCCGCCAGCGCCTTGACCTGCTCGAGTTCCGGATCCGGCACCTCGACGCCCAGCCGGTGGAGCACCGCGTCCAGCTTGCGCTCGAGGAGTGCCAGCTGTCGCATCTGCCGGCGCTCCGTCTCCCGGCTGCCGGCCAGGGCGCCGGCGGTCAGCACGACCAGTGCGCAGGCGACCACCAGTCCCACGAGCGTGTAGTCCACGGCCCGGCACCCTACTGGCTCCCGGTCGGTGACCAAGGGCAAATGGTCGCTGACATAGATCAACGGACCACCATCTCGCCTTGATCGACGACAGCGGAACGACCTGAACCCGTCAGGTCCGCCCGGGCCGGGGGCCCACCCGCTCCCGCTCCACCCGCAGCCCCTGATCATGAGGTGCAGGTCGTACCCGAACTCGTCGGCCAGCGGGATGTGGCCCACGGTTCCCACCTGGGCCGTCGACGGCAGCGCGACCGGGTCCACCGGGGCGCTGGCCCACCTGGTCCGGCCGGCGGTCGCCGGGTACCTCAAGATCCTGGCCGGTGAGCTGGCGCCCGACGGGGTGACGGTCAACTGCGTGGCGCCCGGCCTGATCCTCACCCCGCGGGTGCGGGGGCACTTCCCGGACGGCGTGCCCGAGAAGGCCACGGCGGGCATCCCGATGGCTCGCCTCGGCACGCCGGAGGAGTTCGCCGTCGACGGCGGCCTCACGCGCTCGGCGTTCTCGCGAGGCGCGCGCTCTCGTGCGCCCGTCCCGACCCATCCCGGCCTCGTTGACGGCGGCCGGGATCGAGACGTAGTGTCGTGGACAAATGCGCATCATGTGAGCATATGCTCACCGAGAAGCGAGAGAGTGCCCCTGCCGAACGTCGACAAGCAGCGCCTGCTGGTCCGTGCCGCCGTCATGTACTACGGCGAGGGCAAGACCCAGCTGGAGATCGCCCGCCACCTCGGGGTGAGCCGGGCCACCGCGGGGCGCCTGGTCGCGCAGGCCCGCGCCTCCGGCATCGTGCGGATCGAGATCGTCTCGGGGATCACGAGGCAGGTGGAGACCGAGCTCGCGCTCGAGTCCGCCTTCGGGCTGGAGGAGGCCGTCGTCGTCGACCCGGCCGACACCGACGGCGCGGGCAACGTCGACCTCGGCCAGGGGTGCGCCGACATCCTCGCCCGCCGGGTGGAGCCGGGAACGGTCATCGGCTTGGGCTGGAGCTCCAACCCCAACGAGTGGATCGCGCGGACGGCCGAGGTCCTGCGGACGCTGAGACGCACGACGGACGAGGTCCTCGACGTCACCGTCGTCCAGCTGGCCGGGGCGGCGCCGAGCGACCCGACCCGCGTGAACCCGATGCGCACCGTCTCCGCCGTGGCGGACGCCCTCGCGGCCCACGAGATCCTCATCGCCGCCCCGCTCTACGTCGACAACCCCTCGACCGTGGCGAGCCTGCGGGCCGACCGCGGCATCAGCACGGCCTTCGAAACGGCCGCGCGAGCCGATATCTGCATGTTCGGGGTCGGGCACGTGACCGAGACCACCCCCCTCTACGCGAACGGCTACCTCGACGACGCGGGCCTGCGGCAGCTGCAGGAGCAGGGCGCCGTCGGGGATGCCGTGGGCCGCTTCTTCGACGCCTCCGGCCGCCCGGTCGGCGGTGACCTCGCCGACCGCACGCTGTCGGTGGAGCTCGACGTCATCGGCTCGCGCCCGCTGCGGGTCGCCGCCGCCGCGGGGCCGGAACGCGTCGCGTCGCTGCGGGCCGCGCTCTCCGGCGGGCTCGCGAACGCCGTCGTCACCGATACCCCGACCGCGCAGGCGCTGCTCGAGAGACCGCCCGCGTCGTCGTAGCACCTCCCCCGAAACCCGAAGGACCGCACTGTGAACCGATCCGCGACCGCTGGAGCGCGCGGGCTCGTCATGCTCCTCGCCGGCCTGCTGGCCGTCGCCCTCGCCTCCGCCTGCTCCCTCAACGGACCGGTGACCGACGCGACGTCGGGGACCGCCCCGACCGGCGGGACCGCAGCGGCCGCGGGCGACGGGCAGGCCCCGTTCCTGCAGGGCCCGCTCACCGTCGGCATCGCGGCCCGCGAGATCGTCAACGACTACAACCGCGACATCGTGGCCGGCGCCGAGGAGGCGTTCCGGGCCCAGGGCGCGACCGTCACCACGACGAACGCGGGCGGGGACGCCACCCGGCACATCAACAACATCCAGACGCTGGTGAACTCCGGCGTCAACGTCCTCGTCATCGAGCTCGGTGACCCGGCGCAGCTCGGCCCGGTGGTGGCGCAGGCCCGCAGCAAGGGCGTCGTGGTCGTCACCGCGGGCGTCGGCTCCACCGTCCCGGGCGCCGTCACCGACGTCGGCGGCGACGAGTCGCTGATGGCCGAGATGATGACGCGCTCGCTGCTGGACGCGGTGAACTACCGGGGCGACCTCTACGCGTTCTGGGTGCCGGGAGCGCCACTGCTCGAGACCCGGCTGCGGGTACTGCAGGCGATGGTGCAGGACTACCCCGACGTGCGCCTGCACCTGCAGCCGTCGGACTTCAGCCCGGCCCGCGTGCAGTCGCAGATGCAGGCGATCCTCACCTCGAACCCGGACGCGGGCTCGATCGCGGGCGTGTGGGGTGCCTACGACCAGATGACGTCGGGCGCGGTGCAGGCCATCCAGCAGGCGAACCGGCCGGAGATCGCCGTGGCCTCGATCGACGGAGACCGGGCCACCTTCCCCATGCTCTACGCCCCGAACAGCCCGTTCGTCGCGACGGTCGTGCAGAACGCCCAGCTCATCGGACAGCTGGCCGCGCAGGCCGCGCTGGACGCACGGGCCGGGAAGCCGGTCGCGCCCAACGTCTTCACCACGGCATGGGTGGCCACCCGGCACAACGGGATCGCGGCCGCCGAGCGGCGCTACGGGCCCGGCATCTGGGAGCAGGTGAAGCTCGACAGGGCCGAGGTCGAGCGGCAGTGGCCCCAGACGCAGGACGTGGTGGTCATGCAGCCCATGTCCCCGCGCGGCTGAAGGAGGTGACGACATGACCGAAGTGCTCGACCACGTCCCTGCCGCCGCGGTGCGCGGTGCCGTCGTCCGGTTCGGCCCGACGACCGTGCTGCACGGCGTCGACCTGGAGCTGCTGGCCGGGGAGGTGCACGCCCTCGTCGGCCAGAACGGCGCGGGGAAGTCCACCCTCGTCAAGGCCCTGATGGGCGTCAACCCGCTGGCCGACGGCCACATCGAGGTGGGCGGGCAGCCCGTCGACCTCGCGGGCCCCGAGGACGCCCGTCGGCTCGGCCTGGAGATCGTCTACCAGGACCAGCCGCTCGCCGCCCGGATGACCGTCGCGGAGAACATGTTCCTGGGCCGCGAACGGGTGCACGCCGGCGTCGTGCTCGACCGCGCCGCGATGCACCGCATGGCCCGGCAGGTGCTGGAGCGGGTCGGCGCGGACTGCGCGCCCGACGACGTCGTCGGCGACCTCACGCCCACCCAGCGCGTGCAGGTGTCGATCGCCGCGGCGCTGGCCGCGGAGCCGCGGGTCCTCGTCCTCGACGAGCCCACCGCGGCACTGGGCGCCGCCGAGTCCGCCGCGGTCTTCGACCTGATCCGCGCCGCCCGGGCCGACGGCGTCGCGGTCCTCTACATCTCCCACCGGCTGCACGAGATCACCTCGCTCGCCGACCGCGTCACCGTCCTGCGCGACGGCAGGCGCACCAGCGTCACGCCCGCCGCGGGACTGTCGACGCAGGACATCATCGCGGCGATGGTCGGGCGGGACCTCGAGGCGCTGTTCCCCGACGTGCCCCACACCCCCGGGGAGCCGCTGCTGGAGGTGCGGCACCTGCGCTCCGGCGAGCTGGTGCGCGACATGGACCTGTCGGTGCGGTCCGGGGAGATCGTCGGGCTCGCCGGGCTCGTCGGGTCCGGGGCGAGCGAGACGCTGCTCGCCCTGTTCGGCGACCGGCGCGCCACCGGCGAGGTGCGGTTCGGCGGGCACGACCGCGCCCCGACCGCCCCGCGCGCCGCCGTCCGGCGCGGGATCGCGCTCGTGCCCGAGGAGCGGCGGACCGAGGCGCTGTTCCCCGGGCTGTCGGTCCGCAGCAACCTCACCGCCTCGAGCCTCGGTGCCCACGCCCGGGGCGGGCTGCTGTCGCGGCGGCGGGAGCGGCGGACCGCCGAGGAGCTCGTCGAGCGCCTCGGCATCGTCCCGCGCTCACCCGCCCAGGACGTCGCGACGCTGTCCGGCGGCAACCAGCAGAAGGTCGTGGTCGGCCGCTGGCTCGCCCGCGGCGGCCGCCTCTACCTCGTCGACGAGCCCACCGCGGGCGTCGACGTCGCGGCGAAGGCGGAGATCTACCGCCACCTCGGCGAGCTCGCGGCCGGGGGCGCCGCGGTGCTCGTCGTGTCGTCGGACTTCGAGGAGCTCATCGGCCTGTGCGACCGGATCCTGGTCGTCCGCGACGGCGTCGTCGCCGAGGAGCTCGGCCGCGGCGAGGTGGACGAGGAGACGCTGACCGCGCGGGCCGCCGGCGCGGACGGCACCGAGGTCGCGACCGCGGCCACGGACGCGGCCGTCCCCGGACCGGCCCCGCACCGCCCGGCCTGGCTGCGGCAGGCCGGGGTCGGGCTGGCGATGCTCCTCGTCGTGGCGGCGCTCGTCGGCGGGTCGCCCGGGTTCCTGCTCTCCTCGGGCTTCTGGGACGTGCTGCGCCAGGCCGGCACCCCGATGCTGCTGGCCGCGGCGCTCGCGGTCGCCCTCGGCGCGGGCGCCTTCGACCTGTCGGTCGGCGCGGTCGCGCAGTTCACCGCGACGTTGTCGGCAGCGCTCGTCTCCGCGGGCGTCCCCACCCCACTGGTGCTGCTGATCGGGATCCTCGCCGGCGCGGTGGTCGGCGCGCTCAACGGGGGAGTGACCGTGCTGCTGCGGGTGCCGTCCTTCGTCGCGACCCTGGGAATGCTCTTCCTGCTCGTGGGCGTCACCCTGGGCGTCAACGGCGGGCTCGCCGTGCCCGCGGACACCGTCTCGTTCCTCCTGCTCGGCCAGGGCTTCGTCGGGCCGGTGCCCGCGATCGTCATCACGGCCGTCGTCGTCATCGCGGTGGTGGCGCTGCTCTGGCGGTACACCTCGACCGGGCTGCGGCTGCGCGCCACCGGCGACGACGAGCGCACCACCCGGCTGCGGGGTGTGCGCACCGGGTGGGGCATCGTGACCGCGCTGGTGCTCTCCGCCGCCATGAGCGGGCTCGCCGGTGTGCTGCTGGCCTCCTACGCGAGCGGTGCCACCGCCCGCGACGCCTCGCTCGAGCTGCTGGTCACCGCGCTGGCCGCCGCGTTCCTCGGCTCGGCGCTCACCCGCACCTTCCTCTTCGACCCGGCCACGGCGGCGGTCGGTTCCCTCTTCGTCACGGCGACCGGCGCCGGGCTCATCGCCAACGGCCTCTCCGACGAGTGGCTCGGCGGGGTGCAGGGCGTGGTGCTGCTGCTCGCGGTGCTCGTCGCGGTCGCCCGGCGCCGCGCCCTCGGCCAGGTGGTGATCTTCTGATGAGTGCGACGACCCTGTCCCGGCCGCCCCGCCTCGACGCCCTCCGCTCCTACTCCACGGTCCTCGGCATGGTCGTGGTGATCGCGGTCGTCGCGATCGCGCGGCCGTTGTTCGTGGACCCCCGCAACCTCGCGGCGGTGGCGGTGGACGCCACCGTGCTCGTGGTCCTCGCCGTCGGCCTGAGCGTGCTCCTGTCGATGAAGGGCCTCGACCTGTCGATCGCGGCCACCGCCGACCTCGCCGGCTACCTGGCCGCCCGCGCCCTGCTCGACGAGCAGGGGACCGCGGTGGCGGTGCTGGTCGCGCTGGCGGTCGGGCTGGCCGTCGGCGTCGTGAACGGTGTCCTCGCCGGGTACCTCGGCGTCCCCGCCATCGTCGCGACGCTCGGGCTCAACCTCGTGCTCACGGCCGTCGCGCTCGTCGTCTCCGACAACGGGACCCCGCAGCAGCTGTTCACCGCGCCGATCGACCTCGTCCGGCCGATGCTGGTGTTCGGGAGCGACTCGTGGGGTCCGTTCCGGCTGCTGCTCATCGCCGCCGTCGTCGTGGTCGCCGTCGCCTGGTTCGCGACGACCCGCACCACGTGGGGCCGCCGGATCGAGCTGGTGAACTCCAGCGCCCGCGCCGCGGAGCTGGCCGGGGCACCGGTGCGGGCGACGTTCGCGTCGGGGTTCGTCCTCTGCGGGCTGCTGGCCGCCGTCGGCGGGCTCATGCTCACCGCACGGACCGGGCTCGCCGTCCCCGGCTCGGCGCAGCCCTTCCTGCTCGACGCGTTCACCGCCGTGTACCTGGGCGCCACCGCATCGCCGCGCGGGCGCATCAGCGTGCTGTGGACCGTGCTCGGCGCCGTGTTCGTCACCCTGCTCGCGAACGGGCTGGTGCTGCTGGGCCTCGGCGCGCCCTGGCGGTACGGCCTGAACGGCGCGCTCATCCTGCTCGCGCTCGCACTCGGCGTCCTGCGCCGCCGCGCGACCCGCTGACCCGACGACGAAGAGAGGAAGCCATCGATGCCGCTCACCCTCGACGCCCACAACCACATCGGCGTGCGCCACGGCGCGAGCCAGACCGGCGAGGAGCTGCTCGCCCGCATGGACGCGGCCGACGTGGACCGCGCCTGCGCGTTCCCGTTCGTGGAGGGCGTGTTCGACAACGACGACGTGGACGCCGCCCGGGCCGCGGACCCGGACCGGATCATCCCGTTCCTCGCCGTGAACCCGTGGCAGCGCGATGAGGCCGTCGCCGAGGTCCACCGCAGGGCGGACAAGGGCTACCGCGGCCTGAAGCTGCACCCGACCATCCACGGCTACCACCTCTCGGACCTCGGGCTCGTCGGCCCGGTGCTCGACGCCGTCCGGGAGCGCGGCCTGGTCGTCATCTGCCACGGCGCCTCCGACCTGTACAACGCGCCGCCGGAGTTCGCGCGGGCCTGCCGCGCCTATCCCGAGGTGCTGTTCCTCATGGCGCACAGCGGCACCTTCTGGTCCCACGACCAGGCCGTCGAGATCGCGGCCGAGACGCCCAACCTCTACCTGGAGACCGCCCGGGTCCCGATCTTCGAGGTCGCGCTGTCGGTCAAGGAGCTCGGCCCGGAGAAGGTGATCTGGGGAACCGACTCGCCGTTCGTCGACTACACGTTCGAGTTCGAGAAGATGGCGCGGGCCGCCGGTTCCGAGGACGCCCGCCAGCTCGTCTGCGGCGGCAACCTCGCCCGGCTGCTCGGGCTCGACTGAGAAGGGACGGCCATGACGCTCACGATCGAGCCGCGCTCCGGCGTCGCAGGGCCCGGGTACGACCGGTCCCGGATCAGCACCGGGATCGTCCACTTCGGTCTCGGCAACTTCCACCGCGCCCACCAGGCCATGTACGTGGACCGGTTGATGAACCGCGGCACGGCCTTCGAGTGGGGGATCTGCGGCGTCGGGCTGCTGCCCGGCGACGCCCGCATGCGCGACGTCCTGACCGCCCAGGACCTCCTCTACACGCTGGTGGTGAAGCACGGTGACGGCACGGTGGAACCACGCGTGATCGGCTCGGTGCACGACTACCTGTTCGCCCCCGACGACCCGGAGGCCGTGCTGCGGGTGCTGGTGGCCCCGACGACCCGCATCGTGTCGCTCACCGTCACCGAGGGCGGCTACCTCGTCGACCGCACCACGGGCGAGTTCGACGCGAGCGACCCCGCGGTGCAGCGCGACCTGCGCACCCCGCACCAGCCGGCGACGGCCTTCGGCCTGATCACCGAGGCGCTGTCCCGCCGCCGCGCCGCCGGCACACCCCCGTTCACCGTGATGAGCTGCGACAACCTGCCCGGCAACGGCGAGGTGACGCGGCGGGTGGTCACCGCGTACGCCCGGCACGTCGACCCGGAGCTCGCGGCGTGGATCGACGCCGAGGTCGCGTTCCCCAACTCGATGGTCGACCGGATCACGCCGGTCACCACCGACGCGGACCGGCAGCTCGTGCACGACCGGTACGGCATCGACGACGGCTGGCCGGTGCCGGCGGAGCCGTTCGTGCAGTGGGTGCTCGAGGACCGCTTCCCGCTGGGCCGCCCCGCGTTCGAGGAGGTCGGCGTGCAGGTCGTGGGCGACGTCGTGCCCTACGAGCTGATGAAGCTGCGCCTGCTCAACGCAAGCCACCAGGGGCTGGCCTACCCGGGCCTGCTGACGGGGCACACCTTCGCGCACGAGGCCGCGACCGACCCGCGGATCGCGGGCTTCCTCGGCGCCCACATGGCGGAGGCCCGCCCGACGCTGCCCCCGGTGCCCGGGATCGACCTCGACGCCTACACCGCCGAGCTGTTCGAGCGGTTCGCCAACCCGGCGATCGCGGACACGCTCGCGCGGCTCGCCACGGACGCGTCCGACCGGATCCCGAAGTTCGTGCTCCCGGCCGTCCGCGACAACCTGGCCGCGGGCCGGCCGGTCGTCGCGGGCGCGGCGCTGGTCGCCATGTGGGCGCGGTACTCGGAGGGGACCGACGAGTCCGGGCGGCCGTTGCCGATCTCCGACCCGCTGCACGAGCGCCTGGCGCCGCTGGCGGCGCGGCAGCGCACCGAGCCGCTCGCGTTCCTCTCCGCCACCGACGTGTTCGGTGACCTCGCCGAGCGGCCCGCGTTCACGGAGCCGTACCTGCGCGCGTTGCACACCCTGCACGACACGGGGACGGCCGGGTTGCTCGCCGCCCTCGAGCCGTGAGCCCGGCGAGCGCTGCTCACCGCACCATCCGCGCCGTCTCCACGCGCAGGGCGTGAACCGCCGCCCGCGCAGCCGCTGACGGCGACTCCGCCGTGACGACCTCGAGCGTGCCGTGCGCGCTGGTGACCGGGTCGTGGACCGGGACCCATCGGACGCCGTGCGGGACCGAGTCCGCCGCCAGCCCCGGCACGCGGGTGATCCCCAGCCCGGCCGCGACCAGCCCGAACCGGGTGGCCCAGCTCCGCACCGCGTGCCCGATCCGGGGCCGGTCCAGCCCCGGCCACGGCCCGAACTGTGGCTCACCCGTCGGGCCGGTCCCGACGATCCAGGTCTCGTCGGCCAGGTCGGCGACGGTGACGACCTCCTGGTCCGCCAGCCGGTGGCCGTCCGCCACGCCGATCCCGGAGCCGCGCGGGATCGTCACCGACTCGTGGCGCAGCCCGGCCAGGTCCCGCTCCGGCTCCATGTCCACCGTCGCGACCAGCGCGACCTCGGTCCGCCCCGCCCGCAACCGGCGCAGCTGGACCGGGCTCGCCGCCTCCTGCAGCTCCACGTGGAGGTCGGGGTGTCGCTGCCCGAGCAGGGCGAGCGCGCGGGGCAGCAGGACCGCCGCGGCAGCGGGGAAGCCCGAGACCACCAGGCGGCCGGCCAACCGGTCGCGCACCCCGGAGACCTCCTCCAGCGCACCGTCGACCTCCCCGAGTATCCGCGCAGCGCGCCGCGCCACGACCTCGCCCGCTGCCGTCGGCCGCACGCCCCGGGCGAGGCGCTCGAACAGCGTGCCGCCCGCCGCCGACTCCATGGCACCGACCTGGCGGGACACCGCGGACTGCGTGTAGCCCAGTGCGACCGCCGCGGCGCTGAACGAGCCCTGCCGCGCGACCTCGAGAACGACGCGGAGCCCGACGAGGGTCATCTCGGCCATGAGCGCATGGTATGCGCTCCAATCATGGGTAATGTGCAGAACCGTCGCTTGTCGCACACCTCGGCGCGACGCACGCTGGGTGCATGGCAACGAACGACAAGGTCTGGTTCATCACCGGCGCCTCCCGCGGCTTCGGCCGGATCTGGACGGAGGCGGCCCTGCAGCGTGGAGACCTGGTCGCCGCGACAGCGCGCGATCCCCGCACCCTCGACGACCTCGCCGCGACCCACGGCGACGCCCTGCTGCCGCTCCGGCTCGACGTGACCGACCGGAACGCGGTGTTCGAGGCGGTCCGCCGGGCCGCCGACGTCTTCGGCCGGCTGGACGTGGTGGTGAACAACGCGGGCTACGGGCACTTCGGCGCCGTCGAGGAGCTCACCGAGGCCGAGATCCGCGACCAGATGGAGACGAACTTCTTCGGCGCGCTCTGGGTCCTGCAGGCCGCACTGCCGATCATGCGCGAGCAGGGCTCCGGCCACCTGGTGAACGTCTCGAGCGAGGGCGGGGTCCGGACCTACTCCGGCGTCGGCGCCTACCACGCGTCGAAGTGGGCGCTGGAGGGGTTGGGCGAGACCCTCTCCAAGGAGGTGCGCCACCTCGGGATCCGGGTGACCAACGTCGAGCCCGGCCCGTACGGAACGGGGTGGCTGGAGGCCGGCCGGCGCAGCACGCCGATCGCCGTCTACGACCCGATCCGGCCCGATGCCGCCGCCTTCGAACGCGGTGACCCCGCGGCCACGGCCGCGGCGCTGTTCGCCGTCGTCGACGCCGACGAGCCGCCGCTGCGGGTCTTCTTCGGCAGGTCCTTCGAGCCGGTGCGGGCGCAGCACATGGCGCGGATCGCCGAGTGGGAGCGCTGGCAGGACGTCGCGCTCTCGGCGTTCGGGCAGGTCGCCGCCGCTCACGGGTGAGGGACGGGGCAGCGGAAGCCACCCGCCGGTCGGCTGTGTTCCGGCCCTGGAGGGTGGATGATCGGGCGATGCTCACCGGTGACGAGATCGTGCTCGGCCCGCTGCCCAAAGGCATCACCCTCGCGGGGGAGGGGATGCGCAAGAAGGTCTGGAACATCCTCGGCCACACCTACTGGCCGAAGGCCGCGAGCGACTCCAGCTTCGCGTTCGAGACCTACGACCCGCCGGGCACCGGCGTGCCGCCCCACGTGCACCCCCTCCAGGACGAGCACATCTACATCCTGGAGGGCGTGTTCACGCTGTACCTGGACGGCGAGTGGACGACGGCCGGGCCGGGCGACACCGTGCTCATGCCGCGCAACCTGCCCCACGCCTACTACAACCGGAGCGAGGCACCCACCCGCGGCCTGTTCTGGGTGAGCCCCGCCGGGAAGCTCGCGGCGCTGTTCGACCAGCTCCACGACCTCACCGACCCCGACGAGGTCGTGCGCCGCTCGGCCGAGCACGACGTGAACTTCCTGCCGCCGGGCTCGGTCGAGGGCGCCTGAGGGGCCGTCCGGAGCAGCGCGTCGCGGTCACCCGCCGGGAGCCGCGCGGACCGCCGGAAGCCGGCGCAGCGTTCGAGCCCCTGCTCCGAGGCGCATCCGAGCAGGAGACCGAGGTAGCTGCGGGCCGCCCGGAGGTCCTCGAGCTGCCGGCGCGAAGGCCGCCGGTCCGCTCACGGTCCGGCTCGGGCCGCGCCGCGCCACCGTCACGTGTGGCGCGATTGCCACCGCGGGCACGGCCGCGGTGGCGCTCGCGCTCGTGCGGGGCGGGTCGATCGTCCCGATTGCGGTCGCCGGCATGGTGTTCGGTTCGGGACGGCGGCGGCGTTCACCCCGCTCACGGTCGGCCGTGCCGCCCGAGCGGGCGAGCCCGGCGGCGGGGGTGCTCAACACGGTCCGCCAGACGAGCGGCGCGGCCGGTCTCGCGACGCTCACCACCGTCGTGGCGGCCGTGACCCGGGGGACGGCGGATCCGACGACGGCCCTCGCCCGCGGACGCCGCGGCGTTCGTGGCCTGTGCCGCCTGCCTGCTCCTCGCCACGGCGGTGGCGGGGGTGACGATGCCCGGCCTCGGCGAACCTGCGCAGAGTGCGCAAGATCGTGGGAAGGTCGCTCGGATCGCGCAGACAGCGCATGATGGACCCGGTCGCGGAAGGGAGGGGCCGATGCCGACGCCGACCGAGCTGTTCGTCATCGCCGACGACCTGTCCGGCGCCGCGGAGACCGCCGCCGTGCTCGCCCGCCCCGGCGTCGCCGCCCGGGTCGTGCTCGCCGGTGCCGGGCGCCCGCTCCCCGTGGCGTCCGGCCTCACCGTGGTGGACCTCGACAGCCGCACGGCGGTGCCCGCCGACGCGGCCCGCGCCGTGCACACCGCCCTCGCGGCCGCGCCCCCGTCGGCCCGGATCTTCAAGAAGATCGACTCACTGCTCCGCGGGAACCTCGCGGCCGAGATCGGGGCGCTCGCCGCCGCCCGGTCCGTCGTGCTCGCCCCGGCCCTGCCGGTGGGCGATCGCACCGTTCGGGACGGGGTCGTGCACCTCGCCGGGAGCCCGCTGCACGAGACCGACGCGTGGGGGATCGAGCCAGTGCCCGCGCCGCCGAGCGTCGCGGCCGCGCTGGCGCCGCTGCGCACCACCGTGCTCGGTGCCGCCACCGGGCAGGCTGACCTCGGCGGGGCCCTGGACGCCGCCCTCGAACGGGCACCCGTCGTGATCTGCGACGCCACCACCGACGCCGACCTGGACGCACTGGCCGCCGCCGCGCTCGCCCGGCCGGGCCTGGCCCTCGCCGGGTCGGGTGGGTTCGCGGCCGCCGTCGGGCGGGTGCTGGCCGGTCCCCCGCGGGAACCCGGCGTTCGGCGCGCCGAGCTGCCCCCTTCGGTGCTCGTCGTGGTCGGCTCGGCCGCGGACGTCGCCGCCCGGCAGGTGGAGCGGCTGCTCGCCGACGGGGCCCGCGAGATCCGGCCGCCGGTCGCCGGGGCCACCCTCGAGCCGGGCGTCACGGTCCTGCGCCCCGCCGCCCCCACCGGCGCCGATCCGCGGGCCGTCGTGGCCGGGCTCGCCCGCGCCGTCCTCGACCTCGATCCGGGCCCCGACGGCGCCGACCTCGTCCTGACGGGCGGGGAGACCGCGCGGCGGGTACTCGACGAGCTGGGGATCGACCAGCTCGAACCGCTCGCCCAGATCGGGCACGGCGCCGTGCGCAGCCGCACACCCGACGGACGCCACGTCGTCACCCGGCCCGGCAGCTTCGGCGGGGTCGACTCGCTGCGCGACATCGTCGCGGAGCTGCAGTCCGTCACACAGGCAGATCAGGAAGGCACCATGACCGCCACCGCAACACCGCAGGACGCCCTGCCCCTCGTCGCCGTCACGATGGGCGACGGAGCGGGCGTCGGGCCGGAGGTGATCGTTCCCGCCGTCGTGCACCCGGACACGCTCGCCCGCTGCCGTCCCGTCGTGATCGGCGACGCGGCCCGGCTCCGGCAGGCGGCCGGGATCGTCGGGCAGGACGTGGAGATCGTCGCGATCGGCGAGCCCGCGCAGGCCGAGTTCGGCGGGAACCGGATCAACGTGATCGACCTCGGGCTCCTCCCGGCGGACCTGGCATGGGGCGCCGTCTCGGCCGTCGCGGGCGAGGCCGCCTACCAGTACATCCGGGTGGCGGCGGAGCTCGCGGTCTCCGGCGCCGTGCAGGGGATCTGCACCGCGCCGCTGAACAAGGAGGCGCTGCACGCCGCGGGGCACCGCTTCCCGGGTCACACCGAGCTGCTCGCCCACCTCACCGGCACCGAGGAGGTGTCGATGATGCTCTCCACGCCGAAGGTGAAGGTCATCCACGTGACGACCCACATCGGCCTGATCGACGCCATCGCGAAGATCGAGCCGGGGCTCGTCGAGCGCACCGTGCGGCGCGGGCACGAGGCAGTGGTGCGCTCCGGGGTTGCCGCACCGAAGATCGGTGTGTGCGGGATCAACCCGCACGCGGGCGAGAACGGCCTCTTCGGCCACGGCGAGGAGGAGGAGAAGATCGTCCCGGCGCTGAAGGTGCTGCAGGCCGACGGCATCGACGCCCGCGGCCCCCTCCCCGCCGACACGGCGTTCTTCCTCGCAGGGCGCGGCGACTACGACCTGATCGTCGCGATGTACCACGACCAGGGGCACGCGCCGGTCAAGGTGCTGGGCATCGAGTCGGGCGTCAACATCACCGTGGGGCTCCCGGTCATCCGCACCTCGGTCGACCACGGCACGGCGTTCGACATCGCCGGTACGGGCGTGGCCGAGCCCGGCAGCATGGTCGAGGCGCTGCGCCAGGCCGCCGAGCTCTCGTCGCGTCCGGTGGGCTGACACCCGCGTCGACGAGCTGCCGCCCGGTCGACCGGGGAGTCCGGGTCACGCCGGCCCCGGCCCTCCCGGGTAGGGGCTGCCGCCCGCCGCGATCGCGGCGAGGGCGGCCTCGAGGTGGCCCTGCAGCACCCGGAACAGCCCCGGCCCGTAGCTGACCCGCGCCACCCCCGCCTCCGCGAGCTCGCCGAGGGACGGCCCGCCCGGGAGGAAGGCGAGGTTGACCGGCACCCCGATCGCCTCGACGAGCTTCCGGACCTCCGCGAGATCCAGGCGGTCGACGACGAGCGGGTACACGCAGTCCGCGCCCGCCTCGGCGTACGCCCGGCCCCGGCGCACGGCCTCGGCGAGCCGGTCCTCGCGCGATCCCGATCCGTGCAGGAACGCGTCCACCCGGGCGTTGATCACGACGTCGGGGGCCGCCGCCCGGACGCCCGCGAGGAGCTCCGCCTGCTCCTCGACCGGCACGAGCTCCCCGGTCGAGGCGTCGGAGTCCTCCAGGTTGCAGCCGACCGCGCCCGCGGCGACCAGCCGGGCACCGATCTCGGCCGCGGCCAGCCGGTAGCCGCGTTCGACGTCGGCGGTCACCGGGACGTCCACGGCACGGGCGATCCGGGCGACGGCGGCGAACACCTCGTCCGGTGGCGTGCCCTCGGAGTCGTCGTAACCGAGCGCCGGTGCCATCGCGGCGCTGGCGGTGGCGACGGCCGGGAAGCCGGCCGCGACCACAGCGCGGGCCGTGGCGGCGTCCCACGCGTTCGGCAGGACCAGCGGCGTGCCCGGGACGTGCAGCGCGCGCAGCCGGGCGGCCCGTTCCACCGCCGTGCTCACGACGCCCGCCCGGGGGTGTAGCGGCCGGGCGTCGCCCGCGCCGGGATCGCCACCCGGTTCCAGGTGTTGGCCATCGCGACCACCCAGACGAGCGCGACCAGCTCGTCCTCGCCGAAGTGCGCCTCGGCGGCGTCGAGCGCGGCCTCGATCGCGGCGTGGTCGAGCGTCGTGGCGGCCTCGGCGTACGCCAGCGCCGCCCGCTCGCGCGCGGTGAAGAACGGCGCCTCCCGCCAGGCGGCGAGCGTGTGCATCCGCTGGTGGCTCTCGCCCCGCGCCTCGGCGTCGAGGGTGTGCATGTCGATGCAGTACGCGCAGCCGTTGATCTGCGACGCGCGGATCTTCACCAGCTCCATGAGCGAGCGCTCCAGGCACTGCTCCTCGGTGGCCCGGGTGAACCGCCGCATCGCCTGGAACACCGGGTCGGTGGTGCGCGGGCGCAGGTCGAACCTCGGCGGGATCGCGACGCGCTCTGCGTCGTCCGCGGTACGCGGGGCTGTTGTCGTCTCGGTTGTCACGCCGTCGACGCTAGAACCGATTGGTCCAGTGGGTATGGTCCAAAGTCGTGGCATCCGAGTGGGCCAATTCGCGACGCGGGCTCGACCTGCACCTCGACTTCGACCCTGCGGGCGACGGCCGTCGCACCGGCTTGGAGGTGGCCCTGCGCACGGCGATCCGGGACGGGCGGCTGGCGCCCGGCGCCCGGCTGCCGGCCACCCGGGCGCTGGCGGACGAGCTCGGCGTTGCCCGGGGCACGGTGACGGCCGCGTACGGCCAGCTCGTCGCCGAGGGGTACCTGTCCGCGCGGCGCGGGTCCGGGACGGTGGTGGCCCGCGTGCCGTCCGCGGACCGGGCGCCGCGCGAGCCGTTGGCCCCGCCGCCTGCCGCGCCGCGGTTCCGGCACGACCTGTCGCCCGGGCGGCCGGACGTCTCGGCGTTCCCGGTGCAGGCGTGGCTGAACGCCGCGCGCACCGTGCTCCCGCGAGTGGAGCCCGCGGCGTTCGCGCTCGGTGACCCGAGGGGGCGGCCGGAGCTCCGCGCGGCGCTCGCCGAGTACCTCGGCCGCACCCGCGGCGTCATCGCCGACCCGGACACCATCGTGGTCACATCGGGCTACATGCAGGCGCTCGGGCTGGTCGCGCGGGTGCTGCACGACCAGGGGTGCACGCGGATCGCGATGGAGAACCCGTGCGCGCCGTTCCACCGGGAGGTGGTGCGGCGTGCGGGCCTCGACGTCGTGCCGCTCCCGGTCGACGAGATCGGCGCGGCCGGCCGGGTGCCCGCCGACGTGGGCGCGGTCGTCCTGACCCCCGCGCACCAGGCCACCCTCGGCGTGGTGCTCGGGCCCGCCCGGCGCCGCGCGCTGCTCGACTGGGCGGCGTCGACCGGCGGGGTGCTGCTGGAGGACGACTACGACGGTGAGCTGTCCTACCGGCAGCAGGTCGGCGCGTTGCAGGGCATGGCTCCCGAGCACGTGGTGTACGCCGGGACGGCGTCCAAGACGCTCGGCCCCGCGGTCCGGCTCGGCTGGCTGGTGCTGCCCCGACGGCTCGTGGACGCCGTGGCGGAGGCGAAGTTCTACGCCGACGCGCAGACCGAGTCGATCGGCCAGCTGGTGCTCGCCGAGCTCATCCGCCGCCACGACTACGACCGGCACGTGCGCGTGCAGCGGCTGAAGTACCGGCGCAGGCGCCGCGAGCTGCTGTACCGGCTCGCGAGGGACGTGCCGGCGGTCCGGGTGCACGGGGCGGCCGCGGGCGTCCAGGTGCTGCTGGAGCTCCCGGCCGGAGGGCCGACCGAGACCGAGGTCGTGGACATCGCCGCCCGGCGCGGCATCCGGCTCGTCGGGCTGGGCCGGGGCTGGCACGGAGACCGGGGCTCGCGGCTCGCTGGCATCCTGGTGGGCTACGCCACGCCGGCCGACCACGCGTGGTCACCCACCCTCGACGCCCTGATCGACGTGCTCCGGTCCGCCCTCACCCTGGATCAGGTGAGGTGGTCGAAGTCGCCCCGCACCCAGCCGATGTAGCGGTCGGCGGACCGGCGCGTGGCGGCGCGCGCGTCCGTGTCGACGGTCTTGCCGAAGTTGTCGTAGAGGCGGTCGAAGCGGAGCCCCTCGACCCCGCGCGTGATCCGCTCCACCACCGCGGCCGACAGCGGGATGCGGTTGGGGTAGCTGCGCATGAACGTCATCGTCGCCCGGTCCGGGTTGGCCTGGATCGTGTCGCCGCCGAGCAGCACGCCCTTGCCCCCGGCCCCCGCGGCCCAGAGCGTCACCGCGCTGCCGGGGAAGTGCCCGCCGAGCTGCAGCAGCCTGACCCCGGGCACGACGTCGAGGCTGTCCTTCCACGTGCGGATCGCCGGGTCGGGCCGCGCCACCCACTCCCGGTCCGCCTCGGAGACCAGCACCGGGACGTCGCCCAGCGCCCGGCTCCACTCCACCTGCACGCCGTACATGTGCGGGTGGCTGGCGACGATCGCGGCCACATCGCCCAGCTCCCGGACCCGGCGGGCGGCGTCATCGTCGACGTAGCCGACCATGTCCCAGATGACGTTGCCGGCCGGGGTGCGCACGAGGTGTGCCTGCTGGCCGATCCCGAGCTTCGGCTCGACCGTGATGCCGTACAGGTCCGGCTCGAGCTCGCGCACGCGCACCGCGTGGCCGGCCGCGGCGAGCTCGTCCAAGGTCGTCCAGTGCTGCCCGTCCGCGGGCACCCACTGCCGCTCGTCCGCGCAGATCGCGCACACATCCACCTTCTCCGCGTGCTCCACCGCGCACGTGCCACAGATGTACACGTTCGACCCCCTCGATCTTGTACTATCGTTTGTACAGCCACTGAACCGTAGCGCGTGCGGTCGCGTCAAGGGGCGACGTCCGCGATCGGAGGGTGAGGAGTGCCGGACCCGCCACACCGCCGGGCGAGGTTGAAGGACATCGCGCAGGCCGCGGGCGTCTCCGTGACCACCGCCTCCCGCGCCCTGCACGGGGTGACCGGTGGTGCCCGGGCCCCGTCGGCCGGCACCACCGAACGGGTCCGCGCCGCCGCCGCCCGGCTCGGGTACTCCCGCGACCAGCTGGCCAGCGGCCTGCGCACCCGGCGCAGCCGGCTGCTCGGGATGCTCGTCCCGCGCCTGTCCGACTACGTCCTCGCCACGATCTACGAGGGTGTCGAGGAGGCGGCGCGGCTCGCCGGGTACCGGACGGTCGTCGCCAACACCTACGACGACCCGGACGAGCAACGGGCGCGCGCGGAGGTCATGCTCGACCACCGCGTCGAGGGCCTGATCATCGGCGACGCGTCCGAGCGCGGCGACCTGCTGGCGGACCTCGAGCGCCGGGGCGTGCCGTTCGTGCTCGTCAGCAGGCGCACCGGCGCCCACCCCGCGGTGACCGGGGACGACGTCACCGGCGGCCGCCTCGTCGCGGAACACCTCCTCGACCGGGGCCACACCCGGGTCGCCGTGCTCGCGGGCGAGCCCTACGCCAGCACCGGCAGCGACCGGACCAGGGGGTTCCTGGAGTGTTGGGCGGCCGCCGGCCGGACGGTGCCCGCCGACCGGGTCGTCCACGGTCCCTTCGACGCCGCGGGCGGGCGGCAGGCGATGCAACGCGTCCTGGACGCTCCCGGGCCGCTGCCCACCGCCGTCTTCGCCGTGAACGACTTCGCCGCCATCGGCGCGATGGGGGCCCTGCGCGACGCCGGCCTGCGCGTGGGCCAGGACGTGGCGATCGTCGGCTACAACGACGTGTCCCTCGCCGCGGAGCTGCCGATCCCGCTCAGCACGGTCGCCACCCCGAACCTCGAGATGGGGCGCAGGGGAGTGGAGCTGCTGGTCGAGATCCTCGACGGCGCCCGGCCCGCCTCGGTGCTGTTGCCCCCGCGGCTGCGCGTCCGGGCGTCGAGTGATCCGGTCCAGGTCGGTGGCAAGACTGCCGGGCAGCCCTACCCGACACATGAGGAAGGCGAGGAGGAGCGGTAGCTCGCGGCACCGGCGCCGCCACCGCGGCCCGTGGAGGGCGAAGTCCTGGCCTCGGGTCGGGCAGTCTGAGGCGATGCGCCCCGAGCCGAGCCGGTGGGAGCCGGCACCCGTCGAGGAGGTCGCCGCGGCATTCGCCCGTCACCCCGGGCCGTGGTGGGTCGCAGGCGGGGTGGCGATCGAACTGGCGGTCGGCCGTCGGATCCGTGATCACGCGGACGTCGACATCGGCGTGCTGCGCACCGACCACGTCGCCGCTCACGACGTCCTTCCCGGGTGGGAGCTGTGGGCAGCCGACCCGCCGGGGAGCCTGCGGCCATGGGTGAGGGGCGAAGTCCTGTCGCGAGAGGTGCACGACGTGTGGTGCCGCCCCGATGCCACCACGGCGTGGCGGATCCAGCTCATGATCGACGAATCCGAGGGGCCGGACTGGGTCTCGCGGCGCGATCCACGCGTCCGCCTGCCGCTCGGGCTCGCCGTCCGCTGCACCGCGGCCGGTGTGCCGTACCTCGCGCCCCAGGTGCAGCTGTACCACAAAGCCGGGTCGCACCGCCCGAAGGACCTCATCGACTTCGACGCCGCGCTACCCGTCCTCGGTCCGCCCGAGCGGACCTGGCTGCGGACCGCGATCGAGCGGCGGGATCCCGGCCATGCGTGGCTGCACCGGCTGCGGCGGAGCTGAGCGGGGAGCATTGTGCTGTCGCCGCCGCGGTGTTACGCAGGAGTGATCCGGGCAGAGGAGGCGCACCATGACCCAGCCGACCGTCGACCCGACCTTCTACCGCTCGGCGGCCGATGCGGCCGCCGCCCCGCCCGAGGAGCTGGCCTACGTGGTCGCCTTCGACCGGGCCGCGCAGAAGCACGACGCCATGACGGTCGTCGACGTGAACCCGGAGTCCGACGGCTACGGCGGGGTGGTCGGCTGGACGGACGTCCCGGGGCTCGGTCACGAGCTGCACCACTTCGGCTGGAACGCGTGCTCGAGCGCGCTGCGCCACGAGGGCCACGGCCACGAGCTCGCCCGCCGGTACCTGCTCGTGCCGGGCCTGCGCTCGTCGGACATCCACGTGCTCGACACCCAGCCTGACCCGCGGGCGCCGCGGCTCGTCCGCACGATCAGCGGCACGGACCTGTCGGAGAAGGCGGGCTACTCGCGCCCGCACACCATGCACTGCGGTCCGGACGGCGTGTTCCTGACCTGCCTCGGCGGCCCGGAGGGCGACGACGACGGGCCCGGCGGGATCGCGCTGCTCGACCATTCGACGTTCGACGTCCTGCGCGCATGGGAGACCGAGCGCGGCCCGCAGCACTTCGCCTACGACGCCTGGTGGCACCTCAACCAGAACACGCTCATCTCCAGCGAGTGGGGCAGCCCGTCGATGATCGAGAACGGGGTCGTCCCCGAGCTGCTGCTGGGCAACCGGTACGGCCACGCCCTCCACTTCTGGGACCTCGCGGAGGGCCGGCACGTCCAGAGCGTCGACCTGGGTGCGCAGCACCAGATGGTGCTGGAGGTGCGCCCGTCCCACGACCCGGAGGCCACCTGGGGGTTCGTCGGCGTCGTGGTCTCCACGGAGGACCTGTCCGGCTCGATCTGGCGGTGGTTCCGCGACGGTGACGGGTGGAAGGTCGAGAAGGTCATCACCGTCCCTGCCGAACCCGCCGACCCCGACCGGCTGCCTCCCGCCCTGAAGCCGTTCGGTGCCGTGCCGCCGCTCATCACCGACATCGACCTCTCGGTGGACGACCGGTTCCTCTACGTCTCCTGCTGGGGCACCGGGGAGATGAAGCAGTTCGACGTGTCGGATCCGGCGCGCCCCCGGCAGACCGGCTCCGTCCGGCTCGGCGGCATCGTCGACCGCGCCCCGCACCCGGCCCGGCCCGACCTGCCGCTCGCCGGCGGGCCCCAGATGGTCGAGGTGAGCCGCGACGGCCGCCGCGTCTACTTCACGAACTCGCTCTACGGCGCGTGGGACGACCAGTTCTACCCCGACGGCGTCGGCGCGTGGATGGCGAAGCTCGACGCCGACCCCGCCGGCGGCCTCGCCGTGGACGAGCGCTTCTTCCCGCACGGCGACGACTTCCGGGGCCTGCGGCCGCACCAGATCCGCCTGCAGGGCGGTGACGCGTCCTCGGACTCGTACTGCTACCGCTGACCGGGCGCCGGGCCGTCGCACACCAACGGTGGCGCTCCCACACGAACTGCAGTTCGTGTGCCGGCACCAGCGTTGGTGTGCGAGCCGTCAGGGCGTGTGTTGCACGTCCAGCGAGTAGATGACCACCTCGCCCACCGCCGCCGGGGCCTCGCCCCGCTCGGGGTTGGACTGGGTGTAGGTGCCGGCCTTGAAGTACCACCCGTCGCCCGCGAGGGGGACGTCGCCCGCCTGCCTGCCGTTGTAGGCGACCTGGACGCGGCCGTTCGCGGCGGTGATCCGCAGGTCGTACGGGGTGCCCAGCGCGTAGTGCTCGTCGAGCGTGAACTCGCCCTCGCCGTCGTCGTACTCGACGAAGAGGTGCGTGCCCTCCAGTCGCACCATGACGACGTCGTTCTCGGCGTCGTGGATCTGCGCCGCGACGACGTGCGGCTTGACCTCAGGCAGCTTGGTGATCGCCTCCCGGAGGGTCATCGTGTGGGTGCCGGCGCGGTTGGACCAGCTCGCCAGCGCGCCACCGTCCATCTCCCGGAGCTCGCACCGCGGGTAGCTGCTCCCGTTGGTCGTGACCCCGCCCGCGTTGGCGGTGAACACGACCCCGTCGCGGGTGTCGTCGAGCCGGAAGAAGTCGTCGCTGAACGAGGTCAGCTGCGGTGGGTGGATCTCCTCCGGCTCGTTCCCGGCGCCGGTGGGCAGGGTCAGTTTCCAGTTCGCGAGGTTCAGCACGTCGCCGGGGACGGCTGGCGTGCGCGGCGCCGGGGGCGCGGGGGCGGGCGCCGGCTCGGGTGCCGCGCACGCGGCGAGTGCCACGAGGAGCGCTGGCCCGACCACGATCAGAAGATCTCGGAAACGCGACATGAGGCGCCGATCTCCCGTCTCGAACCACTCGCCGTGGATCCACCGAGCGTAGCGAGGGGATCACGTGCAGAAAGGGCTCCGGAGATCTGCCACCCGAGTGGGTGGCGATCATGGGAAGCTGGGTGCGATGGACGGACGTGACCTCGGTCGGGTGTTCGACGACGTACCGGAGATCTACGACCGGGTTCGCCCGGGCTACCCCGACGAGCTGTTCGCGGACCTCGCCGCCGTCACCGGCATCGACGCGCGGGCGTCGGTGCTCGAGGTCGGGTGCGGCACCGGCCAGGCAACGCGTCCACTGGCCGCGCTCGGGTGCTCGGTGACGGCCGTCGAGCCGGGCGTGGGGATGGCCGCACTCGCGCGCCGCCGGGTCGCCGACTTCGGGAACGGCGCCGCCTTCGGGAACGTCGCCACCTTCGGGAACGTCGACATCGAGACCTCGATGTTCGAGGAGTGGGGCGACCGCGGCCGGCGTTTCGACGCCCTCGTCGCGGCGACGTCGTGGCATTGGGTCGACCCCTCGGTCCGCTGGCGGCGGGCCCACGACGTGCTCCGCCCAGGGGGCTGGATGGTGGTGCTCGGCCACGTGGTCGTCCGCAGGCCCGGCGAGCCCGAGGTGTACGCCGAGACCGCCGATCTGCACGAGCGCTTCTCCCCGGCGAACCCGGGCTGGGGTCATCCGCCGCTCGAGGACGAGGTGCGCGCGACCGACGACGCGTGGGGGCTCGCCGACGGTCCCGGCAACTTGTTCGGCCCGCCGGTCGTGCGCTGGTACCCGACCGTCCAGTGGTTCGACGGGGCCGGCTTCGCCGACCTCCTCCGCTCGACCTCGCTGTACCGCAAGCTCGACCGCGACGTCCGCGAGCCGCTGCTCGACGCGGTCGCCGAACGCATCCGCACGCGGATGGGCGACCGGGCGCCACGCCGCTACCTCAGCGTCCTCCGGGTGGGCCGGCGCGCCGGGTGAGCGCGCAGGTACGCGTCCTCGGCGGCGTAGTCGAACCACCCCCGGCGAGAGCGTAGCCACCGGCTGGTGCTCTGCTGATCCCTGCCGCCGTCGTCGGCGGAGAAATGCGGTTGTGGTGCGCTGTTACGGTCGGCCCATGGCCACGAGCGGCGGGGACACCCCTACGGCGTCCTAGCGGTACCGCCCCGGCCCCACCGTGAGTTCGCCGGTTGGGGCCTCCTCGGCGTACCCGTCCCCACCGTGCCCGCGGAGCCCTCGTGCCCCTGTGTCTGTTCCTGCTCGTCGTCCGTCCCGAGGTCGGGCGTGATCCGCCGTGCCTGCGGTGAATCGCCCCTGATCCCACGAGTGGACGGAAGGACGACCCGTGTCCAGTTCGATGTTCCGGAAGAAGTCCCGGTCGAGGGTGCGGCACCACCGGGCCCAGTGGCACCGGAGGATGTCGGTGCCCCAGCTCGCGCCGTGCCCGAACCCGCGGTGCCGCCAGGTCAAGCCGGCCCACGTCCTCTGCCCCGCCTGCGGGCAGCACCGCGGACGGCAGGTGCTGTCGCCCACCCGCGACTGACGGGATGAGCCTGGGGTGCGGGCCGCGACGCGTCCCGCACCCCGGCCGGTGCCTCCTCGGATCAGAAGGGTGGATCGCCGACCTCCAACTCGCCGACGCTCTCGAACGTAGGTTCGTCGATACGTGACTCGAGGCGGACTCGCAACGGTCAGCTCGCGTCCGCGCGCTCCCACAGCTGCGCGAGGGCCTCGTTGACGAGGGCCGGCTGCTGGACCTGCGGGTAGTAGCCGGGCACCGTCAGCAGCCGGGCCCCGAGCTTCTCGGCGACCACCTCGGCCGTGATCATCAACGGCTCGCCGGCGAGGCGCCGGTACGCGTCGGGTGCGCCGGACCAGTCGCCGCGGACGACGAGGGCCGGGAAGCCGGCGGCGGCCAGCCGGTCGAGCGGGATCTCCGCGTCCCAGCAGGGTCGCTCGTGCATGGTGGTGTGCGCCGCCCGCAGCCGGGCCGCCGTGGGTTCGGGCGTGGGCATGCCGACCGACTCGGTCGACAGGCGCAGGTAGCTCTCCGGGGTGAGGTCGGCAGGCAGCTCCACGACGGCGGCGCGGTTGCGGGCGAGCAACTCCGCGATCGCGGGATGGGACTCGGCCGCGCGCAGCGAGCCCGGCTGGACGAGGCACAACGACCGGACCAGGTCGGGGCGCGCCGCGGCGGCGAGCATCGCGGCGACCGCGCCGTAGGAGTGCCCGACGAGGTGAGCGCCGTCCCCGAGCAGGTGCACGACGTCCTCGGCGTCGATCGCGTAGTCGCTGCGGTACGGGCCGGGCGGCAGGTCGGGGCTCGCGCCGTAGCCCCTGCGGTCCATCAGCAGCAGCCGGCGATGCCCGGCGAGCGGTCGTTGGGCTCCGAACCCGTACTCGGTGTCGGCGCCCCAGCTGAGCACGCCGTGCACGAGGACGGCCGGCGGACGGTCGGCGGCATTGCCGAGGGCGGTCACCGCGATGTCGTTGAACACTGCTCAATGATACTGAGCGCTGTTCAGCGATAGGGTGCGTCCGTGCCCTCCTCGATCTGGGTGGACCGGGCGAAGCCGGCGAGCACCGGCCTCAGCAGGGGGTCGCTCGTGCGCGCGGCCGTCGCGCTGCTCGACGCCGACGGACTGGAGCGCGTGTCGATGCGGCGGGTCGCCGCGGAGCTCGGCGTCACCGTCGGAGCCCTGTACTGGTACGTCGCCACGAAGGACGAGCTCCTCGAGCTGGCCCTCGACGAGGTGCTGGGCGAGGCGCGGGTGCCGGACGACGTCCCGGGGGAGTGGCGCGACGCGCTCGCGGCGCAGGCGGGACGGATGCGGCAGGTGCTGCTGCGTCACCCCTGGGCACTGCCGCTGCTGGGCCGGCTGCCGAACATCGGGCCGAACGCCGTGGAGCTGGCCGATGCCGCACTCGGAGTCGCGACGCGCGCCGGCTTCCCCGACCCGGGCGCCGTGGCCGCTGCCCTGCACGACCAGGTGGTGGGCGCCGTGCTCGCTCAGACGGGCCTGCGGCACACCGCCGCGCTGGCGGGAGACGAACGGCTCGGGGGGTACCTCGCGGCCGCGTCCGAGGTGCACCCGGCCGCGGCCTCGGCGATGCGGGCCGGCACCGGTGCCGACGTCGCCGCCCGGTCCGACCGGCGCTTCGCCTTCTCCCTGGGATGCCTGCTCGACGGCCTGGCCGCCCGCCTGCCCGACGACGCCTAGCGGTCGACCACCCTCAGGAGACCGCCCGTCGCAGCCACTCCGCCACCCCGTCGATGTGCACCGTCGCCTGGGCGGCCACCAGCGCGGCGTCGCCCCGCTCCAGCGCGTCGACGATCAGCCGGTGCTCGGTGAGGCTGCGCTCCGTCGAACCCTCCTGGGAGAGCCCGCGCCAGATCCGGGCGCGCAGGGTGCTGCTGGAGAGCGTCTCGAGCAGGCTCGTGAGGTAGGTGTTGCCGGCCATCTCGGCGATGCGCCGGTGGAACACCTGGTCGTGCGCCACGAGCTCGTCCACGGTGGGCCGGTCGCCCAGCGCGGCGAGCAGCCCGCGCAGCTCCTCGACGTCGGCGGGCGCGCCGCGCGCGGCGGCGATCGCCGCCGCGGCGGGCTCGAGGATCCGGCGCACCTCGAACAGCTCCAGCAGCGACGAGTCCTGGTGGATGTCCACCACGAAGGACATGGCGTCGAGCAGGGTGTCGGGGGTCAGGCTGGTGACGTAGGTGCCGTCGCCGCGCCGCACGTCGAGCACCCGGATGATCTCCAGGGCCTTGACGGCCTCGCGCAGCGAGCTGCGGGACAGGCCCAGCGCCTCGGACAGCTCCTTCTCCGGGGGCAGCCGGTCGCCCGGCCCCAGCTCGCCTGCGCGGATCATCTCCTTGATCTTGAGGATGGCCTCGTCGGTGACGGCCATCAGCGGACGTCGAACCCGACCGCCACCGGCAGGTCCCGGGACGGCAGCTCCACGGCCACTCCGGCCGGCTCGGCCTGCGCCGCGACGGGCGCGCCGTCGGCGAGCGCGGCCGAGGCGAGCTCGAGCCGGTCGGCGCGGGCCGGCAGCACGACCCGCACCCGCCCCGCCTGCTTCCATCGCCCGGGGCGGCCGGACGCGTCGACGACGGCCCACGCGCGGTCGCCGGTGCGGGTCCAGCGCACCCACGGCTCGTCGGAGTCGTCGGCGATGCCGTCCTCCAGCGGGCGGGAGCCGTGGACGACACCCGGGTTCGCCGCCATCCAGCCCGCCAGCTCCTCCAGGGTCCGGCGTTGCCCCTCCGGGATCAGGCCGCTCGCGGTCGGGCCGACGTTGAGCAGCATGTTCCCGCCGCGGGAGACCACGTCGACGAGGTGGCGCACGAGCTGCGGGCCGCTGATCAGGTGCCGGGAGTCCTCCACCCGGTTGTAGCCGAACGACAGCCCGATGCCCCGGTTGTTCTCCCACGCCGGGGCGGTCTCGGCCTCGAGGCCGTGCTGGTACTCGCTCGTGCGGTAGTCCCAGTGCGTGTCGCCCCACCGGTCGTTGACGACGCCGTCGGGGACCGTGGCGTAGAAGTGGCGGAAGAGCTCGAACAGGCCGAGCTGCCCGGCGTGCTTGCCGGCGTCGGGCCACTCGATGTCGTTCCACAGCACGTCGGGGCGGTACCGGTCGACCAGGTCGCGGACGTGCAGGTACGCGTAGGCCGCGTACGCCGCGTCGATGGGACGCTGCGCGCGCACGTTCGCGAACGTGTCGATCGCCGGGAGGTGCTCGGTGACGCTCCAGTCGAGCCCGCCGGAGTAGTACACGCCGAACCGCATGCCGGCCGCCCGCGCGGCGCTCGCCAGGTCGCCGATCAGGTCGCGGTGCGGGCCGCGGTGCACGGTGTTGCGGGTGGCGGTGCCGGGCGCGTCCCACAGGGCGATGCCGTCGTGGTGCTTGCTGGTCGGCACGACGTAGCGGGCCCCGGCCCTGGCGAAGAGGTCGCACCAGGCCTTCGGGTCGAACTCCTCGGCCTTCCAGGCGTCGAGGAAGTCGTCGTAGGGCGCGTCGCCGTGCACCCGGCGGTGGTGCTCGCGGGCGGGGCTGTCGTCGAACCGGATCGTGTTCCAGTACCACTCGGCGTAGGAGTTGTGGCGGAACCAGACCCCTTCGTCGACGGTGCCCAGCTCGCCGGTCGGCTCCGCCCACGCCGGCACCGAGTAGGCGCCCCAGTGGACGAAGATCCCGAACTTGGCGTCGGCGTACCAGTCCGGGAGTGGGCGCGAGAGCCGGCTCCAGTCGACGGTCACGAGGTCCTCCCGGAGGTCACCGGCCACCGAGGCCGGACAGGGCGATGCCGCGGACGAGGTGGCGCTGCAGCAGCACGACCATGGCGACGGTCGGCACCATCGAGATCGCCGACGCGGCCATGAGCAGGTGCCACTGGTTGCCGTTCTGCGACAGGAACAGGTTGAGCCCGAGCGGCACCGTGGACATGTCGCGGCTGTTCACGACGATCAGCGGCCACAGGAAGCTGTTCCAGTAGTTGATGAACGTGAACGCGGCCAGCACGGCGATGGCCGGTCGCGCGATCGGCACGACCACCTGCAGCAGGATCCGCAGCCGGCTCGCGCCGTCGATCGTCGCGGCCTCCTCCAGCTCCCGCGGGATCGAGAGGAAGAACTGGCGCAGCAGGAACGTTCCGAACGCGGTGAACGCCCAGGGCAGGATCAGCGCCGCGTAGCTGTCCACCCAGCGGAACTGCTGCATGAGGATGAACATCGGGACCACCGTGACCTCCTGCGGCACCATCAGCGTGCCCAGGAAGAGCAGGAAGATCCGGTCCCGGAACCGGAAGCGCAGGCGCGCGAAGGCGTACGCCGACAGCACCGACGTCACGCACACCACGACGGTGCCCGCCGCCGCGACGAACAGGCCGTTGAGCATGAACCGGCCGAACGGCAGGTAGCTCCACGCCTCGGCGAAGTTGGACCAGCGGATCTCCGACCCGACGAGCCCGCTGCCTGCGCCGAACACCTCTGCGGGCGGCTTGAGCGCCGTCGCGATCATCCAGACGAACGGCATGAGGAACAGCAGGAGCACGGCCGTGAGCAGCACCTGCGACACGACGGTGCGCGGGCTGGTGCGCCGGCGGGACGGGCGTGCGGGAGCCGCATCCGCCGTCGCGGGGCGGGGGAGTGTCTCGGTCGTCGCGCTGTCAATCGTCATAGTGGACCCACCGCTTCTGGCCGAGGAACTGCAGCGCGGTGACCAGCATGATGATCATGAAGAGGAACCAGCCGATCGTGGCCGCGGTGCCCAGGTCGAACTGCTGGAAGCCCTCCTTGTAGAGGTGCAGCACCATCGTCTCCGTGGCGACGCCCGGCCCGCCCGCGGTGAGGGCGTAGGGCTGCACGAACACCTGGAACGAGGTGATCAGTGTCATGATCATCGCGAAGAACATCGACGGCGAGAGCATCGGCAGCGTGACGCTCCAGAACCGGCGCAGCGGCCCGGCCCCGTCGATCGAGGCCGCCTCGTGCAGGCTCTGCGGGATCGCGTCGAGCCCGGCGGAGAAGACCAGCATGTTGTAGCCGAACCCCTGCCAGACCGACATGAGGATCACCGCGGCCATCGCCCAGCGGTTGTCGCCGAGGAAGTTGGGCGACGGCACGCCGAGCAGCGCCTGGAACCCCTGGTCGATCGGGCCGCCCGGCTGGTACAGCAGGCGCCACACCAGCGCGTTCGCGATCATCGGCGTGACCGTCGGGATGAAGAACAGCAGCCGGTAGAGCCCGCGCCCGCGGATGCGGGGCGAGATCCACAGCGCCAGCCCGAGCGACACGACGATGTTGAGCGGCACGTAGACCACCACGAACACCAGCGTGTTGAGCATGACCCGGTGGAAGACCGGGTCGGTCAGCAGCTCGGCGAAGTTGTCCACCCCGACGAACCGGCGCCGCCCGAGCACCGGCCAGGCGAAGAAGCTGATCAGCAGCGATCCGACGAGCGGGATCAGGGTGAACAGCAGGAACCCGCTCGTGCTCGGCGCGAGGAAGCCCAGTGCGGCGCGGCCGTCGCGGCGGTGCACGCCGCCGCCGGGTTCGGCGACGGGTGCCGCGGGCGGTGCGGCCGACACTGTCACGGCGACCTCACCCCGCCTGCTGCTGCACCGAGTTCAGGAAGTCCGGCACGCTCTGCTGGCCGTTCACCGCCTCCACGCCGTACTGCTGGAACAGCTGCGAGACCTGGGTGTAGTTGTCGGTGGCCGGCGCGGGCACGCCGTTCTTGATCGCGACCTGCAGGCCGTCGCGCGCCCCGGCGAGCTTCGGGCTGAACCACGACTCCTGCTGCGCCGTGCGCGCCGGGAAGGCGCGACCCTGCTCGGCGAGGTACTGGAGTGCTTCCGGGCTGGTGAGCACCGCGATCGCCTGCAGCGCCTTGTCCGGGTCGGGGCAGCTCTGCGAGATGCCGAACCCGGACCCGGCCACCTGGCTGTGGGAACCGGACGCGCCCGCCGGGATCGGGGCCACGCCCACCTCGAACTGCGCCTGGTCCATCACGTTGACCAGCTGCCACGGCCCGTCGACGACCATCGCGGCGTCCCCCGAGATGAACGAGTTCAGCGCAGGCGTGGGGTCGTTGGTGGCCGCCACCTGGGGCGCGACCTTCAGCTTGGTGACGAGGTCGGCGTACCACTGGACGGCCTTGACGAAGCCCTCCTGGGTGAGGTCCAGCCCGCCCTGGGCGTTCACCGGCGAGGTGCCCTCCAGCGAGAGTGACCACGGGATCACGCTGTCGACCGTGGGGTAGACGGCGAAACCGTGCTTCCCGCCGCTGGTCAGGGACTGGGCCGCGGCGAGGAAGTCGTCCACCGTCCAGTCGGTGGTCGGCACGGGCACGCCGGCCTCGCGGAAGCGGTCGGCGTTGTAGAACATGATCAACGGCCCGAAGTCGTACGGCACGGCGAGCTGCTGGCCGTCCACCTGCAGCGCCTTCCAGATCGACGGGTCGAAGTCGGCCGCGTTGATCCCGGCGCCGGCCAGCATCTCGTCGAGCGGCACGAGCAGCTGGCTGACGCTCGGCGCCCGGTAGGACTGCACGCCCAGGATGCAGCCCGTGTCACCGCCGCTCGCCTGTGCGGCGAGCTTGGTCCAGTAGTCGTTGAAGCTGCTGGTCTGGAACTCGAGGGCGAGGTCGGGGTGCTTCGCGGTGACCATCTCGGAGAGGTGGTTCCACGCGTCCACCTCGGCGGTGGACCCGCTCCACATGTTCCAGACCATCGTGGTCCTGCCGTCCGCGGTGGAGCTGCCGCTGCCGCCACCGGAGCCGCATGCGGCCACGGCCAGAGCGAGGGTGGCGGCAGCAGCCACCGCGAGCGCGCGCTTCCGAATCGTCTTGACCGTCATGGTGCTCCTCGGCATTGAGTGAGACATCCGATGTTCGATTCACTTTTGCGCGCCTCTACCGGCGCGTCAAGGGTCCACGCCGATCAAAGATCGGATGTCAAATGAGCTTCTCGAAGAAGAACTCGTGCTTGAGGAACGAGACGTCGTACTCGTGACCCGGCTGTGGCGGGAGGAGTTGCGACGCCTGGAAGAGGCGCCATCCGTCCTTCAGTGCCTCGAGCCCGGTCTCGTACGGGGGGACGTCGCTGTCGCCCGTGGTCGGGGTGGTCTCCCCGGTGCCGTCGTAGCTCGACCAGCCCACGACCTTCGCGTCGAGCGCGGACGAGGCGAGGTAGAGCACCAGCACCTTCTGGCGGGTTGTCGTCATGCCATCTCCTCGACCCGGGCCGGGGCGTGCGGGTTGAGGCTGCGTCCCGCGACGACCCGCGCCGGGCGGTTCGTCACGCGGGTGACCCAGTAGTCGGGGTCGTAGCTGTCGTCACCGATCAGCGCGCGCCACAGCAGCACCCGGTTGTAGATCTCCAGCCGGCCGGTGGCGTTCTCGTACCAGGGGAAACGCGTGCCCAGTTCCGCGGCGACGGCCGGGTCGTACAGATCGTCGGTGTTCCACAGCCGCAGCTGCCGGACCGTCGGGTTGAAGCGGATCTTGAACATGTAGCGGTCGACGTCACTGTCGTTGCGCCGCCCGCCGTGCCAGATGCCGTGGTGCAGGAAGACGACCGTGCCGGCGGGGCAGACGAGGCGGGTCTGGCCGAGGAGGTTCTGGTAACGACCGGTGTCGGACTCGTTGGTGCGCCGCAGGTGGCTTCCCGGCACCGACAGCGTGCCGCCCATCTCGAGGGTGACCTCCTGCGGGTAGTACATGAGCTGCACGTCGAACGCGTCCGGCCGCACGTCGATGATCGCGTCGCCGTGCAGGTTCTGGGCGTCGCCCTCGCGCGCCTTGCGGATGTGCACGGCGTGGTGGTCGACGGCCGGGTCGGGGCCGACGAAGCTGTGGATCGCCCCGGCGATCTCGGGCAGCTGCACGAGGCGCTGCGCGAACGAGCCGTCGGCGAACGTCTCGGACAGGGGGGTGCCGTACGGCACCGCCGGGATGCCGGCGCGGAGCACGTCGGTCGCCTCGGCGTTCATGTCGGCGGGTACGACGCCGTCGATGCGGTGCGAGCCGTACGCGACGAACCGGGCCATCTGCACGGACGTGAGCAGGTGTTTGCGGTGCACGATCCTCCCTCACCTGGGTGGTTCTCGCGCACCGAGGTTAGGGTGCGAACTGGTCATATCGCGTGGTCCTGGCTCCCCAATGCTGGTAATTTCTCACCGTGGCCGTCGAGCGCGTTCCGCTCTGCATCGGGCGGCCGCCGTTCATCGCCAACGCCGGCGTCGGGGTGCACGGCGTGCGCAGGTTGCACGACGTCTTCCGGCTTCCCGACCTGTGGCAGCTGCACCTCTACGGCTACTCGGCCGACGTCACGATCGGCGGGCGGACCTACGCGGTGGCGCCGGGCTGGGTGAGCTTCGTACCGGCGGGCGTGGAGGTCCGGTTCGACTACACCGGCCGTTCGGAGCACCTCTTCGCCCACTTCCGGCCGGAGGAGTGCGGCGAGCCGCAGACGGTGCCCGTCGCGCGGGACGCCGGTCCGGCCGCCGCCGGGTTGTCCGAGCTGCTGCGCGCGGCGATCGCCGCATGGCCCGGCGGCTCGGCGCGCACGGCCGCCGAGGTGTGGACGGCGCTGTGGCGGATCGCCCAGCTCCCGGAGCCCGTCCCCGGCCGCACCCACCACAGCGCCGTGGCGTCCGCGATCGCCTTCATCGAGGCCAACCTCGCGCGTCCGCTCTCCGTGCCGGACGTCGCCCGCGCGGCCGGGGTGTCGCACAACCACCTCACGCGGCTCTTCCGCGCCGAGACCGGACTGCCGGTGGTGGGCTGGATCCGGGAGCGGCGGATGGCGCGTGCCCGGCACCTGCTCACGGCCACCACGATGTCGATCCCCGCGGTGGCCGCCTCGGTCGGCATCAGCGACCTGCAGGCGTTCAACAAGGCCTGCCGCCGGGAGCTGGGCGGCTCGCCCCGCGCGGTCCGCGGAACCTCCGCCTGACGGGACTTCGCGAGCCGGAACTCGCCCGGCGGCATGCCGTACACGTCGCCGAAGAGCCGGTTGAAGTGCGCCGCGTTGCGGAAGCCCCACGCGCGGGCGATCTCGCACACCGGCCGGTGCGCCGCCGCCGGGTCGGTCAGGTCCCTGCTGCAGCGCTCCAAGCGGCGACGCCGGATGTGCGCGGCGACCGTCGTCCGGTCGCTCCGGAAGATCTTGTGCAGGTGGCGCACCGAGATGTGGTGCGCATCGGCGACGGATGCCGGCGTGAGGTCGGGGTCGGCGATCGCCGCCCTCGTGAGCGCTGCCGCCGTGCTCGTTGCCGGGCGCTACGCGTCGCAGCGGCGGATGGTGGCGGCGTCGGCGTCCAGCTCGACCTCGGCCCCGAGCGGCACGGTCAGCTGCCCGGCGCAGTGCCCGAACCCCAGCTCCTCCACCAGCGGCACGCCGAGCCCGCCGAGCCGGTCGAGCACGACGTCGCGCACCTCCGCCGGGGGGCCGCACTCCTGCCACGACCCCAGCGCGATACCCGCCACCCGGTCGAACCAGCCGGCCCGCAGGAGGTGGGTGAGGAAGTGGTCGATCCGGTACGGCGCCTCCGTGACGTCCTCCAGCAGCGCGATCGCGCCGTCCGGCGGGGGCGGGACGCCCGGGACCCCGAGCGTGGAGGTGAGCAGGCTCAGCGTGCCGCCGACCGTCACCCCGGTGGCCCGCCCGCCGACCAGTGGCCGGGCGTCCGGGCCACCGCACAGCACTGCGGGCGGGTCGAACAGCGCCCGGCGCAGGCCTTCCCGGGCGGCCGGGTCGTCGGTGACGGCGCGGGTGGCGACCATCGGCCCGAAGAGGGTGACGACGCCGCACCGCGGGCCGAGCACGGCGTGCAGGGCCGTGGTGTCGCTCGACCCGGCGAAGAGCTTCGGTCCCGCGGCGGTCATCGCGTCCCAGTCGACGAGGTCGAGCACGCGCAGCGCCCCGTATCCGCCGCGGGCGCACAGCACCGCGTCGACGTCCGGGTCGCACCACGCGCGCTGCAGTTGCCCGGCGCGGGTGGCGTCGTCCGCGGCGAGGTACGGCAGCGGGGTGTCCCGGCTGCCGGCGGTGCACGCCAGCTCCACCTGCAGGCCCCAGGACTCGAGCACGGACCGGCCGCGGTGCAGGAGATCGGGCGGGACGGGCCCGGCCGGGGCGACCACGGCCACCCGGTCACCCGGACGCAGCGGCCGCACGGCCCGGCGTGCCGTCGTCACCTGCCTGCTCCTCCCGTCGGCCCCGCCGTCGTCACCAGGACGAGTGACGTTCCTGCAGCCGACCGGGTGAACCTCCCCGTCGCCGTGCTGCGGTTCGTAATGGGCCCCCCTGATCGGGCGATGGCAGAACGGGGGGACGACTCACGAGTGGGGCTCGTGAGCCGCTCTCCGCGCCGACCGCAGCCACCGCGGCCGGCTGGGCGGGGGAAGGACGATACATGACCGCAGCCGGTCCACCGGGATCCGGCATGGCCGGACTCCTGCGGCCGCACACCCTGGCGTGGGGAGCGCTGTGGTTCGTGGTCGTCGTCCTCTTCACGGCGGGAGTGGGGGTCATCCAGGCGGCGGGCACCGCGGGGCAGATGCCGCCGCTCACCTCCGGGACCCAGCCCGTCGTCCGCCCGGTCGACCCGGTCGACCCGCCGAGCTCCGCGCCAGAGCCGCCGAGGCTCGTGGACGTCGTCAACACCGGCTGAGCCCGGCGGGGCCGATGCGCCCGCCCGCGTGCTGCAGCAGCCGGTCCACGACCCGGCCGAGCGCCGCGGCCTGCTCCGGGTCGGCCAGCGCCCCGTCCGGGGTGAACGCGACGTCCGCCATCCCGATCGGTAGCTCGTCGTCGAGGACGTCCGCGCCCGCCGTCCGCAGCACCTTCCGCAGCTCTGCCTGCGCCCACACCGCGCCGAAGAGACCCGTCGACGCGCCGACGACAACGGCCGGGCGGCCGCGCAGCGCGTTGTCCGGGAACGGGCGCGACGCCCAGTCGAGCGCGTTCTTGAGCTGCCCGGGCACCGAGCCGTTGTACTCCGGCGTCGCGAAGAGCAGGCCGTCCGCGCCGGCGAGCGCGGCACGCAGCCGCTGGACGGCGGCGGGCGCGTCCTCGTCCTCGCTGTAGGGCGGGATCTCGGCCAGTCCGTCGAACACGCGCATCGTGACCGAGGCCGGGAGGTGGCCGGCGGCCGCGTCGAGCAGCCTCCTGTTGTGGGAGCCGCGGCGCAGGCTCCCGGAGATTCCCAGGAGCAGCACGGTCAGGCCTCCTCGACCAGTTCGAGGTGCGCCGTGAGCTGCACCTCGTTGCCGAGGGCGTCTCCGCCTGCCGGGAGCGGGGCCTGCCAGTCGATGCCCCAGTCCCTGCGGTCGACGGTGGCGGTGAGCTCGAGCGCGCCGCGCAGCCGGTTGTCCAGGGCGACGACGGGCGCGTGGTAGGTCCCGCTCGCGGTCACGGGCCGGGTGACCCCGCGGAGCGTGAGTTCGGCCTGCACGGTGGCGGTGCCGTCCGCGTGCAGGGCGACGTCGTTCGCGGTGACCGTGATCTCGGGGTGGTTGCCGGCGTCGAAGAAATCGGCGCCGAACACGACGTGGTCGCGGAACTCGCGCGGGCTGCGGATCGAGACCGACTCGACCGGCGCCGAGCCCTCGAGCCGCACCCCGTCCTCGCCGGCGACGAGGCGGGCCGTGACCTCCTCGAACCGCGCTCGGAACAGCGAGACGCCCATGTGCCGCACGGCGAACTCGACCGACGAGTGCACCTGATCGACCAGGAAGGTGCCGGTGAACGGGCGCGTGCTGACGGTCATGATCATCGTCCTCTCATAACTGGAAAACTCTCCGTTTGGACCAAGCTAAGCGGAGAACTCTCCGAATGCAAGGGAGATCGGGTACCGTGACGAGAGGAACACGAAGGGGACGGGATGGCGACCACGGCGACGGGACGCGAGTTGCTGCCGGTGCTCGGCCAGCCCCCGCCGGAGCGGGCCGACGCCGCGCGCAACCGGCGTGCTCTGCTCGCGGCGGCCCACGCGATCATGGTCGAGAGCGGCATCGACGCGCTGACGATGGATCGCGTGGCCGCGGCCGCCGGCGTCGGGGTGGGCACCGTCTACCGGCGCTTCGGCGACCTCGGCGGCCTCGCCCTCGCCCTGCTCGACGAGCAGGAGCGCGAGTTCCAGCGCGCCCACCTCTCGGGGCCTCCGCCGCTCGGACCAGGGGCCCCGCCCGGCGCGCGGATCCGGGCGTACCTGCACGCCATGGTCGACCGGATGGAGACCGAAGGGGACCTGCACGCACTGGCCGAGTCCCGTGCCGGCGCGGCGCGCTACGACAGCGCCGCCTACCGCACCGCCCGCACCCACCTCGTCGTGCTGCTGCGCGAGGCGCAGCAGCACGACGCCGCCTACTGCGCGGACGCGCTGCTCGCTCCGGTCGGCGCGAGCCTGCTCCTGCACCAGCGCCGGGTACTCGGGTTCTCGCGGGCGCGCATCAAGGCGGGCCTGGACTGCCTGCTCGACGCGCTGCTGGCCGGCGGCTGTCCTGGTGCCCGACGGCGCCCGGAGGGCTCCGGACAGTGGTGACGCCACCCCACGCGCTGGTCGGTCACCGTTCGACGCATCCCCGTTGACGCCACTGGCACCGTGGCCGGTGTGATCGAACGGCGCACGAGCGACGGGCTGCACCCCGCCTCCGGGTACCACCACGTGACGATCGCGAGCCCGGGCCGGCCGGCCTTCCTCGCCGGTCAGATGCCGATGGACGAGACGGGGACGCGGGTCGTCGGGGTCGGTGACCTCGGCCACCAGGTCGACGTCACCGTCGAGCACACGCGCAGAGCGCTCGCCGCCGCCGGGGCGCATCCCGAGGACGTCGTTCGGTCGGTCGTCTACGTCGTGGGCGGCCAGGAGGCGGCGGCCCGCGCATGGCACCGCTTCGCGGAGTCCCCGATCGGCGCGGCGTTCACGAGCGCCAGCACGTTGCTCGGGGTGACCGCGCTCGGCTTCCCGGACCAGCTCGTCGAGCTCGAGCTGACCGCGGCCCTCCGCTGATCACGGCGCCACGGCCTTGCGCAGCGTGCGCAGGCACAGTGCGAGGGCGTCGTGCTCGGGCACGTCGCTGTCGCGGGCGTGCATCCAGGCGGCGTAGAGCAGCGACCACAGCACGTCCTGCACCCACGCCGGGCTCAGGCCGGGGTCGATCGTGCCCTCGGCGTGCCCGCGTTCGACGAGCTGCAGCAGCGCCCGTTCGGGCTCGCCCTCCTCGTTCCAGGCCGGATCGGTGAACAGGTGCGGCTCGTTCAGCGTGAGCAGGAGCCCGTCGCCGAGGGCGAAGTACGCCTGGCACAGCCGCTCCAGCGCCGCGACGGCCGGACCCTGCTCCGGGCGGGCGCGCTGGGTGGCGGCGGCGATCTGTTCCAGCAGGTCGTTGGTGATGCCGGTGAGCAGGTCGGCGCGCTCCGGGAAGTACCGGTGCATCGTGGTGCGCCCCACCCCGGCCGCAGCGGCCACCTCGGCGAGCGACGCACCGGACTGCTGGGACAGCACGCGCACGCCGGCGTCGAGGATGGCGCGCCGGGTGCGGGCGCGCGTACCGCTCTCCGGAGCGGCGGGCTCGTCGACCACGGCGCGAAGAGTAGCAACTGCTCCAGAACGGAACCAGATTGACAAAAACGGAACACTGATGCTCCACTACCGAGCATGAGCAGTCCTGCCGCCGCGCCCGGGTTGAGCATCCTCCGCTCGTACGCTCGACCGCACCTGGGCACCCTCGCGCTCGGGCTGGTGCTGGCGCTGGCCGGCTCCGCGACGAGCCTGGCCACGCCGCTCGTCACGAAGTGGGTGCTGGACTCGCTGGACGCGTCGGCGCCGCTCGCCGGTCCGATCGGCGCGCTGCTGGCGCTGCTCGTCCTCGGTGCCGCGATCTGGATCCTCGAGTGGACGCTGCTGGGCACGCTGGGCGAGCGGGTCGTGCTGGAGGCCAGGGAGTCGATGGTCCGCCGGTTCCTGCGCGCCGCGGTGCCGGGGCTCACCCGGCGGCCGACGGGTGAGCTGGTCACGCGGGTCACCTCCGACACGCTGCTGCTGCGCGAGGCGGTCTCGTCCGGCCTCGTCGGGCTGGTCAACGGCGTCGTGATGCTCCTGGGCACGCTCGTGCTGATGGCGGTGCTCGACCTGGTGCTGCTGGCCACCACGGTCGCCACGGTCGTCGTGGTCGTCCTGCTGTTCGCGGTGCTCATGCCGGGGATCGCGCGGGCGCAGGAACGGGCGCAGGAGCACGTCGGGCGGCTCGGGGGCGTCCTGGAGACGTCGTTGCGGGCGATCCGCACGGTGAAGGCGAGCCGCGCCGAGGAGCGCCTGGCCACCGGCATCCTCGGCCACGCGGGCGAGGCGATGCGCCACGGCGTCCGCGTGGTGCGCCGCGAGGCATTCGCGTGGACGATCGCCTGGTCCGGGATCCAGCTGGCGATCATCGTGATCCTCGGTGTGGGCGCGTGGCGGGTGGGGCTCGGGCTGCTCGAGGTCTCCACGCTGATCGCGTTCCTGCTCTATGCCTTCGGGCTGATGGAGCCGATCATGGAGCTCAGCCAGAACCTCACCGCGTTGCAGGCGGGGATCGCCGCGGCCAAGCGCATCCGTCAGGTCGAGGAGCTCGAGCAGGAGACCACCGGGGGAGCGGCGGCGGAGGCCGTGGTCCCGCAGCCGGGCGCGGGTCCCGTGCTGGAGCTGTGCGGTGTCACCGCCGCGTACGGACCGGGACGCGCCCCCGCCGTGCAGGACGTGGACCTCGTGGTGCCCGCCCGCGGCCACACCGCGATCGTCGGGCCGTCCGGCGCGGGCAAGACCACCCTGTTCGCCCTGCTCCTGCGGTTCCTCGAACCGCAGGCCGGCGAGATCCGGCTGGCCGGGCGGCCGTACCGCGAGCAGACACCCGACGAGGTGCGCGCCCGCCTCGCCTACGTCGAGCAGGAGACCCCGGTCGTTCCGGGCACCATCGCCGACAACCTGCGCTTCACCCACCCCGACGCCACGGACGACGAGCTGTGGGCCGCGCTCGAACGGGTGCGGCTGCGGGAGGCGGTGGCGGCGCTCGACGGCGGTCTCGACGCGCAGCTGACCGCGTCGTCGCTCTCCGGCGGCCAGCGGCAGCGCATCGCGCTCGCCCGCGCGCTGGTACGCACCCCGGAGGTGCTCCTGCTGGACGAGGCCACCGCCCAGGTCGACGGGCTCACCGAGGCCGCGGTGCACGACGCGATCCGGGAGCAGGCCCGTATCGGCGCGGTGGTCACGGTGGCCCACCGGCTGTCCACCGTGGTCGACGCGGACACGATCGTCGTGATGGAGGGCGCCCGCGTCCGTGCCCGCGGCACCCACCACGAGCTGCTGGCCGCCGACGAGTTGTACCGCGGCCTCGTCGCGGCCCTGAGCGTCGACCGGCGTTCGGTACCCGCCGGGTCGTGAGGGGCTATCCGCTCTCACCCGTGTCCGCGTGCGCCGAGCCGACCGGCTTCGACTCGGGCGAGCCGCGCTGGCGCAGGTAGATCCCGAGCACGGCCATGGACCCCACCGCCAGCATCTCCGACTGCCAGTTCTGCAGGGTGCGATTCCAGAAGTCGGCCCCGCCGAGGTAGGCGAGCCACGTGATCGGGTCCTCCCGGTCGCCCAGCTGCTCGGAGTTGTAGGCCGCCCACCCGGCCACCGACTGCGCGAGCCAGGACAGCACGAAGATCGTCCCCATCACGATCCCGAGCGACCGGGAGAACAGCGCGCCGCGCCAGTCCTGGTAGCGGGCCCAGGCCGGGGAGTCCTCGCGGGCGTGCTCGCCGACCTTCTGTTCCTCGTCGGTCTCCGTGCCGACCTTCTCGATGTCCTTCGACTCGGGGGAGCCGCGCTGCACCAGCCAGACGGTGAGGAAGATGTAGAGGAAGAACTGCAGGTACTCCGACTGCCAGTTCTCCACCACGTCCACGGCGAACGACGAGGACGTCACGTACTGGCCGATCGACACCGGCTCGCCGCCCGAGGCGAGCTGCTGGTCGTTGTACTGCGCCTGCCCGGAGAACGCCTGCCCGACGAGCATGAGCAGGAACAGGCCGCCGAACACCAGGCCGATGCCGTTGTCGCGCAGGGTGCGCCGCATGCCGCTCACCGTCCCAGCAGGCCGAGCAGCGTGAAGTAGGCCAGCCCGACGCCGATCACGGCCAAGTACGCGATGAACAGTGCTTTCACGGCCCCTCCACACGGCACTCGTAGGGCAGGTCGCCGTTCGGCGTGCACCCGGCGGCCACGACCTTCCACCCGGCCGAGGTGCGGGTGAGGAACAGCGTGTCGCCGGACAGCCGGACCTGGGCCTCGTCACCCCACACCGCGGTCTGCAGCACCTCGCCCGCGGACGGCACCGCCGTGCCGACCGTCGCGGCGCACGGCCCCTCCCGTTCGAGCGCGGCGAGGGCGGCCGGGGCGAGCAGGGCGCAGCGGACGGTGGGATCACCGGTGCTGAACTCGGTGGCCACCCGCTCGACGTCGGGGCGCTCCGCCGCGGCGCAGCCGGCGAGCATCGCGATCGCGGCGCCGACCATGCACGTGCGGATCGCTCTCATGATCGGTTCTACCCTTCCGCACCGCTGGTGAAACCGCGCCGCTCACCGGATCGGATGTCGTGTGGGACTCCCGAGGGTGAACCGTGCCGTGGCGACCTGCCTCCCGCGCGGCCGGCCGTGATCCCATCCGGACGACGTGGACGGGGGGTGACCAGCGGTGTTGGCAGCGGTTCTCGCCGCGGTGCTGATCTTCAGCACCGGTATCGGTGAGCCGCCGCAGCCCCTCGCCGAACGGGCGCTCGCGGAGCTGGGGGCGCGGACCCAGCTCGCCCCCGGCGTCACCCACCGTGCGCTGCACACCACGGCGGCGGCAGGCGCCGTGCTCGGCGACGTCGTGGAGGTCGACCTCAGCGACCCCACGGTGCACGCCGGCCTGCTGATGCCGGGGGCGATCGCGGCCCGCGGCCCGGTGGCGGAGATGGCGGACCGCGCGGGCGCCGTCGCGGCGATCAACGGCGACTTCTTCGACATCGGGCGCACCAACGCGCCCGCGGGCCCGGCCGTGGCCGACGGCCACCCGCTGAAGGCCGCGGTGCCGCCCGGGCGCCGGATGGGCCCCGTCGTCCCCGGTGCCGAGATCGACTCCGTGTTCACCGTCGGGACCGATCGGGTGGCCCGCATCGACCGCCTGCGGCTGGAGGCCAGGGCGATCGGGCCGTCCACGACGTACGAGGTCGTCGCGCTCAACCAGTACGCCGTGCCGGAGGACGGGATCGGCATCTTCACGCACGAGTGGGGCGACGTGGACCGGGCCCACACCCTGTGCGGCACCGACGCCGACCGCGAGGCGCCGTGCGCGGACGAGCAGGCCGAGGTGCTGGTGCGCGACGGCGTCGTGGTGGCCGCCGGGCGACCCCGTGGCGGCCGGATCCCCGAGGGCGAGCTGGCGCTGACCGGGCGGGAGGACGGGGCGGCCGCGGTGCGGTCGCTGCGGGTCGGGGACCACGTCGACGTCGAGTACGAGCTCGTGCCGCGGAGCGGGCACCCGCCGGAGCTCGCCGTCGGCGGGAGCCCGATCATGTTCGACGGCGACCCGGTGCCCGGTCTCGACGACCACGAGCGCGCCCCCCGCAGCGCGGCCGGGGCGAGCGACGACGGGCGTCGGATGTGGCTCCTGACCCTCGACGGCCGCCAGTCCGACAGCGTCGGGGCAACGCTGCAGGAGCTCGCGCAGCTGCTGCGCGAGCTGGGCGTGGAGGACGCCGTCAACCTCGACGGCGGCGGCTCGTCGACGCTCGTGTTCCGCGACCCCGGCGCGACCGCGGTGACGGTCGTCAACGACCCGTCGGGCCCGTCACCGCGCTTCGTGCCCAATGGGATCGGGATCTACACCGGATCGAGCGAGCTGGCATTCAGGCCCGCCGGGTACTGGTCGTTGACGAGGGGTGGAGGTGAACGAGGGTGTCCATGCGAGCGTCGAGTCGCATCGAGGCGGGCCGTGTCGACGTGGGACGGGCCGTCGGCATGACCTGGCAGCGCGCCCGGACGCATTCGGACGACCGCACGGCGCGGCGCCTGCAGGCGGCTGAGCGGAAAGCCGAGGGGGCTGCCGCCCGCTACCGCGCGCTGAAGGAAGCGGCCGCCGCCCCCACCTCCGGGGACGGGACCTGGCGACCCATGCCCAGCTGGCAGCAGATGCTCCTGCTCGTCGTCGGCGGGGGCATCCTGATGGGGCTGCTCATCATCTGGCTGCTCGCGACGGCCTACCTCGGCCCGGCCTCGCTGCTCGCCCTTCCCGCCGCCGCGGGGCTCGTGGCCGGCTTCATCGCGCTGCGCCGGCGCAGGCCGCGGCCCGCAACCCCGCGACGGCGTCCGCTCGTGGCGGACCTGGTGCGCGCCGCACAGGAGATGCACGAGGCCGAGGCGGCGCTGCAGCGGCTGCGCCAGGAGTGCTCCTGACGGTGGCCCTGGACGAGGGCTGGACACGATGAGTTAGATTCACCCCGCACGAATGCCCCGTTCGGGCCCTGACCCTCACCCGGTCAGGCGTCTTTGCTCCCCGGGAGTGTGCTGGGTGGACACGCACGGTAACGAATCGGCGACGCCGGGCGGTTCTCGGTCCCCGCGTTCGCGCCGGGGCGGAGTCAGCGTCGACGCGCTGATGAGCCGCGAGCCCCGCAGTGCCGCCGCCCGGCCGGCGGGTGCCCACCGGCGGGGGCCCACGCGCGGCATCGCTCCGGCCCCGCTGCTCGCCGCCACCGCCGTGGCCGGCGCCGCCGCGGCCAGCATCTCCTCCGTGGTCGTGCTCTCCACCGGGGGCGCACCGGTCGACCTCGTGCACGGTGACGTGCAGGAGGCCGGGAACATCACCGACGACCGCTCCCCGCGCCTGTTCGCCGCCGAGGCGGGCGACACGGGGGCGAGCGCCGACCACGACGTGACGAACGGCAGCCGCATCGCCGCACTCGCCCGGCTCGCCGCCGGCGCCCCGACCGTGCTCGCCTCCGCCGCGTTCCCGCAAGTGCTGCCGGGCGCCGCGCCGCACGTCGCGAACGTGCCCGTCGCCGCGGCGCCCGTGCCCCTCACGGCCGCACCCGTCGCCGGCGACCCGACGATCGCGCCCCCCACCGACAACCACCCGTCGTCCGGGTCGGACCGGTCCGACGACCGAGGCGGCGACAACTCGGGCGGCGACAACTCGGGCGGCGACCACAACCCCGGCGACCACGACTCCGGCGGGCACCACTCCGGCGGGCACCACTCCGGCGGGGGCAACTCCGACCACGACTCGCACCCGGATCCCACGCCGTCGCCCGACCCCGATCCGCCCACCCAGGACCCCTCCGACCCGCCCACCCACGACCCCGGTGACGACGACCCGAACCAGCCGGGCGACGGCGGCTCGCACGACGGGGGCTCCGGCGACGGGGGCTCCGACGGCGGATCCGACCACGGCGGCGGTTCCGGCGATGGTGGTAGCTCGCACGACGGTGGCGGTTCGAACGGTGGCGGTTCGAACGGTGGCGGTTCGAATGGTGGCGGTTCGAATGGCGGCGGTTCGAATGGTGGCGGTTCGAATGGCGGCGGTTCGAACGACGGCGGCTCGAACGACGGCGGTTCGAGCGACGGTGGCGGTTCGGACCACAGCGGCGGCTCCGGCGGTGGCGGCGGCTCGGACCACGGCGGTTCCGGCGGGGGTGGCTCCGACGGGGGTGGCTCGAACGGAGGCGGCGGCTCGTCCGGAGGGTCGCACGGCTAGCGGCTGCGGGGGTTCAGGAACGTGGCGTTCCTGTCCTCCAGGTTCAGGAACGTGGCTTTCCTGAACCCCTCCGCGCTCAGCTCGCCGTCCGGATCCGGGGCGCGGTCGCGGTCGTCGCGGCGGTCGCCAGCGCGTCGAGGCCGGCCGCGATGTGCGGCTGAGCCCGGCTGCCGCGGCGGGTGCAGGTGAGCAGGCGGCGGTGCGGGGCGGCCGGGCCGGCGAGCGGCACCGCCATCACGGGCAACTCGGCGGGCACGCGCACCAGCCGCGGCTTGAGGCAGATCCCCAGCCCGCAGGCCACCATCGCGGCGACCGCGGGCCAGTCCATGGCCTCGTGCGCGACCTCCGGCGTGAAGCCCGCCGCGGCGCAGGCGGCCGCGCTGATCTCCTGGTGGTCGCACGTCCCGGGCCTCGGCAGGATCCACGCCTCGTGCGCCGCGTCCTCCAGGGTCACCGGGCCCGCGCCCGCCAGCCGGTGGTCGCGCCGCACGAGGAGGTCGAGCGGCTCGTCGAGCAGCGGCTCCTGCTCGAAGCGCGGGTCGTCGAGCGGGGGGCCGCCCTGGTTCGGCAGCGTCACGGCGATGTCGATCTCGCCGGTCAGCAGCTGACCGAAGGCTTCGGAGGTCTCCACCTCCATGATCCGGACGGTGAGCACGGGCTCCCGCGCGCGCAGGTGCTCCACGGCCGGGACGACCAGCGTCCGCAGGCTCGTGGTGAACCCCGCCAGCCGCAGGGTGGGCAGGGCCCGGCCGGCCCCGGCCTGCAGGTCGGCGCGGGCCGCCTCCCACCGGGCGGCGATCTCGTCGGCGTGGCGGAGCAGCGTGAGCGCGGCCGGGGTGAGCCGGACGCGGCGGCCGTCGGGCTCGAGCAGCGGGACGTCGAGATCGTGGGCGAGCTGACGCAGCTGCTGCGAGACGGCCGACGGTGTGAGGTGCAGCGAACCCGCGGCCGCGGTGACCGTGCCGAGCTGGTGGACGACGCGGAGCACGTGCAGGCGGCGCAGGTCCAACATGTAGTCAGATTGTACGGTCACCTGAACGAACGTGAAATGGACCTGACGGGTCGGCTGGGCGATCCTGGATGCATGGAACGCCCATCCCACGACGTCTGCCCGGTGTGCGGGTGGCCCACGGCCGAGCCCTACCAGGTGGTCTCGCGCCACCCCACGTCCGAGGGGACGATCACCTGGAGCCGGTGCGCGTGCGGGCGCCTCCAGGTGCACCGGGGCGACACGCTCGTGCTGCGCTCGCCCCGGCCCGCGCTGCCCTGAGCGGCGCTGCCCTGACCGGCGCTGCCCTGAGCGGCGCTGCCCTGACCGGCGTCAGGCGTCCCGGTCCACCGGCTGGTCGTGGTCGTGGATGTGCGCCTCGCCCGCGTGCTCGCTGTCGAAGTCCACGTGCGGCACGTGGGAGTGCGTCAGCTCCGCGTGGTCGTGCGGGTGGCTGTGCTTGGACGCGAGGTGCTCGAACGTGCCCGCCGTCTCGCTCCAGTTGTGCGTGACGTGCCAGTGCTCGTGGTCGTGCACCACCGCGTCGTGCGTGTGCTGCTCGAACTCGGTTCCCGCCATCTCGCCTCCTCGGTCGGCGTGCGGCAGGGGTGCCCGCTGTCCGGGCCCGGCAACCTCGGCGATCAGCTCGTGCCGCTCGCGCCCGGTGTCGACGCAGGCGGGGTCGGTGCACCCGGGCGTCCCGTCGGCGTCCAGGAGGAGCGTGCCGTGGCAGTGGTCGAGGAGGCGGGCGCAGTCGGGGCAGGTCATGAGGCCTTCCGGCGCCGCTCCTGGGTGGCACCCGACGCTGCGGCGACCGCCTTCTCGAGCTTCGGCCTGCTCATCGAGGAGCGCCCCTTGACGTCGAGCTCGCGGGCCAGCGCCACGAGCTCGCTCTTGCTCAGCTCGGACAGGTCAGGTGCGCCGTCGGTGGCGGGCTTCCCCTTCTTCGCCTTCTCGCCCTTCTTCTGCTCGCCCTTCTTCTGCTGCGACTTCCCGCCACCCCGGGCGTCGGCGACGCTGCGCTCGAGGGCCGCGATGAGATCGGACATCGCCGTCGGCTCCGCGGGTTCGGCCTCGCGCACGACCTCGCGCCCCTTGTGCTTGTCCTCGATGAGCTTCTCGACGCGCTCGGTGTAGGTGTCGCGGAACTCGTCCGGCTTCCACTCCCCGCTCATCGCCTCGATCAGCCCGGTCGCCATGTCCAGCTCCTTACCCTTCTTCGGGGCGCCTTCGGCGCTCGCGCCCCCGGGCAGGTCGAGCGTGGACCGGTCGCGGATCTCGTCGGCGAAGAACAGCGTCTCCAGCGCGAGCGCGTCGCCGTCGGCGCGCAGCGCGGTGAGGTACTCCTTGCCGCGCATCACGAACGTCGCGATGCCGGCCCGGTTCGTGCGCGTCATGGCCTCCCGGAGCAGGGCGTACGGGCGGGCGTACTGCTCGTCGGTCGGGGCGAGCCAGTAGGTCTTCTGGAAGAAGATCGGGTCGATCTCGTCGAGGTCGACGAACGTGGTGATGTCGATCGTGCGGGACCGGCCGGGCGCGATGTCGGCCAGCTCGTCGGGCTCGACGAGCACGTAGTCGCCGCCGCCGACCTCCCGGCCCTTCACGATGTCGGAGTACTCCACCTCCTTCCCGGTCCGCTCGTTGACCCGCTGGTAGCGGATGCGGTCGGAGGTGCCGCGCTCGAACTGGTGGAAGTGGATCGTGTGGTCCTCCGTGGCGCTGAAGAGCCCCACGGGTATGGAGACCAACCCGAAACTGATCGCCCCGGTCCAGATAGCCCGTGCCATGAGAGGGAGGTACCCCCGAGGGCCGGGGTTATGGAGCCGTCGTGCCGATCCGGACCACGCCTGCCGCGCCATCGACCGTGATCTCCTGGCCCGTCGTGATCCGCGTCGCGGCATCCGCGACTCCCACCACCGCCGGGATGCCGTACTCGCGCGCCACCACCGCGCCGTGGGAGTTGGGGCCACCCATCTCCATCACCAGACCGCCTGCGGTCAGGAAGAGCGGGGTCCAGCCGGGGTCGGTGGACGGCGCGACGAGGATCTCGCCGGGCTCGAGGTGGGCGCCGACCGGGTCGAGCACCACCCGGGCCGGGGCGGTGACGGTGCCTGCGGAGGCCGCGGTGCCGACGAGGGCGCCCTCGTCCCCGGCACCGATGTCCCCGGCGCCGCGGCGGGCGACGGCCTCCGGCTCCGTGCCGTCGGACAGCAGCACCCGCGGGACGCGCCTGCGGCGCAGCTCGCGGTCGTATTCGGCGCGGCGGGCCGCGACGGTCTCCCTCGCGTCGGCGCCGGCGAGTGCGGTGCGGGCCTCGGCGAGGTCGAGGAAGAACACGTCGTCCGGACGGTCGAGCAGGCCGCGGGCGGCGAGCTCCGTGCCGACCGCCGTGAGCAGTGCCCTGGCGTGCGCGAAGATCCGGATGAGGTAGTCCTTGTGCTCCTCGCGCAGCCCGGCGAGCCTGCGCACCCGGTCCAGCGCGAACCGCAGGGCGGCGGCGCGCAGCCGCGAACGGGCTCGCACCCGCTCGACGGCGGCGGCGACGGCTGCGTCGGCCGCCTGCGCGCCCCGGGCGAACACGGCATCCGGCGCGAGCGCGGTGTCGTCGAGGCGCAGGTAGTTGGCCAGCACGCCGAGCACGTGCGTGGGGTCCTCCGACCAGCGCGGCATGCCGATGTCGATCTCGGCGACCGCGCGGTGGCCGTCCCGCAGCAGGAACGCCGCCAGGCCGCTCTCCAGCGCGGGCGGCAGCGCGCCGTCGCGGTAGCGCCGGGCCAGGTCGGCCGGCGGGACGGTGCGCAGCACGGCGGCGGAGGCCGGGTCGCGGCGCAGCTTGCGGGCGAGCGCCCACAGCCGCAGGTCCATCTCGGTGGTGCTGTTGTGCGGGAGCGACCGCAGCACGTCGTTCACGACGGCGGCGTCCAGGTCGGGGCCGGCGATCTGCCGGGCGGCGCCGAGCATGACGAAGCCTGCGCCGGCCGCCGGCACCGTCAGGGGCAGCACCGGGAAGGCCTGGCGGAGCACGTGCACCGCGCGCTCGAGCCGCTCGTCGACGGTGAGATCCGGGGGCGTGGATGTGAGCGCGCGCACGCGGTCGCCGACCCGCTCGACGCGCCGCTTCGCGGCGTCGGGCCTGAGCAGCGCCAGCGCCATCAGCACCGGCACCCGGAAGCGGACCAGCGTGCGCAGCAGCCGGCGGAGGAACGGCGCCCACGACGTGGTCGTGAGTGACAGCCGCGGGTCGTCGAGCAGCCCGCGCAGCACGACGGCCGATCGCGCCTCCATGACGTCGAGGACCCGGGGGAGGAGCGCCCTCCCCGGCGCGCTGCACAGGGCGGGCGTGACGTCGACGAAAGCGCGCCCGCCCGCCGTCCGGAAGGGCGGCGGGCCGGCGACGGGGTCGGCGACCGGCACGCCGAACGCGAGCGTGGACACGGTGGCGGCGAGCACCCGGAACCCGGACAGGCCCATCGGCGTGACGGGTCGGGTGAGGCCCTGCGCGAGGCTCGCGCAGAACAGGACCCGCAGGCCCTCGGCGGACGGGGCCGGCAGCGGGTGGAGCGTGGTGATCGGACGGGCCTGCGTGAGCCACGGCTCGCCCTCGGGGTCGAGGGCCCACTCGATGTCCTGGGGTGCGCCGAAGTGCGCCTCGACGCGGCGGCCGAGGTCGGCGAGCGCGACGGCCTCCTCGTCGGTGAGGCACGCCCCGGCCCCGGCCGCGACCGACACGTGTTCCGTGCCGCCGCCGGGCAGCGCGCGTACCTGCACCGCCTTGTCGCCGGGAGTGACGTGGACGCCGTCGGCGTCGACGACGATGTGGTCGGGGTTCACCGCTCCGGACACCACGGCCTCGCCGAGCCCGGGGCTCGCGTCGATCACGGTGCGGTCGCGGGTGCCGGTCACCGGGTCGGCGGTGAACAGCACGCCGGCCACCTGAGCGTCGACCATCCGTTGCACCACCACCGCGATCTGGACGGCAGCGTGGTCGATGCCCTGCGTCTCGCGGTAGCTCACCGCGCGTTCGGTCCACAGGGAGGCCCAGCAGCGGCGCACGGCGTCGAGCACGGCGTCGGCGCCGACCACGTTGAGGTAGGTGTCCTGCTGCCCGGCGAAGCTCGCCCACGGCAGGTCCTCGGCCGTGGCGGAGGAGCGCACGGCCACCGGGACGTCGACGCCCAGCCCCGTGTACGCCGCCCGTACGGCGTCGGCGACCGGCGCCGGCAGCTCCGTACCCGCCAGCGCATCCCGCGCGCGCTGCGGATCGGAGAGGTCGAGGGCAGCCGCCACCCCCGCGTACGCGCCGGTGGTGACCGCGAATCCCGGCGGCACCGGGAAGCCGGCAGCGATCAGCTCCCCGAGGTTCGCAGCCTTGCCGCCCACCCGCGGAAGCGCCTGCGCGTCGAGGGTCTTCAGCCCGACGACGAAGTCCTCGCTGGCCATGGGGGCACGGTAGCCCCGTTCGGGCTGTAACTCAACACTCGATGAATATTGACCGGGAGAACCCGGCGACCGCGGCCCGGGGAGCGCAGACGGGTGCGCGCCTGCGCCGCTGCGCCGCCTGCACGAGCGGATCGGCGCGGGAGGACGCAGCGCGCTTCCAGCCAGCAGGAATTCGCGCAGCGTGATCGGGTTTTCCACTGCTGGCCGCTGGTGGGGGTGGGCCGATGGGTGTCAGATTGTGCGATGCTCGCACAGGCTCCGCTCGTCATCGGCCTCGATCCGCCCACCATGCGGGAGGTCGTCGCGGTCGCCAGGGACGGCGTACCCGTCGCGCTCTCGGCGGAGGCGCTCGCGGAGATCGCCGCGAGCCGCAAGGTGGTCGAGTCGCTCGCCGACGACGCGGAGCCGCACTACGGCGTCTCCACCGGCTTCGGGGCGCTCGCCGTGCGCCACATCCCGGTCGAGCGGCGGGTCCAGCTGCAGCGCAGCCTCGTCCGCTCCCACGCGGCGGGCAACGGCCCCGAGGTCGAGCGCGAGGTGGTCCGCGCGCTCGTGCTGCTGCGCCTCGCCACCCTTGCCACGGGCCGCACGGGGGTGCGCACCGGCACCGCCGTGGCGTACGCCGAGATGCTGTCCGCCGGCATCACACCCGTCGTGCGCGAGTACGGCTCGCTCGGGTGCTCGGGCGACCTCGCCCCGCTGGCGCACTGCGCCCTCGCGCTCATGGGGGAGGGCGAGGTCCGCGACGCGGCCGGGGTGCTGCGCCCCGCCTCCGAGGCGCTCGCCGCGGCCGGGATCGCGCCCGTGGAGCTGGCCGAGAAGGAAGGGCTCGCGCTGATCAACGGCACGAGCGGGATGCTCGGCATGCTGCTACTGGCCTCGGCGGACCTCCACCGGCTGTTCGCGACGGCCGACCTCGCCGCCGCGATGAGCGTCGAGGCGCTGCTGGGCACCGACGCGGTGTTCGCCGCCGACCTGCAGGCGCTGCGCCCGCACCCGGGCCAGGCCGACAGCGCGGCCAACCTGCGCGTGCTCCTCGCCGGGTCGGCGATCATGGCAGGCCATCGCAGAGACGCCACCACCCGCGTGCAGGATGCGTACTCGCTGCGGTGCGCCCCGCAGGTGCACGGCGCCGCCCGCGACACCCTCGCCCACGCCGATGCGGTCGCGGAGCGGGAGCTGGCCGCCGCGGTCGACAACCCGGTCGTCACCACCGACGGGCGGGTGGAGAGCAACGGCAACTTCCACGGCGCACCGCTCGGCTACGTGCTGGACTTCCTCGCCATCGCCGTCGCCGACGTCGCCTCGATCAGCGAGCGGCGCACCGACCGCTTCCTCGACGTGGCCCGCAACCACGGCCTGCCGCCGTTCCTCGCCGACGATCCCGGCGTCGACTCCGGCCACATGATCGCGCAGTACACGCAGGCGGGGATCGTGTCCGAGCTGAAGCGGCTCGCCGCGCCGTCGTCGGTCGACTCGATCCCGTCCAGCGCCATGCAGGAGGACCACGTCTCGATGGGCTGGGCCGCGGCCCGCAAGCTGCGCCGCGCCGTCGACGGGCTCACGAGGGTGGTCGCGATCGAGCTGCTCACCGCCGCCCGGGCGCTCGACCTGCGCGCCCCGTACGCGCCCGCCCCGGCCACCGGCGCGGCCCGCGACCGCCTGCGCGCGGCCGTCGCCGGCCCCGGCCCGGACCGCACGCTCGCCCCGGAGATCGAGGAGGCCGTCCGGCTGGTGGCCTCGGGCGAGCTGCTCGCCGCGGCGGAGTCGGTGACGGGCCCCCTGCGCTGACACAGCCGTGAGTGGATACGAGTGCTGGAGCACTCGTATCCACTCTTACGACCGCCGAAGGCGGGTGGTCACCACCACTGCCGTGATCGCCAGCAGCGCCGCCATGACCGTCGCCGCCGTCGTGAAGCCCGAGGTGAAGGCGCGCTGCGCGTCGGCGATCAGCGCGTCGGCGAGCGCGGCCGGCAGCGCGCCTGCGGCGGCGACCGCGCCGCCGACGGTCTCGGTCGCGTCGGCCGGCAGCTCGCCGGACGTGAACTCGCTGCGGTAGACCGCCGCCGCGATGCTGCCGAGGACGGCGATGCCCAGCGCACCTCCGAGCTCGCTGCCCGCCTCGCTCAGTCCGGCGGCGGCGCCCCCGCGGTGCGGCGGGGCCGCGCCGATGATCAGGTCGATGGCCAGCGGCACGAGCATCCCGGTGCCGAGGGTCGCCACGGAATAGGCGGCCACCATGGTCGCGGGCGAGGTGCCGACATCGACCTGGGCGACCAGGAGGAAGCCGATCGCCGCGACGAGGAGCGCGGCGCCGGCGAGCACCGCGGCGCGCACCCACCGGACGAGCGTCGTGGTCAGGGCGATGCCGATCCCGGTGGCGGCGACCGTGGGCAGCTGCCACAGCGCGGCGGTGAACGGCCGGATCTCCAGCACGACCTGCAGGTACTGCACCGCGAGATAACCCAGCCCCGCGCTGCCGACGATCATCACGACGTAGCCGCCGAACGCGGCGCTGAACCCGCCCCCGCGGAAGAGCCGGACGTCGATCAGCGGATCGGGCAGCCGCAGCTGCCTCCGGACGAACAGCGCACCCAGCGCGAGCCCCGCGAGGACCGCGGGCCACCCGCCAGTCCCCGCGTGCACGAGCTCCTTCACCCCGTGCACGACCAGCAGCACCGCTGCGATCGACAGCAGGGCGCTCACGAGGTCGAACCGGCCACCGTCCGGATCCCGGGATTCCGGCAGGAGCACCGGCCCGAGCACCAGCAGCAGCGCCATGACCGGCAGGTTGATCAGGAAGACCGAGCCCCACCAGAAGTGCTCGAGCAGCAGCCCGCCCGCGATCGGGCCGAGCGCGATCCCGCCGGTGAACGCCCCGGTCCAGACCCCGATCGCGACCCGGCGCTGCGTGGCGTCGGTGAACATGCCGCGCAGCAGCGCGAGGGTCGACGGGGCGAGGGTCGCACCGCCGATGCCGAGCAGTGCCCTCGCCAGGACGAGCAGCTCGGCGGTGGGGGCGTAGGCGGCGAGCACGGAGGCGGCACCGAACGCCGCGGCCCCGATCAGCAACAGCCTGCGACGCCCGATGCGGTCGCCGAGCGCGCCCATCGTCAGCAGGAGGCCGGCCATGAGAAAGCCGTACGCATCCATGATCCACAACAGCTGCGTGCCGGTGGGAGCGAGGTCGGCGGCGAGCCACGGGGCGGCCATGAACAGCACGGAGAGGTCCATCGAGGCCAGCAGTGCCGGGAGCGTGAGCACGGCGAGGCCGATCCACTCCCGGTGCCCGGCGCGGGATTGGGTGCGGGTCACGGGGCGAATGGTACGGACGTCAAGGACGGGCGTCTAGGACAAATGTCTCAGACGTTCGTCCCGACGGTCCACTACCCTGCGCGCATGGGGAATCGGGAGGCGCTCCTGGCCGGGGCGAAGCGCTGCATCGTCGAGAAGGGGTACGCCCACACGACAGCGCGCGACATCGTGGCCGCGTCCGGCACCAACCTGGCGTCCATCGGCTACCACTTCGGCTCCAAGGACGCCCTGCTCGACGCGGCGATCCTCGACTCGTTCGACGACTGGGACGACGACATCGAGGCAGCGCTGCGCGACCATCCCGACGGTCCGGCCGCCGACCGCCTCGCCGCGTTCCTCGACGTCCTCATCGGCAAGGTGCGCACCGACCGCGCGGTGGTGGCGGCGAGCGTGCAGTGGGTGGCACAGGTCGAGTTCTCCACCGCGGTGCGGGAGGAGCTCGCGCGGGCCTACGCCCGCGCGCGGCGGGCGTTCGCGGCGATGCTGCTCGACCTCGCGGAGGGCGAGGTCGACGACGACACGGCCCGCCGCGTCGGCTCCCTCGGGCTGGCACTGGTCAACGGCATCGTTCTCCAGGCCCTCGTCGACGCCGAGGCGGCGCCGTCGGGGCCCGACATCGCTGCGGCGCTCCGCGCGCTGGTCCCGGTGAACGCCCGGTGAGTGGTGCTCGCACACCAACTCCGGTGCTGGCACACCAACTGCAGTTCGTGTGTCGGCGCCACGGTTGGTGTGTGACCGCGCGGTCGTCAGCCCGCCGCCAGCGACCGCGCGATCACCAGCCGCTGGATCTGGTTGGTGCCCTCGAAGATCTGCGTGACCTTGGCCTCGCGCATGTACCGCTCCACCGGGAAGTCGCGCGTGTAGCCGTAGCCGCCGAGCACCTGCACCGCGTCGGTGGTGACCTTCATCGCGGCGTCCGTGGCCACGAGCTTCGCCACGCTCGCCGCCCGCCGGTACTCCCGGCCCGCGTCGCGGCGCCGGGCGGCGTCGAGGTAGGTGGCGCGGGCGGCGTCGACGGCGGCGGCCATGTCGGCGAGCAGGAAGCCGAGGCCCTGGTGGTCGACGATCCGGCGGCCGAACGCGGTGCGCTCGTTCGCGTACGCGGCGGCGGTGTCGAGGGCGGCCTGGGCGAGTCCGGTGGCGACGGCGGCGATGCCCAGGCGCCCGGAGTCGAGGGCGGAGAACGCGATCTGCAGGCCCTGGCCCTCGGTCCCGATCAGGCGGTCGGCGTCGAGCACGGCGCCGTCCCAGTGCGCGGTGGTGGTCGGGATCGCGTGCAGTCCCATCTTCTCCTCGGGCCGGCCGAAGGAGAGCCCATCGACCCGTCCCGGCGCGAGGAAGCAGGACACCCCGCCTGGGCCCGGTGCGGTGCGGGCGAACAGTGCGTAGCAGCCTGCCCGGCCGCCGTGGGTGATCCAGGCCTTGGTGCCGGTGATGCGGTAGCCCTCGGGGCCGCGTTCGGCCTTGCAGGTGAGCGCCGCCGCATCCGAGCCCGCCTGCGGTTCGGACAGGCTGTAGGCGCCCACCACCTCGCCGGCGAGCATGCCGGGCAGCCAGCGCTCCTGCTGCTCCGGCGAGCCGAACGTCGCGAGCGGGTGGCAGGCGAGCCCGTGCACGCTCACCGCGACGGCCACGGCGGCCCAGCGGGCGGCGAGCTCCTCGAGGACCTGCAGGTAGACCTCGTACGGCTGGGCCCCGCCGCCGTGCTCCTCGGGGTAGGGCAGGCCGAGCAGGCCGGCCGTGCCGAGCGTGGCGAAGAGCCCTTCGGGGTAGGTCTCGGCCCGCTCGTGCTCCTCGACGCGCGGGGCGAGCTCCTTGTCGGCGATCTCGCGGGCGAGCGCGAGCAGGTCCTCGGCCTCGGTGGTGGGCAGCAGGCGCTCGACGGCCATGACCGCTCCTCGTATCGGTACTGATGTTGGAACGTCAGTACCGGCTACAATAGCCGATATGGGCGTGGTGCGGCGCGGAGCCGTTCGTCGGGAGGAGCTCTTCGACGCCCTCGTGGCCCTGCTGCTCGCCGAGGGCTTCGCGCACCTGACCCTCGACGACGTCGCCGCCCGCCTGCACTGCTCCAAGCGCACGCTGTACGCGCTGGCCGGCAGCAAGGAGCAGCTGGTCCGCACGGCGGTGGTGCACTTCTTCCGCGGGGCGACCGAGCGGGTCGAGGCCGCCGTCGCCGCGCGGGCCGACCCGGCCGAGCGGGTGGGCGCGTACCTGCACGCCGTCGCCACGGAGCTCGCGCCCGCGTCCGCGCGGTTCTTCGACGACGTCGCGGGCTTCGCCCCGGCCGCAGAGGTGTACGAGCGCAACACCCGGGCCGCCGCGGCCCGCGTGCAGCAGCTCGTGGCCGACGGCGTGGCGGTGGGCGCGTTCCGCGACGTCCACACGGGCTTCGTCGCCGACGTCGTGACGGCGGTGATGGTGCGGATCCAGCAGCGGCAGGTCGCGGCGTCCACCGGCCTGGACGACGCGGAGGCCTACGCGCGCCTGGCGGAGCTGCTCCTGCACGGGCTCGCCGCGTCCCGATGAGGAGGGTGTCGGGAGGCCCTCACGTGCTGAGCCAACCCAGGAGCTGCGCGTAGACCGCGTCGTGGGTGAGCAGGTCGCGATGGTTCAGCCCGCGGATCGTGCACCGGCGGGCCGGGGGCGTCGGCGCCAACGCGCTGGCGGTGGGGATCAGCAGGTCCCCGACCCGGTCGGACAGCGGTCCGGGCGCGCGCCAGGCCGTCGCGGCGAGGTTGCTGTGCTCGACGCCGTCGGGCGGGCGGTAGGGGCGACGAGAGAAGGCGGGCCGCGGGGCATCCGGATCTCGCCCGTGCCACTCCTGGCGGTGGAGGCTTCCGTGCCGCAGGTCCTTGATACCGGCGCTGCGTCCGGCGATCAACGCGGCGATCGGGGCGGACTCGTCGAACTCGCCGAGCACCGCGGTGAGGATGTTCGCCCCCCGTTCCAGCGGTGCGCCGGTGTGCGGGGAACCGAGGCACACCAGGTGACGCGTGCGGCGTGACCAGGCGAGGCCGCGCGCGTACCCCTGGTGGAGCGCGCTGCGGGCGACGAGGCCGCCCATGGAGTGCCCGACCAGCGCGAGTTCCCGCACCGGTACCGGCCACGCGGTGCCGAGCCGCTCGAGCAGGTCGGCGAGATCGGCGCCGTTGTCCGAGATGTGCCGGCCGCTGTTGTAGCGGACGTGAACGCTGCTGCAGCCCAGATCGCGGGTGAGCCGCGCGCCGAAGTCCACGGAGATCGCGGCCGGATCGCCCGCGTGCGCGCGGGCCGGGGTGTTCCACCACTCCTCGGTCTCGATCACCCCGTGCACGAACACCACGACCTTCCCCGCCGCCGCCGGGAAGTGCCGGGCCAACGCCGCGGACTCGGGTTCGACATCCGCGCCGTCGACCCGGATGCGCATCGGGCTCGCCAGCCGCGGGTAGTGGTCGTGCAGCCGGTCGCCGACCACGCCGTTGAGCAGGCCCGCGAGATGGCGGCCGCGTGGTGTGGTCGTGAACGGCCGCGCGGTCCGGGTGCGCTCGACGGAGTCCAGCACGTCCACCACGGCGCCGCCCACGACCGTGATCCCCGCCCACACGAGGCCGTAGACGCTCGCCGTGACGCTCTCCTGCGCGGCGCGGACCGGCGCCGGGAGGAACCTGGCGAACCCCCGGCGGGCGACGGCGCGGTGGACCCGCTTCGTCGTGACCGTGAGGTGGCCGAGGAGATCGCTGACGATCTCGGCCGAGGTGGCGATCTCGCCGCGTTCGCTCGGGATGACGGCCACGGCCTCGCCCCCTCATCGGACGGTTCCCGCCAGTATCCGCTGTTCTCAGCGGCGACGGGTCACACGAGGAAGCGGTACGCCGTGGTGCCCGGGGCGACGTGCTGGATCTTCAGCGGGCTGGCCTCCATGCGCTTCCACAGCGGCTCGTAGCCGTCGCGGTGGGCCAGCTCGATGCCGACGAGCGCGGCGCCGGTCTCGCGGTTGTCGCGCTTGACGTACTCGAACAGGACGATGTCGTCGTCCGGGCCGAGCACCTCGTCGAGGAACCGCCGCAGCGCGCCGGGCTCCTGCGGGAACTCCACGAGGAAGTAGTGCTTGAGCCCGCGGTGCACGAGCGAGCGCTCGATCACCTCGGCGTAGCGGCTGACGTCGTTGTTACCGCCCGAGAGCAGGCAGACGACGGTGGAACCGGGCTCCAGCTCGATCCCGTCGAGCGCGGCGGCGGCGAGCGCGCCCGCGGGCTCGGCGATGATCCCGTCCACCTGGTAGAGGTCGAGCATCTCCGTGCAGACGCGGCCCTCGGCCACCGTCGTGAGCTCGGCGCCGCAGTCGCGCACCAGCGGGAAGCTGACGTCGCCGACGCGGCGCACGGCGGCGCCGTCGACGAACGAGTCGAGCTCGGGCAGGGCCACCGGTTCGCCCGCGGCCAGTGCTGCCGTCATGCCGGCCGCGCCCGCCGGCTCCACGCCGACGACCCGGACCTGCGGGTACCGCTCGGCCAGGAAGCCCCCGACCCCGGCGAGCAGCCCGCCCCCACCGACCGGCACCACGACGACGTCCGGCGCGCCGTCCAGCTGGGCCATGATCTCCGCGGCCACCGTGCCCTGCCCGGCGATCGTGCGCAGGTCGTCGAAGGCCGGGACGACGGTTGCGCCGGTGCGGGCCGCGTGCTCGGCGGCCGCCGCGGCGGCCTCGTCGTAGGTGTCGCCGCCGACCACCAGCTCCACGGCGTCGCCGCCGAGCGCGGCGATCCGCTCCCGCTTCTGCCGCGGCGTGGTGCTCGGCACGTGCACGCGGCCGCGGATGCCCAGCCTGCGGCAGGCGTACGCGACGCCCTGGCCGTGGTTCCCCGCGCTCGCACAGACGGCCCCGGCCGCCCGCTCCTCCGGCCCGAGCTGGGCCAGCAGGTTGTACGCGCCGCGCAGCTTGTACGACCGCCCGACCTGCAGGTCCTCCCGTTTCACCCAGACCTGCGCCCCGGTCACGGCCGAGAGCCGTTCGCTGGGCTGCAGCGGCGTCGGGAGTGCGACGCCTTCGAGCCGTGCGGCGGCGGCGCCGACGGCGTCGGCGAGGGAGGGGGCGTGCGGAGCCGTGCGGGAGACCACCCATCGATCCTGCACCCGCCGGGCCGCGTCGCCCGATCCGGGCCCCACCCGGGGTCAGGCGATCGGTGCCGTCCGCGGGCGCAGGTCGAAGCCCGCGGCCCGGTAGCAGTCGTCGAGTAGCTCGGCGGTGGCCACGGCGTCGTCGGCGTCCGTCGGTACCGGCGCCCCGTCCCGGACGGCGGCGGCGAACGCCTCCAGCTGGTAGGCGTACGACGGGCGAAGGCCCGCCCGCTCCTCGCGCTCGACGCCCCCCGTGGTGACCCACACCCGGTCGTCGCGGTGGGGGAGCACGAAGTTCGCGGCGCGCACCTCGCCCGTGTCCCCGACGATGCGGGCCGTCATCCGCAGCTCGTCGGCCGCCATCGAGCTGTGCAGCACGCCGGTGGCCCCGCCGGGGAACGCGAACTCGGCGCGCACCCACTCGTCCACGCCGGGGTGCCCGGCCCGCTCCCGGCCCTCGGCGCCGGTGACCCGCGGGGCGCCGCCCCCGAACCGGCCCAGCATCCGGTGCAGGTGGACGCCGTAGCAGCCGACGTCCATCAGCCCGCCGCCGGCGAGCGGGAGCGACCAGCGCGGGTCGCCGTCCGGCGGCGGCGCGATCTCCATGTGCACCTCGACGTGGCGCAGCTCGCCGATCCCGCCGGAGCCCACGACGTCCAGCAGTCGCTGGGCCACCGGGTGGTAGAGGTAGTGGAAGGCCTCCATGAACACCAGCCCCGCGCGCTCGGCGGCGGCGCGCACCTCCCGGGCCTCGCCCGCGTCGCTCGCCGAGGGCTTCTCGGTGAGCACGTGCTTGCCCGCGGCCAGCGCCGCGACGTTCCACGGGCCGTGCAGGCCGTTGGCGAGCGGGTTGTAGATCGCCTCCACCTCGGGGTCGGCGAGCACCTCCGCGTAGGAGCCGAGCACTCGCTCGACGCCGTGGTCGGCGGCGAACGTCTCGGCTCGGCCCCGGTCCCGCGCCGCCACGGCGACGAGCCGGGCCCCGGTGAGCTGTGCGGGGGCGACGATGGCGTTGACGGCGATGCGGGACGCGCCGAGAACGCCGATCCGAAGAGGTTCCACGCGGTGATCCTCTCCGGTCGGCGTCAGCAAAGCCACTTTCACGACGTCAGGCGTCATGAAAGTGGCGTTGCTGACACTCGGGACGACGCCCTCAGTGGATGTGCGCGCGCCAGTCCTGCGGCACCCGGCCCGCGGGGCCCGGGACCGGCTGGTCCTCCGGGTGGTGCTGGGGTTCGGGCAGGTCCGGGCCCTCCAGCAGGGTTTCCGTGCGGTAGTCCCAGTACCAGCTCTCGCCGGGCTCGAAGCTGCGCACGAGCGGGTGCCCCGTCTCCCGGAAGTGCGCTGTGGCGTGCTGGGCCGGCGAGGTGTCGCAGCAGCCGACGTGCCCGCACGATGCGCAGCGGCGCAGGTGCACCCACCAGCCGCCGGCCTCGTCGCACTCGCGGCAGCCCGCCCCGCTCGGCGCGGCCGTGGGGTCGATCCCGTCCGTCATGCGCCCATCATGGCGCGTCCGGGCGGCGCGGTGGCGATCCGCCAGGCCGCGAACGCCAGCGCGAGCAGCAGGACGCCGGCGAACATGTACAGCGCGACCGCCACCGGGAGGCTCTGCGCGGCGACCCCGAGCCCGAGGACCGGCACCGTGAGGCCGACGTAGGCGGCCAGGAACAGGGCCGCGCTCGTCTCGCCGCGCCGGTTCGCCGGGGCGGTGGCGAGCACGGTGGACATGCTGCCCTTGAACGCGATCCCGGCGCCGGCCCCCGCGACGGCGCCCCCGGCCAGGAAGAGCGCGAGCACGCCGAGGTGCACCCCGAGGACGAGGACGACCACGCCCGCCGTGATGACGGCGAGGCCGCTCAGCAGCTGCGGGCGGGCGGCCACCCGGTGCAGCGGGACCTGGGCGGCCGCGCCGGAGCCGAAGGCCAGTAGCGCGGCGAGGCCGCCCAGCACCGGGCTCCCGATGTGGAACAGCGTGCTCATGACGATCGCGGCCAGCGAGCTGAACAGCCCGAAGACCGCGAAGGACACGATGGAGGCCGTCGCCGCCCCGATGAACGTGCGCCGGTGCTCGGGCGCCACGGCGGTGCGCTGGGGGCGGTACGCGGGAAGCGGGTCGGGCCGCCGCACGGTCTCCGGGACCACCGCGAGCGCAGCCAGCCCGATCGCCAGCAGCAGGACCGACACCGCGTACGGCACGCGCAGCGGGGCGGTCGTGTACTCGGCCAGCAGGCCGGAGATCAGCGGGCCGAGGCCGAGCCCGCCCATGTTGGCCGCCGTGGCGACCACCTCGGCGCGCCGCAGGCCCCCGCCGGGACGGGCCCGCCCGTTCAGGTCGGCGAGGTGCGCGGTGGCGGTCGCGGTGACGAGCCCGACGCTCAGGCCGGACAGCACCCGGCCGGTGACGAGCGCGGGCAGGGCCGCGGAAGCGGCGAACGTCGCGCTGGACGCGATGCCGAGCACGAGCCCCAGCACGAGCACCCGCCTGCGGCCGATCCAGTCCGAGACGTGCCCGCCGAGGAACAGGGAGGCGAGCACACCGACCGCGTAGACCGCGAACACCATCGTGACGACGAGCGCTCCGAAGCCGTCCTGGCGCTGGTAGTGCGGGTACAGCGGGGTCGGGAGCGTCGACGAGGCCATCGTGACCGTGAACAGGTACGCGACCAGCCAGAAGCCGCGGTCGTGGCGGCGGATCGAGCCCTGCGCCGGTGCGGCGGCGTATGAGGTGTGCACCCCGGTTCCAACCCGCCGCGCCGGGCCCGAGCTTCCCCGGTCCGTGCGATGATCCGAGATGTCAGCTATCTCGCTCGGAGATGGGTGCCGTGGAGCTCAGGCAGATGCAGGTGGTCGTCGCCGTGGCCGAGGCGGGAGGGTTCTCGGCGGCCGGCAGGCGGCTCCGGCTGGTGCAGTCCGCGGTGTCGGCCACGGTGCGCGCGGTCGAGCGGGAGCTCGACGTGCCGCTGTTCGACCGCTCGACGCACCGTGCCGTGCCGACGGCTGCCGGCGAGGCGTTCGTGGCGGCGGCCCGCACCGCGCTGTCGGCAGCCGACCAGGTGCACGCCGCCGTCGACGCGGTGCGGGGGGTGCTGCGCGGCCGGGTCACGCTCGGCGTCATGCAGGGTCTGCTGGGCGGGCTCCCGCCGGCGATCGGGGCGCTGCGCCGCGCGCATCCCGGGGTGGTGGTGCGGCTACGCCAGGCGCCCGCCGAGGAGATCGTCGACGCGGTCCGGGAGGGAACGGTCGACCTGGCCGTCATCGCGCTCACCGGGCGGCCGCGCGGCCTGGTCGGCGTCGAGCTGATGCGGGACCGGATGGTCGCGCTCGTCGGCCCACGGGCGGATCTGCCGGACGCACGGGTGACCCTGGCCGAGCTGGCGCGCCACCCGTTCGTCGACATCGCCCCCGGCTGGGCCATCCGGCACGTGGTCGACCGCGCCTTCCGCGCCGCGGGGGTGGAGCGGGCCGGCGTGTTCGAGACGAACGACATCCTGGCCGCGGTCGAACTGGTCCGCGCCGATCTCGGGGTCACGATCTTCCCGGCCACCCTGGCCGCGCTGTTCCCCGACCTGCGCACGGTCGCCATCCGGCGTGCCCCGACCTGGACCGCCGGGGTCGTCCACCGCAAGGGCCCGCTCGTGCCCGCGGCGGCCGCGCTGCTCGAGCACCTCGAGCGGGCCGGCTCAGGCGGGTGAGGGGATCGCCTCGAGCAGCGCGCGCGTGTAGTCGTCCTGCGGCGCGTCGAAGACGTCCGCGGTGCTGCCGTGCTCGACGATCCGGCCGCGCCGCATCACGAGCACGTCGTGCGCGACGAGGCGCACCACCGCGAGGTCGTGGGCGATGAACAGGTAGGACAGCCCGAGCTCGCGCTGCAGCTGGGTGAGCAGCTCCAGGATCTGGTCCTGGACGAGGACGTCGAGCGCGGACACGGCCTCGTCGCAGATCACCAGCTTCGGCCGCAGTGCGAGGGCCCTGGCGATCGCGACGCGCTGCCGCTGCCCGCCCGAGAGCTCCACGGGATGCCGCTGGGCCGCCGTGCGGGGGAGCGCGACGTGGTCGAGCAGCTCGGCCACCCGCTGCCTGCGGGTGGCGGAGTCACCGATGCCGAACACCCGCAGCGGCTCGTCGATCAACCGTTCGACGGGCAGCACCGGGTCGAGGGAGCCGTACGGGTCCTGGAACACCGGCTGCATCTCGCGCCGGATCGCCCGCCTGCCGGCCCGGTCGGCACCGCGGAACGTGCGCCCGGCGATCGCGATGTGGCCGGCCGTCGGCTGTTCCAGCCCCAGCACGAGCCGGGCGGTCGTGGTCTTGCCCGACCCCGACTCGCCCACGATCGCCGTCGTGGTGCCCTCCGGCACCGTGAACGACACCCGGTCGACGGCGTGCAGCGGCTCCCGCTGCCCGCGCACCTTGTAGGTCTTCACGAGGTCGATGACCTCGAGCGCGGGCACCGGGTCCGCCGCGGGCGGTGGCGCCGGCGCGGCCCGGGACCGCGCGGCCACCGACGGGGCCGCCGCCACCAGCCGCCGGGTGTACTCGTGCTGCGGGTCGCGCAGGATGCGCGCGGCGGGCCCTGTCTCGACCACCCGGCCCTGCCACATCACGACGACGTCGTCGGCCCGCTCCGCGGCGAGACCGAGGTCGTGCGTGATGAGCAGCATCGCCGTGGCGTGCGCGGTGGTGAGCCGCTCGAGGTGGTCGAGGATCTGGCGCTGCACGGTGACGTCCAGCGCGGACGTCGGTTCGTCCGCGATGAGCAGCTGCGGCTGGCAGGCCAGCGCGATCGCGATGAGTACCCGCTGGCGCATCCCGCCGGAGAACTCGTGCGGGTACTGCCGGGCCCGCCGCGCGGCATCCGGGATGCCCGCCTCGGTCATCAGCTCGACGGCCCGCTCGCGCGCCGCCCGCCCGCGCGCCATGCCGTGCATCACGAGCGTCTCGGCGATCTGCCGCCCGACGCGGGCCACCGGGTTGAGGTTCGACATCGGGTCCTGCGGGACGAGGCCGATCCGGCGCCCGCGCAGCCTGCGCAGCCGCCGCTCACCCGCCGCCGTGACGTCCTCGCCGTCGAACTCGATCGTCCCGCCGGTGACGCGCCCGGTGCCGGGCAGCAGGCCGATCGCGGCGGCCGCGGTGGTCGACTTCCCCGACCCGGACTCACCGACGATCGCCACCCGCTGCCCGCGCCGCACCGTGAGGTCCACGCCGTGGAGGACGGGCCGCGGCTCGCGGCCGTAGGAGACCTCGAGGCCGCGGATGCGCAGCAGCGGATCGTCGGTCATCAGCGGCCCGCCGCGTACCCCTGCGCGCCGCGCGGGTTGGCGGCCGCGGAGAGGATCCCGGTCTCCGGGTCGCGACCGACGCTGGACAGCCGCCCGAGCTCCCAGTCGCCTGCCCGGCTGACCTGGTGGCCGCGCCGTTCCAGCTCGCTGATGACGTCGTCGCCGATCCGGTCCTCGACGACGGCGCCGCCCGGCGTCCAGGTGCGGGGCCAGAACGACCCTGGCATCGACGTGGTGTGCATGGCCGGGGCGTCGATGGCCTGCTGCGGCGAGTAGCCGCCGGCGAGCGTGCGCAGCAGGTAGAGCAGCTGCCACTGGTCCTGCTGGTCGCCGCCGGGGGAGCCCAGTGCGGCCACCGGCTTCCCGTCGCGCAGCAGCAGCGTGGGGGTGAGCGTGGTGCGCGGCCGCTCGCCCGGGGTGAGCGACGACGGCGTCCCCTCCTGCAGCCAGGTCATCTGCAGCCGGGAGCCGAGGCAGAACCCGAGCTCCGGGATCGTCGGCGAGGACTGCAGCCAGCCACCGGACGGCGTGACGGCGACGATGTTGCCCCAGCGGTCCACGACGTCGACGTGGCAGGTGTCGCCGCGGGTCTCCCCGGACAGCACGACGGTGGGCTCGCCGACGCCCGCGGTGGCCCCCTCCTCGGCGTCGGTGACGAGCGGGGGCAGGAACGGCTCGCGCCCGCCGGGGCGGCCGGGGCGGAACTCGTGCGAGGCGTCCTCGCCGATCAGCGCCCGCCGCTCCCGCGCGTACTCGGGCGACAGCAGCACGTCGAGCACGCCGTCGGCGATGGCGTCGCCGTAGTGGGCGTCCCGGTCGGCCATGGCGAGCTTGAGCGCCTCGAGGACGTGGTGCGCGCCGTCGGCGGTGGACGGGTCGATGGCCTCGTCCGGGAGCCCGTCGAGGATCATGAGCGCCTGCAGCAGCGCGGGGCCCTGGCCCCACGGGCCGGTCTTGGCCACGGTCGTGCCGCGGAATTCGGCGGTGACGGCGGGCTCGAACGAGGCGGAGAAGGCGGCGAAGTCGGCCGCCTCGATCACGGCCGCGTGGTCGGTGCCGGACGAGTGCCGGTGCGGGATGCGCAGGAAGGCGGCGGCCTCCTTCGCGACGAACCCCTCGTTCCACTCGCGGCGGGCCGCCTCGATCCGCGCGCGCCGGTCCGTTGCGCCGGAGCCTGCCTCCAGCAGCCGTTCCAGGGTGCGGGCGTAGGCCGGGAGGCGGATGATCTCGCCCGCGCGCGGCGGCCTGCCGTTCGGCATCCACAGCTGGGCCGACGTCGTCCAGTGCTCGGTGAACAGCTCGGCGACGGTCTCGATGGTGGTGCCCACGCGCCCGACCACGGGATGGCCGTCGCGGGCGTAGCCGATCGCGAAGGCGAGGACGTCGGCGAGCTCCCACGTGCCGTGCTCGGCGAGCAGGACGAGCCAGGCGTCCACCGAGCCGGGCACGGCGGCGGCGAGCCCACCGGCGCCCGGGACGAGGTCGAGGCCCTCACCGCGGTAGTGGGTGATCGTGGCGCCCGCCGGGGCCGGGCCCTGGCCCATGAGGACCGTCGGGGCCGGGTCGTCCGCCGTGGCGAACACGCCGGTCAGGTCGCCGCCCGGGCCGTTGAGGTGCGGCTCGACGACGTGCAGCACGAACCCGGCCGCGGTGGCGGCGTCGAACGCGTTGCCGCCGCGCTCCAGCACGGCCTGCGCGGTGGCGGTGGCGAGCCAGTGCGTGGTGGCCGACATGCCGAACGTGCCCTGCAGGGTGGGGCGGGTGGTGAACTCGGGAGGCGGGACGAAGCTCAACGAGGGACCTTTCCTTGTCACCGGCGCGAGCCGGGGCTCAGCACGTCGCGCAGCGCGTCGCCGAACAGGTTGAAGGCCAGGCAGATCACGACGATCGCCAGGCCGGGGAAGAACGCCGCGTACGGCGCGCGGACGATGTACTGCTGGGCGTCGGACAGCATGATGCCCAAGCTGGGGCTCGGCGGCTGGATCCCGAGCCCGAGGAACGACAGCAGGGCTTCGCCGATCACCGCGACCGGCATGATCACCGTGGCCTGCACGATGATCGACGAGAGGGCGTTCGGCAGCACGTGCGTGGCGAGGATCCGCACGCCGGAGGCGTCCATCGTGCGGGCGGCCAGGACGAACTCGTGGCCCTCGAGCCGCAGCGTCTCGGCGCGGACGACGCGGATCATGGTCGGCACCTGGGCGAGGCCGAGCGCGATCGCCGCGTTCGCCAGGCTGGCCCCGTTGATCGCGGCGAGGCCGACGGCGACGATGAGGAACGGGAACGCGAGCAGCAGGTCGGTCAGTCGCGACACGAGCGCGTCGAGCCACCGCCAGTACCCGGCGAGCAGCCCGAGCGGGGTGCCCACCACGATCGCGAGCGCCACGGCGAGCACGCCGACCTGCAGCGACGCCCGCGTGCCGTACAGGATGCGGGAGAGGATGTCGCGGCCCAGGTCGTCGGTGCCCAGCGGGAACCCGATCGTCCGGGGCAGCTGGAACGGCGTCTCGAAGTGCACCTCGTCGGGCGGGTAGGGCGCGATCCACGGGGCGAGCAGCGCGGCCAGCACCACGACGAGCAGCAGACCGCCGCCCACCACGCCGAGCCGGTGGTGCAGCAGCCCGGTGAGCACCCGGCCGCGGCGACTGCCGAGCTCGTCGTCGGCCGCGCCGATCTCGGGCGTCACGAGAGCCATCAGGCGTTCCCTCCCCCTGCCACCCGGATCCGTGGATCGATCACCGAGTAGAGGACGTCGACGGCGAGGTTGATGAGGATGTAGGCGAGCGTCACGACCAGCACGACGCCCTGGATCACGGGGTAGTCGCGGGTGAACACGCTGTCGAGCGTGAGCTTCCCGAAGCCGGGCAGGGCGAAGATCCGCTCCGTCACGACCGCGCCCGAGATCAGCCCGCCCAGCTGCAGGCCGACGATCGTCACGACGACGACCAGGCTGTTGCGCATGGCGTAGCGGACGAGCACGGTGCCGCGTGACGCGCCCTTCGCCCGCGCTGTCCGCACGTAGTCGGCGGCCAGCGCGTCGATCATGGAGGAGCGGGCCTGGCGCATCACGATCGCCGCGAGGCCGGTGCCGAGGATCAGCGCGGGCAGCGTGAGGTGCCAGAGCGCGCGCAGCGGCTCCGCGGAGACGGCCACGTAACCGGACGCCGGGAACCAGCCCAGCCCGACCGCGAGGTAGAGGATCGCGAGCAGCCCGAGCCAGAAGTTCGGCACCGACAGCGACAGCAGCGACACCCCGCCGACGGCCAGGTCCGGCCACCGGCCCCGGTTCGCGGCGGCGAGCGCGCCCGCGGCCATCCCGACGACGACGGCGATCACGATCGCGTAGAGCGAGAGCCACGCCGTGACCGGCAGCGTGGTGGCGATCAGGTCGGTGACGGGGGTGCCGGTGCGCACCGAGTCGCCGAAGTCGCCGGTGAGCGCGTTGCCCAGGAACCGCAGGTACTGCACGACGATCGACTCGTCGAGCCCGAGCTGCGCGCGTACCGCTTCGAGGGTCTCCGGGGTGGCCTCCTCGCCGGCCATCGCGAGCGCCGGGTCGCCCGGCAGCGCCCGCACTCCCGCGAACACCACGATCGACGCCAGGAACATCGTGATCACGCCGTGGCCGAGGCGGGTCACCAGGTAGCGGGCCACGTCACTCGCCTCCCTCGGCGAGGAACCCAGCGCGTCCCAGCCGGACCACCCCGTCGGCGAAGGTCTCGATGCCCGCCACGTCCGTGGTGTAGGCGGTGAGGTTGCGCAGCCGGTAGATGTAGAGGATCGGCAGGTCCCGCTGGATGATCTCGACCACCCGGCCGTAGGCGTCGGCGCGCGCCGCCGGGTCGGTGAGCTGGGCCGCCTCCTTCACCAGGCGGTCGACCTCCGGGTTGCTGTAGCCGGAGTAGTTGTTGCTGGCGCCGGTGGTCAGGAAGCTCGCCGTGTTCCCGTGCGGGTCGATGCGCCCGGACCAGCCCAGCTGCAGGGCCTCGAAGTCGCCGCGGTCCTGGACGTCGAGCAGCGTGGAGTACTCGACGGGCTGGATCGTGATCTCGAAGCCGGCCTCGCGGACGCTGGCCTGCAGCGCCTGCGCGAGCCGGAGCTGTTCCTGGTCGTTGCTGACGAGCATCGTGAGCCGGTAGGGGGTCGGCACGCCGGCCTCGGAGAGCAGTTCGCGGGCCCGGACCGGGTCGTAGGGCTGGCACGCCTCGCTCAGGGGCGTGGAGAACGAGCTGGTGGGGGCGATCGGCGAGCACGCGGCGTCGAACCAGTTGTTGAACACGGTGTTGATCAGCGTCGTGCGGTCCACCGCCAGCGCGAACGCCTGTCGGACCCGCGCGTCGGATGCGATCGGCGTGTCGATCGGCTGCGGCGGTTCGCCGGTGCCGTTCACGTTGCCGAGGTTGAACGTCATCCCCTGGTAGCCGAGCGAGCCGATCTGCAGGACGCCGATGCCGTGCTCGAGCTGGAGGGCGTCGACGTCCTGCGTCGAGATCCGGTCGGCGACCTGGACGTCACCGGAGCGCAGGTTGGCCGCGCGGATGTTCGCGTCGCTCATGATCCGGTAGGTGATCGAGTCGAGGTGGACCTCGTCGGCGGCGTAGTAGTTCGGGTCGCGCACCACCGTGATCGACGTCTGCGGCACGCGCTCGGCGAACCGGAACGGCCCGACGCACACCGGTGCGCTGCCGAAGTCCGCGCCCAGCTCGGCGAGCGCCGTGGGGGACATGATCATCCCGGCGCGGTCGGCGAGGGAGGCGGTGAGGGGCGCGAACGACCGTTCATAGCGGATCACGACGGTGGCCGGGTCGGGGGCCTCGATGCCGCTGATCGGCCCGAGCTCGCCACGGCGCGTGGAGCCCTCCATGGTCAGGTGGCGTTGCAGGGTGGTGACGACGGCTGCAGCGTCGAACGGGGTGCCGTCGGCGAACCTGATCCCGGTGCGGACCGGGATCGTCACCGTGAGCCCGTCGGGTGCGACCCCGGGCAAGGCGGTCGCCAGCTGCGGCACGATGTCGCCCTCGGCGTCGATGTCGTAGAGCTTCTCGCACATCGCGTTCATCACGTAGCGCGTGTAGAGCGACGACGAGGTGGTCGGGTCGAGCTTGTCCGGCTCGTTGGACAGCGCCATCACCAGGTGACCGCCCTCGCGGACCGGGCGGCCGTCGAACGCCACGCCGGGGACGTCGGGGCGGGGCGGTGCCGGCACGACCGGCTGCACCGGGATGCAGGCGGCGAGCGCGACCGCCAGCACGCCGCCGACGGCCACGGCGGCCGCGCGCTGGAGGGGGTGCGGCACGGGCGGTCCCTTCGGCCTGGTCTCTGGGTATCAGATGTATACAGAATGGCGGCGGACGGCAAGGGTTGCGCCGATCGGACGTGGTGTGACCCATCACTGCGCCCGCGGAGCGGCGAGGAGCGACCCGGAGGTCACCGCGCAGGCCAGGACGATGTGGGGGCGAGATCGGCCACGACCCGTGGAAGGCGCCGACCAGCGCGGCGGCGGCGAACGGCATTGGGCCGCTCGTGCCGCACGGCGTGGACAACTCCGGGGCTGCCCCGCTGATCAAGGGCAAATGGTCGCTTGCAGCGGCCCTCGCCACGGCGGGCGAGTGGTCACATTCGCGCGAGTCCCGCCAGGAAGAGCTGCCAGAAGCGCGGGAACCGCATGCCGGACCTGCGGCCCGCGGGGTCGGTCGCGACGGCGGGGCCCCAGCGCCCCTGGTAGCCGACGTTGTCGGGCGAGGCCCAGTAGAGCTGTTCCTGCCGGTCCACGATGAAGGGGTACTTCCGGCTGCCGACGGTCACGACGCCGCCCGGAGCCGACACGGCGTCGGTCGGCCACTCGCGGGCTCCCGTCAGAACGCTCTTCGGGGCGATGGCGGTGCCGTATGCGGTGGACGTCGGCGTCTGATCGGCGGTGGCGATGTCCGGGGCGGCCCCGAACGGGTCGAAGGCGGAGGACTCGCCGAACTCGGCCACGAGCCAGGTGATCGCGACCGGGGCGAGGAACTCGCCGACGATCGGGATGCCGCCGGTGCAGAACACCTTCATCAGCGCGATGAGGACGTCGCCGGGGGTGTCCCGTCCGCTGGGTGAGCTGCGGGGGATGATGCCGTCGACCTTCTCGACGTCGCCGCAGGAGGTGGTGCCGACGTCGAAGCGGGGAGTGGTGAACGAGATCGGCTCGCGGGTGGTGGGCCCGTCGACGTCGATGAACATGCTGTGGTTGCCCGAGGCGACGGTGATCTGCGGGTGGGTGTCGGCGAGGGTCTGCACGTTCTCCCAGCGCCGGACGACCATGCCGAGTCGGGTCTGCTCGTCCATCGGGTCCCGGGAGCCCGCGTTGCGTCGCGTGAGCCCCAGGTAGGTGGGCTGGCCCTGCTCGACCACGACTGCGACGCACGCCCAGTCGCCGGCGAACCCGCCGAACAGTGCAGCTTCACCGTCGCGCTCGCAGTGGTCGAGCGGCTCGTCGTGGCCCGGGTAGAAGAGGTAGTAGAGGATCAGGGTGGGATCCTGCAGCTGCCCCAGGATCGAGCCGATCTGGTTCGTCGTGAAGCCGGGCGGCGGGGACGCCGCGGCGAGCCTGCTGAGTTCGACGGCGTCGAGGATCTCGGCGCTGTACCAGGGCCGGCTCGCGGCGAGCAGGGGGGTGTCGCGGTAGCCGGCGACGATCGAGTCGAGGTCGGCGAACCGGTTCTGGGAGCCGACCTCGGGTGCGTTCGAGTCCGTCCAGCCCGCCAGCGACAGGAAGCGGTCCTCGTTCACGGTGGAGGGCAGCAGCTTGCCGATCCAGGTCCGGGTACTGCTCTCCTCGGACTGGAGGCCTGCGATGCCGCCGGGCCCGGTGATCGGCGTCTTCGGGCGGGTGGTGGCGGGTTCCTCGCCCCAGTCGTCGGGTCCGGTGCCGGGCGGGCGGGAGCGCCACAGTGCGCTGCGCTCGAGGTAGCGCTTGGGGTCGCTGGGCAGGAAACGCTCGCTGCCCGACAGGTAGAGGACCGGCTCGAAGCGCCTCACGAGGGCGATCTGCTCGCCGCTGGGTGGCATCCGGGGTCAGCTCCTCACGAGGTCGAGGACGCGGGTCAGGAAGTTCTCGAGGACGGGATCGCAGGACGCGACGACGCCGGGCGGGGCCGGGGTGAGGCCTCCGATGGCACCGAGGAGGTCGGGGTCCTTCCAGATCTCGACGCCTGCGCGGTCTCGCCACCAGGCGACGATCGCGCCCAGGGCTGCCGACATCTCGGTGGTGTCCAAGGCACCGGCGGCCCACAGTCGGCGCGTACTCGCGGTGCAGGGACTGGTACTCGGCGACGCCGGCCGGTCCGGTTGCCGCGATCCGGGCCCGGATGAACGCCACGATCGATGCCGCCCCCTGCTGGTCGCGGGCGGCGCGCTGGGTATCGGCGACCCAGGACTCGAGCAGTGCGCGGAATGCCTTGGTCCAGCAGTCGGCCCCGCCGGGCTCCATGATGCGGTCGACGAAGTTGCGGCGCATCGCGTCCGGATCGCGGCGCCACACCTTCACCTCGTCGACCGAGGCGAGTGCGGAGAAGCTCTGCCCCGGCTCGGTGGTTCCGCCTACCGCGACGCCCCGGGGGCCGACGGGCCGCAGCGGCGCGGACACCCGGCCCTGGCCGACGACATGCCCGTTGATCAGCAGCTGGAGGGTGGCGAGCCCGTCGTAGGCGAAGCCGACGGTCGCCCACCGGTCGGGGGAGGGAACCTGCTGACCGACCACGCCCTGGTATCCGGAATCCGCCTCGGGATCGTCGATCTGCGCCTGGAGCAGGGCCGCGTCGTCGGCGACGCTCGCGGTGATCACCAGCCGGAACGAGCGGTCGCCCTCGATCAGGGTCCGCCGGCGCAGCACGGTGGGCGGACGATCTGGGCGTAGGAGCATCTCCACCCGGAGCGCGCCCAGGTTCTCCCAGGCCTTGCTCACCGGGACGGCCACCCGACTGCCGGGCCGAGGTGGAGGGATCCCGAGCCGGCGGCGACACCATCCTGGTCGAAGCGCGTGCCGTGTGGGTCGCCGTTGCTCAGGCCGTACGGCGAACGGTCCACGGGCCGCCCTTGCCAGGTGTCATAGGTGTGATGACAGATCAGTTCCAGCACGGGAGCCTCCGCGATCGCCGTGGGTGACGAGCCGGTCGCCTCGGGCAGGCCGTTACGGCACGCGGATGGCCAGGGTGGCGAACAGGTGCGGGCGGGGGGCACTAGGAGGGCGGTGCCGTGCGCTGCCCGGGCAGCGGGAGGTCGGCGGGCAGCAGGTCGTCCAGCAGCCCGGCGCGGCCGGCGAGGGCGGCTGCCTCGGTCCGGTTCGCGACGCCGAGGGTGCGCAGCAGGCCGGCGGTGAGGCGCTTGACCGTGCGCTCGGAGACGTGCAGCGCCCGCGCGATCTGGGCGGTGCTGGCGCCGCCCGCGATGAGCGTCCACAGGTGGCGTTCCTTGCAGGAGAGCTGCGGCCCGGGCCGGGGCGCGGACGGCCGGTGCGCCGCGCCGGTGGCCGCGAGCAGCGACGGGACCAGCCCGGCGGCCGAGCGGGTCCGCAGCAGCACGCCGCAGGCGCCTGCGCCGAGGAACTCGACGACGCTCTGGAGGGTGGGGACGTGCCGGGCGAGCGCGAGCACCGGAAGGCGCGGCTGCACACGGCGCATGGCCGCGAGCGCGGCGAGCGGGCCCGGCGCGGCGAGTTCGAGGTCCACGAGGGCGACGTCCGCCCGGTAACGCCGCACCAGCGTCCCGGCGGAGGCGGCGCGCACGGTGCGGGCCACGACGCGCACGCCGCCGTCGCTCGCCGCCGGCAGCGCCTCCTCCAGGCCGCGGCGGGACACCGGCTGCTGATCGACGATCAGCACGCGGACCACCATGTCGTCAGGATGCCCCGGCCGCCGCGCTTCCTACCAGCGTGCCGACCGATCGGAGGACGGAGCACGCCCGCTCGTGGTACCGATCCGCAACGCGACGGGCAGCAGGACGTCCGCCGGGTCGCCGCCCGCCACCAGCTCCATGGCGGCCCGGGCCGCGGCCCGGCCCTTCTCCTCGCTCGGCTGCACGACGGTGGTGAGCCGGGCCGGGGCGAGCCAGTGCAGGTCGGCGCCGTCGAAGCCGCCGACGGACAGGTCATCGGGCACCCGCAGGCCGAGCTCGGCCGCGGCCCGCAGCACCCCCGCGGCCAGGACGTCGCTCTGGGCGATGATCGCGGTGGGCCGCTGCGCCGCGGGGAGGTCCAGCAGGAGTCGCGCGGCCGCGGCGCCCTCGTCCACCGCGTTGCTCGAGGTCTCGTAGATCGGCACCGGGCCGAAGACGTCCTCGACGCCCTCGATGCGGTGCCGCACGTCCCGGTAGTGCGCCCGCGCGCGGCGTTGCGGTGTGACCGGGCCGCGGGTGCCGTCGAGCCGCAGGGGCATCGCGACGACCTCCACCCTCCGGTGGCCGAGGTCGTACAGGTGGCGGGCGAGCTCGCGCGTGCCGCCGCGATCGTCGATGTCGATCATCGCGACGCCCTCGAACGCGGGCCCCTCCACCGCCACGATCGGCACGCCGCGGGCGCGCAGCTGCCCGAGCGCGGGGTCGTCCTCGAGCCCGCAGGTGGCGAAGATGGCGGCATCGAGCGGGATGCGCGCGATCTGGCTGGTCGAAGGCCTGCCGACGTCGCCCGCGAGCAGCAGCAGCCCCACGTCGTGCGCGCTGAGCACCTCGCTGATGCCGTCGAGCAGCTGCAGCGCCACCGGGTCGCGGAACGCGTAGAGGAGCCGCTCGCCGATGAACGCGCCGACGACGCCGCTGCGGCCACGGCGCAGCGAGGCCGCCAGGGGGTCCGGGCCCGCGTAGCCGAGCTCGGCGGCCGCCGCGAGCACCCGCTCCCGGGTGGCAGGTGCGACGCGCGGGCTGTCGGCGAACGCGAGCGAGGCCGTCGACGGGGACACGCCGGCGCGCGCCGCGACGGCGGCGAGCGTCGGACGGCTGGACACGCCCGAACCCTAGTGCGGTGGCCAGCGGTGTGAGCAGAACCCGGTTGAGCCCGGCGTCCGGGTCCCGTAGCCTCACTGTCGAATCGATTCGACAGCCACGAGACGCACCACGATGGGGGACGATGTGACCACGACGGGGGCGCTGCCGCCCGCCCAGCTGCTGAGGGCGCGCACGGCCGTGGTCATCGCCTTCATCACCGCGGGCCTCGCGTTCTCGTCGTTCATCGCGCGCACGCCCGCGCTGCGCGACGCGCTCGGCCTGTCCACCGCGCAGCTCGGGCTGCTCCTGCTCTGCATGTCGGGCGGGGCCGTCGCGGGCCTGCCGCTGTCCGGCCCGCTCGTCCACCGGCTCGGCCCCGGCCGCGCGGTGCTCGCAGGCGCGCTCTCGATGACGGTGGGGCTCGCACTGCTCGCGGTCGGCATGGCCACCGCACTCGTCCCGGTCGCCGCGCTCGGCCTGGTCGCGTCCGGCCTCGGCACCGGCGTCTGGGACGTCGCGATGAACGTCGAGGGCGCCGACGTCGAGCGCAGGCTCGGCCGCTCGCTCATGCCCCGGCTGCACGCCGGGTTCAGCCTCGGCACCGTCGCGGGCGCGGGGATCGGCGCGAGCTGCGCCGCACTCGGCGTGCCGCTCCAGGGGCAGCTGGTCGGCATCGTGGTGCTGCTCCCGATCGTCGTCGCGCCCGCGGTGCGGCGCTTCCTCCCGGTGCCGGAGGCGGCGGCGGGCGAGGCCAGGACGGGGTCGGGTGTGCTCACCGCGTGGCGGGAGCCGCGCACGCTCGTCGTCGGGCTGATGGTGCTGGCGTTCGCGTTCACCGAGGGCTCGGCCAACGACTGGGTCGCCATCGCGATGGTCGACGGGCACGGCACGAGCGAGACCCTCGGCGCGATCGCGTTCGGGTTCTTCGTGGCGGCGATGACGGCGGGCCGGATGGCGGGCGGTACGGCCCTGGACCGGTTCGGGCGGGTCGTCGTGGTGCGCGCGACCGCCGTCATCGCGCTCGCCGGCCTGCTGCTGATGCTGCTCGGCGGGTCGGTGCCCGTCGCGCTCGCCGGCGCGCTCCTGTGGGGGATCGGGGCGTCGCTCGGCTTCCCCGTGGGCATGAGCGCCGCCGCCGACGACCCGGCCCGCGCCGCCGCCCGCGTCTCGGTGGTCAGCTCGATCGGCTACACCGCGTTCATCGCGGGCCCGCCGCTCATCGGCATCCTCGGCGAGCACGCGGGCATCCTGCGCGCGCTGTTCGTCGTGTTGGGCGCGCTGGTGCTGGGCCTGCTGGCCGCGGGCGCGTCCCGCCCCCTCGAGCGCTGACGCCCGCGGAAGCCGCTTCCGCTTGACGTCCGGCCGTCCGCGAGGACGATCGGCGCGTGCCCAGCCTCTACATCGACGGGACCTGGACATCCGGGTCCGGCGGCCCCGCCGAGGTCGTCAACCCGTTCGACGCCGGCGTGATCGAGATGGTCGGCCAGGCCGGCCCGGACGACGTCGAGCGCGCGGTCGCCGCGGCCCGCACGGCGTTCGACACCGGGCCGTGGCCGCGCACGCCCGCCACGGAGCGCGGGGCGCTGCTGCGCCGCGTCGCGGACCTCCTGGTGCGCGACAAGGAGGAGATCGCCCGCACCGAGACCCTCGACACCGGCAAGACGCTGGTCGAGAGCCGCATCGACGTCGACGACGTCACGGCGGTCTTCCACTACTACGCCGACCTCGCGGGCAAGGACTCCGGCCGGCTCGTCGACACCGGCAACCCGGCCGTCGTGAGCCGGGTCGTGCACGAGCCCGTCGGGGTGTGCGCGCTGATCACGCCGTGGAACTACCCGCTGCTGCAGCTGTCGTGGAAGGTTGCGCCCGCGCTGGCGGCCGGGAACACCGTGGTGATCAAGCCGAGCGAGGTCACCCCGCTGACGTCGGTGCTGCTCGTGCGGCTGCTGGAGGAGGCCGGCGCGCCGCGGGGCGTGGTCAACATCCTGCTCGGCGACGGCCGGTCGGTCGGTGCCCCGCTCACCGAGCACGCAGGCGTCGACATGGTCAGCTTCACCGGCGGCCTCGCGACCGGTCAGGCGATCATGCGGGCCGCCGCAGGCACCGTGAAGCGGGTGGCGGTGGAACTGGGGGGCAAGAACCCGAACATCGTCTTCGCCGACAGCGTCGACGACGACGGTGACTTCGAGACCGTCGTCGACAACGCGGTCACCGCCGTCTTCCTGCACGCGGGCCAGGTGTGCTCGGCGGGCGCCCGGCTGATCGTCGAGGACGCGCTGCACGACGACCTCGTCGCCGAGCTCGGCAGGCGCGCCGAGCGGATCCGGCTGGGCAACGGCCTGGACGAGGTTACGGAGTCGGGCCCGCTCGTCTCGGCGGCCCAGCGGGCGAAGATCGAGGACTTCGTGGCGTCGGCGCACGCCGAGGGTGCCCGCCTGGTGGCCGGCGGGCACCGGCCCGAGGAGCCCGACCTGCAGAAGGGCTTCTTCTACCGGCCGACGGTCTTCGCCGACGTCCGCCGCGACATGCGGGTGATCCGCGAGGAGACCTTCGGCCCGATCCTCACGGTGGAACGGTTCAGCACCGAGGACGAGGCGATCGCGCTCGGCAACGACACGGAGTACGGGCTCTCCGGCGCGGTCTGGACGGGCGACGCCGGGCGGGCCGAGCGGGTGGCCCGCGCGCTGCGCCACGGCACGGTGTGGATCAACGATTTCGGCCCGTACACGCCGGCGGCGGAGTGGGGCGGGATGAAGCGCTCGGGCAACGGGCGTGAGCTCGGCCCGACGGGGCTGGCCGAGTACCAGGAGCACAAGCACATCTGGCACAACACCGAGCCGGCCCCGGCGCGGTGGTTCAGGGGCTGAACGGGTCGGAGGGGCGATGATCGCGAGGGAGCACCACGCGGGCGGGGACGGGGCGAGCGCGGACGGGGCGAGCGCGGACGGGATGGTCGAGTTCGGCTACTCCCAGACGCTCGACCGCAGTATCGGCAAGTTCGCGAGCTTCGCCGCCGGCGTCAGCTACATCTCGATCCTGACCGGCACCTTCCAGCTCTTCTACTTCGGCTTCGGCACCGGCGGGGCGCCGTACTGGTGGTCGTGGCCACTGGTCTTCGCCGGCCAGTTCACGGTCGCCCTGTCCTTCGCCGAGCTCGCCGGGCGGTATCCGGTGGCCGGTTCGGTCTACAACTGGTCGAAGCGCCTCGCGGGCGGCACGACGTCGTGGATGGCCGGCTGGATGATGCTCACGGCCTCGATCGTGACGATCACCGCGGTCGTGCTGGCCTACCAGCTCGTGCTGCCGCAGATCTGGTCCGGCTTCCAGATCATCGGCAGCGCCGCCGACGCGGACGACGCCGCCGCGAACGTCACGATCCTCGGCGGGCTGCTCATCGTGTTCACCACCGTGATCAACGCGATCGGCGTCAAGCTGATGGCGCGGATCAACAGCGCGGGCGTGTTCATCGAGCTGATCGCCGCGGTGCTGATCATCGTGCTGCTGGCGTTCAACATCGTGAACCCGCCGTCGGTGCTGTTCGACACGGGTGGCCTCGGCGAGGGCGGGAGCGGCGGCTACCTGGGCGTGTTCCTGGTCGCGGCGCTGGCGTCGGCCTACGTGATGTACGGGTTCGACACGGCGAGCTCCCTCGGGGAGGAGACGGTCGACCCGCGGCGCACCGCTCCCACGGCGATCATGCGCGCCGTGATCGCGTCGTTCGTCATCGGCGGACTGATCCTGCTGCTGCTGATCCTCGCCGCACCCGACCTCGGTGACCCGGCCTACGGCGAGAAGTCGGGCGGCGGCCAGCTGATCCTGCTCCAGGTGCTCGGCGGCCCGGTGGGCACCGTCTTCCTCGTCGCGATCGCGATCGCGATCACCGTGTGCACGCTCGCCGTGCACACCGCGGCGATCCGGCTGATGTTCGCGATGGCCCGTGACAACGCCCTGCCCGCGGGCTCCCACCTCGCCAAGATCGACCCGGTGCACAAGACCCCGGTGATCCCGTCGATCCTGATCGGGGTGCTCGCGCTGCTCATCCTCGTGGTGAACATGGGAACGCCCGAGGTGTTCACCGCGGTCACGAGCGTCGCGATCATCATGATCTACATCGCGTACCTGCTGGTCACGATCCCGATGCTGCGGCGGAGGCTGCGCGGCGAGTGGCCGGATCCGGGGGCGAGCGGCAGCGGGTACTTCTCGCTCGGCCGGTTCGGGATCGTCGTCAACGTGCTGGCGGTGGTGTGGGGCATCGCGATGTCGGTCAACCTGGCGTGGCCCCGCGAGGAGGTCTACGGCTCCGGGTGGCTCGCGTGGATCGCGTTCATCTTCATCGGGATCGTCGCGGGCGCCGGGCTGCTCTGGTACCTCGTCCGCGGGCGGCGCCAGGTCGGCACCCTGCCCGAGCACATGGCCCAGCAGCTCGAGGAGGCGCACGAGGTGGACCCGACGCTGCCATCGCCCGACCCGCGGCCCGAGGGGAGCCAGGCGTGAGCGAACCTGCGGACGACGCTTTCGACTACGTGATCGTCGGGGGTGGGTCGTCGGGCTGCGCGCTCGCCGCGCGGCTCTCCGAGGATCCCGGCGTCACGGTGTGCCTGCTCGAGGCCGGGCCGTCCGACGTCGACGACCCGGCGATCCTGCGGCTCACCGACTGGATGGCCCTGCTCGACTCCGGCTACGACTGGGACTACCTGGTCGAGCCGCAGGAGCACGGCAACAGCTTCCTGCGCCACGCCCGCGCCAAGGTGCTCGGCGGCTGCTCGTCGCACAACTCGTGCATCGCCTTCTGGACGCCGCGCGAGGACCTCGACGAGTGGGCCGCCGCCGGCTGCGACGGCTGGAGCGCCGACGAGTGCTGGCCGCTCATCGCGCGACTGGAGAACAACGACGGCCCGTGGGACGGCCACGGCCGCAGCGGGCCCGTCAGGATCATGCAGGTCCCGCCGGACGACCCGTGCGGCGTCGCGCTGCTCGAGGCGGCCGCGGCGGTCGGGCTGCCGACCGTGCGGTTCAACGAGGGCGTGACGGTCTGCGAGGGCGCCGGGTTCTTCCAGATCAACCGCGAGCCCGACGGCACGCGCGCGTCGTCGTCGCGGGCCTACCTGCACCCGATCATGGGCAAGCGGCCGAACCTGGAGGTCCGCACGGGCGCGTGGGCCTCGCGGGTGCTGTTCGCGGGCAGGCGCGCCACCGGCGTGGAGTACCAGCAGGACATCGGGCCGGGCCGGCGGACCGTCACCGCCCGCCGGGAGGTCGTGCTCAGCGCAGGCGCGATCGACACCCCGAAGCTGCTCATGCTCTCGGGCATCGGGCCGTCGGAGCACCTGCGCGAGTTCGGGATCGACGTGCTCGTGGACGCGCCGGGCGTCGGCGCGAACCTGGACGACCACGTCGAGGGCCTGGTGATGTGGGAGGCGGCGCGGCCCATGGTCACCCGCTCCACCCAGTGGTGGGAGATCGGCCTGTTCACCCGCACCCGCGACGGCCTGGACCGGCCGGACCTGATGATGCACTACGGGTCGGTTCCGTTCGACCTCAACACCGTGCGCTGGGGCTACCCGACCACCGACAACGGGTTCTGCCTCACCCCGAACGTCACGCGCGGGCGTTCGCGGGGCACGGTGCGGCTGCGCACCCGGGACTTCCGCGACCGCCCGCGGGTCGATCCGCGCTACTTCACCGACCCGGACGGCCACGACATGCGCGTCATGACCACCGGGGTGCGGCTCGCCCGCCGCATCGCCGAGCAGGAGGCGCTCAAGGAGTGGGTGGCCCGCGAGCTCACGCCCGGCCCGGACGCCGTCACCGACGACGAGCTGGCCGACTACATCGCGAAGACCCACAACACCGTCTACCACCCGGCGGGCACCGCGAAGATGGGCCCGACCACCGACCCGGCCGCCGTGGTGGACCCGCAGCTGCGGGTGCGCGGCGTGGACGGGCTGCGGGTGGCGGACGCGTCGATCCTGCCGTTCCTGCCGGCGATCAACCCGAACATCACCTGTTACATGATCGGGGAGAAGGCGAGCGAGCTGCTCGCGGGCGACCGGCGACCCGTGGATGACGTAGCCGGTTCCTGAGCGCCCATCCGCCCTTCGACGCGCTGCTCGCCGCGCCGGCGGTCGTGGTCGAGCCGGAGGAGCACCCGGCGCCTCGTCGCGGGCGCCGTGCGCCCGGTGCTCGGCGAGCCGGCGCGGGCTGCGCTACGTCACCCGGTCGCTGATGTCGTCGGCGCCCCGGCCCGCTGTGCGACTCCCGCCCCGCGAGCTCCGCGGGTCCCGGTGCGGGAGCTGCTGCGGGCCCCGCTCGCCCGCGCCTCGCCCGCGCTGCCGATCCGGGAGGCGGCGCAGCGGATGACGGCGGGCGGCGCGAGCTGCGCGCCGGTGCGGGGCCCGACGACCTCGTGCGGCCCGCCGGACTCAGCCCCGGTCACCCGGGTGTCGCTGCCCGAGGCGTTCCGGGCCGTCGCCGCGGCGCAGTGGCGCGGATCGACCGGGACCTGCAGCTCGGCCCCGGCGTGCGGTGAGGAGGGGTCAGCCCCACTTGCCGGGCTCGTAGTCCCCCGCGGGAATCCGGCTGATCGCGTTCATGCGGTTGTAGGCGTTGATGAGCGCGACCAGGGAGACGAGGGCGGCGAGCTGGTCGTCGTCGAAGTGCTTGCGCGCCAGCTCCCAGGTGTCGTCGCTGACACCACCCGCGCCGTCGGCGAGGCGCGTGCCCTCCTCGGTGAGGGCGAGCGCCGCCCGCTCGGCGTCGGTGAAGACCGTCGCCTCGCGCCACGCGGCGATCATGTTGAGCCGCACCGGCGTCTCCCCGGCGTGAGCGGCGTCCTTGGTGTGCATGTCGAGGCAGACGGCGCAGGCGTTGATCTGGCTGGCCCGGATCTTCACCAGCTCCTGGACGGTGGGCGGCAGCGTCGAGTCGGAGACGGCCTTGCCCGCCGAGTTGATGTAGCGGGCGAACTTCGCGGCGACGGGGTTGGCGTAGTAGTCGATGCGGGCGTCCATGACTTCTCCTTCGGGTTCGGGTGTCGATGTGCTGACACGGCGCGCACCGCCCGTGTGACACCCGGGGATGTGAGCTGGGACTCACGCAGGTCCGGAAAGGTGTGGGGCACTCGGACCGTGGTCGGCCAACTCGGTCGGGCAGGCCGCGGGCGGGCCGGTGTTCGGCGTGATCGGGGCGGCCGTGTCGCTCACCACCGCGCTGGTGGGGTCGGCGGGCCTGCTCACGCCGGTCGTGGCGCTGTACGGGCGGTTCGGTGCGCGGGATCGGACGTCGCCGCGGACGTCGCCGCGTCGACGAGCTCGTCGGGGCCCGTGACGGCGCCGCGGGCGAGCTCCTCGGCGAACGCGGCCTCCCCGAGCGTGCCCGCGGCGGCCGCCGTGATCCGGTCGACGTCGCCGCGTTCGGCGGGCGGCAGCGGCGCGCCGACCCCCTCCCGCGCCGCGGCAGCCGCTCCGAGCAGCCGGGCGGCGTGCCGCGGTGCTCCGGCGAGGACGACGGCCCCGGCGAGCCCCTCCAGCGCGAGGGCCAGCGCGCGGGGGTCGCCGCTGCGCCGGGCGACGGCGTGCCCGGCGAGGTGGTGGCGCAGCGCGCCATCGGCGTCGGCGCGCAGCTCCGCGACGAAACCCAGCTCGGCGTGGATCAGCGTGGTGGCGATCTCGGCGCCGGCTCCGACGTGCCAATCGAGCACCTCGAGGAGGTGCCGCTCGGCGGCGTCGAGCCGCCCGGTGCGGCGCTCGCCGAGGGCGAGGCCGGTGAGGGCGTAGATCCGGCCGGGCGCGAACCCGTGCGCCACGGCCGTGTCCACGGCGCGCCGGTGCAGGTCGTCGGCCTCGGCGAACCGCCGCTCCAGCAGGGCCACCCGGCCGAGCCAGGACAGCTGGTAGGAGACCTCCGCCCACAGGCCGAGCTCCTCGGCCATCCGCAGGCCGGCGCGGTGCTGCTCCGCGGCGTCGGCGTAGCGGCCGGCGAGCTCGGCGATGGCACCCAGCGCGAACGTGGTCTGCACCTGGCCCCAGCGGTCACCCACGTCGCGGAACAGCGCAGCGGCCCGCTCGGCGTGCTCCCGCGCACCGGCGTAGAAGGACTGGCTCACCCGGTCGGCCAGTGCGGCCGCGATGCCCCACCGGTCGCCCAGCGCCTCGAAGGTGGCGAGGGCGGCGCACGTGGGCGGTCCGGCCCGGCCGTCGGCCACGGTGGTGAGCGCGTGGCCGAGGAACCACTGGGCGCGGGCCCTCGCCACCGGGTCGGTGACGGCGGAGACGTCGAGCGCGGCGTCGCGGGCCGGCTCGCCGTCGAGCACGCGCAGCGCGGTGAGCCATGCCGCGGCCTGCGCCCGGGCGCCCTCCGGCGCGGCACCGGGCACGGCGAGGGCGGCGCGCAGCGACCGGACCGCCTCGCCGGTCCGCCCCCGCAGGAACCAGTACCAGCACAGCGCCTGCACCAGCCGCAACGCCTGCTCGGCGCCGTCGGCCTGCTGCACGAGGTGGTCGACGGCGGCGCGCAGGTTGGCGGCCTCCGCGTCGAGCCGCTCCAGCCACCGCCGCTGGTCGGCGCCGCGCAGCTCCGGCTCGGCCCGCTCGGCGAGCGCGAGGTAGTGGGCGCTGTGGCGCTGCCGGACGCGGTCGAGCTCGCCCGCCTCGGCCATGCGCTCGAGCCCGTACGCCGCCACCGTCTCCAGCAGCCGGAACCGCGGAGCCTTGGCGACCACCAGCGAGCGGTCGACCAGGCGGGTGAGCAGGTCGAGTACCTCGCCGGGACCCACGCCGCCGCCCGCGCAGATCGCCTCGGCCGCCTCCAGGTCGCAGCCCTCCGGGTGCACGGCGAGGCGCCGCAGCACCACCTGCTCGCCGGGCGTGAGCAGCTCCCAGCTCCAGTCGACCACGGCGCGCAGGGTGCGCTGCCGGTCGGGTGCGTCGCGCGGCCCGCCCGCGAGCAGCGCGAACCGGTCGTCGAGCCGCGCCAGCAGCTCGTGCACGCCGAGGGCCCGCACCCGCCCCGCGGCGAGCTCGAGCGCGAGCGGCAGCCCGTCGAGCCGCCGGCAGATCGCCGCGACCGCGGGTGCGGTGCCGGCGTCGAGGACGAACCCGGGCGCCACCGCGGCGGCGCGGGACACGAACAGCCGGGCGGCGCTCGACGCCCGCACGGCCTCGAGGTCGCCGCCTTCCGGGGGCGGCTCGAGCGGCGGGACCTCGTGGAGCACCTCGCCCGCCACCCCGAGCGGCTCCCGGCTCGTGGCGAGTACCCGCAGGCCGGGCACGGCCCGCAGCAGCCTCCCGGCGATCGTGGCGACGGCGTCGACGACCTCCTCGCAGTTGTCGAGCACCAGGAGCGTGGGCGACTCGGCGAGCGCCTCGGCGACCCGGTGCACGAGGTCACCCGAGTCGCGGACCCCGAGCGCGCCCGCCACCGCGGCGACGACCCAGTGCTCGGCCGGGCACTCGTCCTCGGGGCAGACCTGCCGGTCGAGGCCGGCGAGCTCGACGAGACAGGCGGCGGGCTGCTCGCGGGCGACCGCCACCGCCAGACTCGTCTTGCCGACCCCTCCCGGGCCGGTGAGCGTGACGAGCCGCGCCACGCGGAGCCGCTCGTGCACCCGGGCGACCGCCTCCTCGCGGCCGACCAGCTCGGTGAGCGGGGCCGCGACGGTGTGCCGCGGGCGCGCGGGCGGACCGTGCAGCGCGGGGTCCTGCGCGAGGATCGCGCGCTGCAGGGCGACGAGCTCCGGCCCGGGTTCGAGCCCGAGCTCGGCGACGAGGGCGGAGCGCAGCGCGGCGAACCCGGCGAGGGCCTCGCCCTGCCGCCCGGCGCGGTAGAGCGCGCGCATGTGCAGACCGCGCAGCCGCTCCCGCAGCGGGTGGCGGGCCACGAGCTGGCCAAGCTCGGCGACCAGCGGACCCAGCTCGGCTCCGCCGAGCGCGAGCAGCGCCTCGGCGCGCTCCTCCTCGGCGGCCAGCCGCTCCTCGTCGAGCCGGGCCGCGGCCGCGGCCGCGAACGGCTCGTCACGGACGTCGGCGAGCGCCGGGCCGCGCCACAGCGCCAGCGCGTCGGTGAGCAGAGCGGCGCGCTCGCCCACGTCCGGCGCCTCCCGGGCCCGCGCGGTGAGCGCGCGGAACCGGTGGACGTCGAGCGCGCCGGGCTCGAGCCGCAGCAGGTAGCCCGGTGGCTGCCGGACGACGAGGTCGCGCCCCAGCGTGCGCCGCAGCTGCGAGACCTTGGTCTGCAGCGTGTTCAGCGGGTCGGCGGGCTCCCGCCCACCCCACAGGTGCTCGACGAGCCGCTCGACGGCCACCGGCCGCCCCTCGTGGACGATGAGGTCGGCCAGCAGGGCGCGGACCTTCCGCTCGGGCACCCGCACCGGGCTGCCGTCGGCCGCCCAGACGGCCAGCGGGCCGAGCACCCCGAATCGCACCCCGCAACGGTAACTAGCCCAGTGGTCCCCGCCGGAAGTACGGCACGCATCTCGACGCCCAGCTTCCCGCTGGCCGCGCCGGCGAACCGGCCGAGTACGTCCAGTACGAGGCCGGCCCGCCGGCGCACCCAGCGGAAACCTGGATCCGCCGATGTACGCACCGATACTTCCGGCGGCGACCACTAGCCGCACCGACACCGCCCTCGCCGTGCGCCGATCGTGCGGGGGCCGTGCGCCCCGCCACCGACGCTCGTGGCATGACAGACGAGAAGTCCGTGACCGTGCTCGGTCTCGGCGCGATGGGATCGGCCCTCGCCCGCGCGTTCCTCGCCGCGGGCCGGCCGGTGACGGTGTGGAACCGCACCCCCGGCAAGGCGGGTGACCTGGTGGCCGGCGGGGCGACGGAGGCCGCGGCGGTGGAGGAGGCGGTCCGGGCGAGCGGGCTCGTGGTGGTCTGCCTGTGGGACCACCGGTCCGTGCACGAGACGCTGGACCCGGTGCGCGCCGCGCTCGCCGGGCGCGTGGTCGTGAACCTGACGAACGGCACCCCGGGCCAGGGCCGCGAGCTGGGCGAGTGGGCGCGGACCCACGGTTTCGCTCTGCTCGACGGCGGGATCATGGCCGTCCCCCCGATGATCGGGGCCCCCGGAGCGTTCGTGCTCTACAGCGGGCCGGAGGAGGCCTTCACGACCCACCGCGAGACCCTCGACGCCCTCGGCGAGAGCCGGTACGTCGGGCCGGACCACGGCAGGGCGGCGCTCTACGACATCGCCCTGCTCAGCGCCATGTACGGCGCGATGATGGGGGAGCTGCACGCGTTCGCCATGGTCCGCTCGGCCGGCGTCGCGGCCACCGGGTTCGCGCCGCTGCTGCAGCGCTGGATGGCCGCCGTCGGCGGGTTACAGGAACGCACCGCCCAGCTCGTGGACGCCCGCGACTACACCCGCGATGTCGTCTCGAACCTCGGCATGCAGGCCGCCGCCTACCACAACCTGATCGATGCGGCGCACGAACAGGGCGTGAGCCCCGAGCTGCTCGCACCGCTCCACCCGCTGATGCTGCGCCGGGCGGCCGAGGGCCATGGGCACGAGGACAACGCCGGCCTGATCGAGCTCCTCTTCACGCGGCGGGGCACCACGTGATCGCCCCGGGCGCCCCGCGCCGGGTCTCGCGGGCACCCGGCCGCAGGGAGATCAAGGGTGAACGATTGCTCTCGAAGATCGTTGGACGACGATCTCCCCTCCCGATCATGCTCGCGAAGACTTCTCCGGCTGACCGGGCCTCGTGGCTGGGCAGTGCGTCACGGCTGTGTGCAAGACCGTGGCGTCCTTCTCGCCGGCCTCCTGGCCGCGCCGCGCATGGTGCGGGGCGGCCCCTCGGAGGTCGAGGGCGCCTCCGGCGTCGCTGCGCGATCGCCGGCGCGACCTATGACCTCCGAGCCTCTGCGGCCCCTACGGGCAGCGTCGCGGGCGGCCGGGGCCAGCGACGATTCGGTGTGCTGATTGCGACCGTCGGGGCTCAGGCCCCGGCCGGTTTCAGCGGGTCGTGCCCGAGCGACATCAGGCGGTGGCGCCAGCCGGACTGGCCGGCGGTCGGCTCCAGGTCGTCGCGGCGCTGAGCGTGCACGCGGTCCACGACGCGCTGCATCACGTCCGTGTCGTGCGGCGTCAGGTCCTGGCGGCGCTTGCCGAGGATGGCGAGCACCTGCTGTCCGGTGGGCGTACCGGCCTGGTCGGGCAGCTCCTCGCCCTCCTCGCCGGCGTCGCGGGTGCGCAGCCACTCCGACAGCTCGCGCGAGGTCATGTTGACCACCCGGTGGAACTCGGCCCACAGCTCGTCGTCGACATCGGCCATGGTCCCCGCCTACCCGGGATGGGGCCGGTCGATGCCTCAGCAGCTGTTCTCGATCTCCTCGGCCACGGTGCACGCGTCGGCTCGCTCCTCGCCGCTCGCGACGGCGAGGCGCTGCAGCAGCGTGCGGAGGGTGTCGCGCTCGGAGGGCTCCAGCGGGCCGAGGACGTGGTCCTCGACCCGGCGCAGCCTGCGCTCGACGTCGCACAGCCTGGCCCGGCCGTGCTCGGTGAGCACCACGCGGCGGGCGCGGCGGTCGGCGGGGTCGGGCTTGCGCTCGACCAGCCCCGCCTTCTCGAGATCGTCGAGGAGGTAGGTCATCACCGTGCGGTCGACGCCGAGGCGCTGGGCCATCGCCAGCTGGCTGCCCGCGTCGCCCACGGCCGCCGAGGAGAGCACCTGGTAGCCCCGGGGACCGCCGGGGACGTCGGCCACCGCCTCCGCCGCGGTGCGCAGGTAGGAGCGGGTGACGGTGCCCAGCGCCCAGCCGAGGTCGGACTCGACGTTCGAGGGGCTGGTCACACCTCGATCGTACCGGGGAATGTTCTCCGCGAGATGCTCTGTTGACACGATCGTCTGCTTAACAGAAGATCGGGCCGACAGCACGGCTCCCCGGGAAGGACCCACGATGACCCTGTTCCGCCTGGACAGCTCCATCCGCCGCGAGGGCTCGGTGACCCGCGAGGTCGCCGACAGCCTCGAGCGGGCCTGGACCGACCACCACCCGGACGACGCCGTGCTCCGCCGCGACCTCGGAGCGGACCCGTTGCCGTCGGACGCCTGGCCGAACGCGGCCACGGCGCAGCACCTGCCGGAGGACCAGCAGACGCCGGAGCAACGCGCCGCGCTCGCCCTCGCCGTCGAGCTGGCCGACGAGCTCATCTCCGCGGACGCCGCCGTGATCGCCGTCCCGCTGTACAACTTCGGCATCTCGCAGCACGTCAAGGCCTGGATCGACCTGCTGCTCACGTCCCCGCAGCTGCGGCCGGGCGGGGACAGCAGCCCGCTGGCCGGCCACCCGGTCTCGCTGGTGATCGCCCGCGGTGGCGGGTACGGGGCCGGCACGCCGCGCGAGGGCTGGGACCACGCCACCCCCTACCTGCGGCGGATCTTCGAGGACGTCTTCCACGTCGACCTCACCGTGGTCGAGTGCGAGCTGACCCTCGCCGACGTCAACCCGGCGATGGCCGAGCTGCGCGAGACGGCCGCGGCGCTGCGCGTCCGCGCCCACGAGCGCGCCGTCGAGACCGGTCGCGCGATGGCGCAGCGCCTCAGCAGCGCGGCGTAAGCGCCCCTGTCCGCGGGTATCGCTTCGGGACCACTCCCGACGCGAGAGGACGGACGATGGTCGCCTTCGGCTACTCCCTGCTCTGCGAGCAGCGTGGACCGCGCGAGCTGGTGTCCGACGCCGTCGGGGCCGAGGACGCGGGGTTCGACTTCGCGGTGATCAGCGACCACTACTTCCCGTGGCTCGACAGCCAGGGACACGCCCCGCACGCCTGGCCGGTGCTGGGAGCGGTGGCCGCCGCCACCGAGCGGATCCCGCTGATGACGTACGTGACGTGCCCGATCATGCGATACCACCCCGTCGTGGTGGCGCAGAAGGCGGCGACGGTGGCGCTGCTCGCAGGCGAGGGGCGCTTCTGCCTCGGGTTGGGGGCTGGGGAGAACCTCAACGAACACGTGGTGGGAGCGGGCTGGCCGCCGGTGAACGTGCGCCACGAGATGCTCGGCGAGGCCGTCGAGATCATCGGGGAGCTGTTCACCGGCGGCTACGTCAACCGCAGCGGGAAGCACTACCGCGTCGACTCCGCGAAGCTGTGGGACTGCCCGGAGGGTGGCGTGCCGATCGCGGTCGCGGTGTCGGGGGAGCAGTCGGCGGCGGCGTTCGCGCCGGTGGCCGACGCGATGATCGCCGTCGAGCCGCTGCCGGACCTGGTGAGCGGCTTCGACGCCGCCGCGGGCACCACGCTGCCCAAGATCGGCCAGCAGCCGATCTGCTGGGATCCGGACCGCGACGCGGCGGTGGCTCGCGGGCACGACCAGTTCCGCTGGTTCGCAGGCGGCTGGAAGGTCAACGCCGAGCTGCCCGGCACGGCTGCATTCGCCGCGGCCACCCAGTTCGTGAAACCCGGCGACGTCGCGGGCGCCATCCCCTGCGGCCCGGACGTCGCGGCGCACGTCGAGGTGGTACGCCCGTTCGTCGACGCGGGCTTCACCCACGTCGCGCTGGTCCAGGTGGGGGGCGACACGCAGCCCGACTACCTCACATTCGCCGAGCGCGAGCTGCTCCCGGCCCTGCGCGAGGAGTACGGCAAGCCCGACGTCCCGGCGATCCGCGTCCGCTGAACCTTCTGGAAAGGATTGCAGCGGATTACACCGGTCGTCCTGCAACGAAGTCGACTCGCCTGTAGGTCAGGTCTTGACGCCGTCCGCAAACGGTTTCAGACTTCCGCACGCAACAGCGGACCAACGACGGGGGACTCGTGGCAGCGACCATCCGCGACGTCGCCCATGCGGCGGGGGTGTCGCAGGCGACCGTCTCGCGCGCGCTGTCCATGCCCGAGCTGGTGCGACCCACCACGCGGGCCCGCGTGGAGGCTGCGGCGCGGGAGCTGGGCTACCGGCCCAACCGGGCCGCCCGCGGCCTGATCACCGGCCGCACCGGCAACCTCGGCCTGATCGTCCCCGACCTGTCGAACCCGTTCTTCGCGGCGGTCGTGAAGGGCGTGCAGGCCGCGGCGCGGGCGGCGGACCACTCGGTGTTCATCGCCGACACGGACGAGGAGGCCGGCGTGGAGGCCGACCTGCTCCGGGCGCTCGCCAAGCAGGTGGACGGCCTGATCCTGTGCTCGCCGCGCGCGCCCGACGACGAGCTCGCCGCGGTCGACTCCGACTCCACCATCGTGCTGATGAACCGGAGGGCGGGCGATCGGCCCAGCGTCACCGTCGACAACGCCGACGGCATGCGCCAGGCCCTCGAGCACCTCGTGGCGCTCGGGCACCGCCGGGTCGCGTTCGTCGCGGGCCCGCGCACGTCGTGGTCCAACACGCAGCGCGAGGAGGGGCTGCACCGCAGCGCCGAGGCGGGGCACGTCGAGCTGGTGCACCTCGGCCACTTCCCGCCGCAGTTCGAGGGTGGGGTCGCGGCGGCCGACCTCGCGGTCGCGTCCGGGGCCACGGCCGTGATCGCCTACAACGACCTGGTGGCGCTCGGCCTGCTCAGCCGCCTCGGTGCCCGGGGCATCCCGGTGCCGTCGGCCATGAGCGTGGTCGGCTGCGACGACATCGGCATGTCGGCCATGAGCCACCCCGCGCTCACCACGGTCTCCGTCCCCAAACGGGCCGCGGGCCGGGCCACCGTCGGGTTGCTGTTGTCGCTGCTCGACGCGGGCGCGGACGGGAGCCCCCTGCACCGCGAACTGCCCACCCAGCTCATCGTGCGCGCCACCACCGAGGTCGCGCCCCCGACGAAGGGAACCACCCGATGACCGTGCAATGGCGCAGGGCACTCGCCGCGGGCGGGATCAGCGCGATCCTGCTGGTGGCCGGCTGCGGCGCCCCGGAGAAGCCGGGCTCGACGGAGGTGCCTGCCGGGCAGGTGCCGGACAAGCCGTCCGCGCCGGTGACGCTCAACATCCTCGACGTGGCCGGCAACCTGCAGCTCACGCAGGGGATGATCGACGACTTCGTGGCGAAGAACCCGGACATCGTCTCCCGGGTGACCACGGAGAAGGCGGCGGCGCCCGAGATGGCCGGCAAGATCAAGGCCCAGCAGGACGCGGGCAGGCTCGGCATCGACATGGTGCTCACCGGCACCGACGGCCTGTCCGCCGGCACCGAGCAGGGGCTGTTCACCCCGCTGCTGCCGCAGTTCGCCGACCGGCTCTCGGGTATGAAGTCCTACCTCGAGCCCGCGGCCGCGATGCAGGAGCTGGCCGCCGACCAGGGCGTGGTCGTCACCTACTACCCCTCGGGACCGCTCATCGAGTACGCGCCCGACCGCGTGGCCACCCCGCCGAAGACCGCGCAGGAGCTGCTGGCGTACGCGCAGGCGCACCCGGGCAAGGTCGGCTACGCGCGCCCGTCCAACTCGGGGCCGGGGCGCACCTTCCTGATGGGCCTGCCCTACATCCTCGGCGACTCGAACCCCAAGGACCCGGTGAACGGGTGGGACAAGACCTGGGCCTACCTCGCCGAGCTCGACAAGACGATCACGTCCTACCCGTCCGGCACGTCGGACACGATGAAGAACCTGGCCAACGGCACCTACGACATCATCGTCAGCACCACCGGGTGGGACATCAACCCGCGGGCGCTCGGCACCGTTCCGGCGGAGTACGAGGTGGGCACGCTCGAGGGTTTCACGTGGGTCACCGACGCGCACTACGCCGCGATCCCGAAGGGCGTCTCGGCCGACAAGCAGGCCGCCCTGCTCGCGCTGATCCAGTTCATGCTCACCCCGGAGGAGCAGGCCAAGGCCTACGACACGGGCTACTTCTACCCGGGCCCGGCCGTGGACGGCGTCACCCTGGACATGGCGCCGCCGGAGTCGCAGCAGGTGATCCGGCAGTTCGGTCGTCCCGAGTACGACGCGCTGATCGCGAACAACCCCAAGGCCACCCCGCTCGCCACGAAGGACATGGTCGCGGCGTTCGACCGGTGGGACCGCGAGATCGGCGGAGGCAACTCATGACCCCTGGGTTCCAGGAGCTGCGCCTGGACGGGGTCGGGCGCCGCTTCTCCGGCAAGGACGCGCTCGCCGATCTCGACCTCACGATCCGGGCGGGCGAGTTCATCGCCCTGCTCGGGCCGTCCGGGTGCGGCAAGTCGACGGCGCTGAACTGCCTCGCCGGCCTGCTGCCGCTCACATCGGGCAGCATCTGGCAGCGCCGTTCCGATGGGGAGAAGCGGATCGACGTCCTGCCGCCCGAGAAGCGCGGGTTCGGCATGGTGTTCCAGAACTACGCCCTCTTCCCGCATATGTCGGTGCGTCGCAACGTCGCGTTCGGGCTGCAGATGCGGCGCCTGTCGAAGGCCGAGGTCGCGCGCCGCACGGCCGAGGCGATCCGGCTCGTCCAGCTCGAGGAGCACGTCGACAAGCTGCCCGGGCAGCTGTCGGGCGGGCAGCAGCAGCGCGTGGCGATCGCGCGGGCCGTCGTGCTGGAGCCCTCGCTGGTGCTCATGGACGAGCCGCTGTCCAACCTCGACGCCAAGCTGCGGCTGGAGATGCGCACCGAGATCCGCAGGCTCCACCAGTCGCTCGGGCTGACCACCGTCTACGTCACGCACGACCAGGAGGAGGCGCTCTCGCTCGCCGACCGGCTCGTCGTGTTGCGGGCGGGCCGGGTGCAGCAGATCGGCACGCCGGAGGACCTGCACGCCCGGCCGGCCAACTGGCACGTCGCCGACTTCATGGGGTTCCGCAACATGGTCGAGATGACTGCGGCGCAGGCGTCCGGTGACGAGGTGGTGCTCGAGGGCGAGGGCCTGCGGCTCGTCGGCACCGCGATGTCCCCGGTCGAGGCCGGGGCCTCGGTCGTCGCGGCGGTGCGCCCCGAGGACGTCCTGGTCGTCGAGGCCGATGGGCAGAACCGGATCACCGCCACCGTCGACGTGGTCGAGTACCAGGGCCGCGAGCTGGCCGTCGAGGCCCGCACCGGCACCGGCCGCGCCCTCCACCTGCGCACCGACCAGCGCCTCGCCCCCGGCGACGCGGTGACGCTGGCGGTCGCCCCGGAGCGGTTGCTGGTCTACCCGAGGGAGGCCGCGGAACCGGCCCCGTCGGAGCTGGCGGAGGTGGCGGGATGAGGGCCCTCCTGAATGCCGGCATGGTGGCTTTGCTGCCGTGTTGTGCCAGTGAGGCCACCATGCTGTCGTTCGGGGCCGGGGGTGGCGCGTGACCGCCACCCTCCACCGGGCCGAGCGCACCCCACAGGTACCCGCCCTTCGCCACCGGCTCGCCGAGCGCGGGGTGGACCGGCAGTTGCTCCTGCTCGCCCCGGCCGTGCTGTTCGTCGTGCTGCTGTTCCTCTACCCGTTCCTCTACGGGCTGCAGCTCTCGTTCGCGCCCGAGGAGGGCGGGCCGCTCGCCAGCTACGGGGCCTTCTTCTCCGACCCGTACCAGCGCGGCACGATCTGGATCACCCTCGGGCTCTCGCTGCCTGCGGCCTTGCTGAACGTGTTGGCGTCGGTGCCCATCGCGTACCGGATGCGCGGGCGGTTCCGCGGCAAGCGGCTGCTCACCACCGTGCTCGTCGTGCCGATCACGCTGGGCACCGTGCTCACCGCCCAGGGCCTGCTCAACTTCCTCGGCCCGGCAGGCTGGTTCAACAAGGTCCTCACGGGCCTCGGCGTGGACGAACCCGCGCGGCTGGTCGGCAACTACTGGGGTGTGTTCTTCTCGCTGGTGATCACCGGGTTCCCGTTCGCGTTCCTGCTGATCCTGTCCTACCTGTCCGGGATCGACCCGACGCTGGAACGGGCGGCGGCCACGCTGGGCGCCGACTGGAAGGCGCGGTTCCGCTACATCACGCTGCCACTGCTCGCGCCCGGCCTCGCCACCACGTTCTGCCTGGCCTTCGTGCTGGCGTTCAGCGTGTTCCCGTCGGCGGTGCTGGTCGGCAACCCGGCGGGCGAGACCCGCGTGCTCGCGCTCGCCGCCTACCAGGCCGCGTACGAGCAGTACGACTACTCGCTCGCCTCGGCGATCGCGATGGTGATGGGCGCGGTCGAGCTGATCGTCATCGCCGTGGTGCTGCTGTGGCGGTCGCGGCTCTACACCGGCACGACGGGAGGGAAGGGCTGATGGCCACCGTCGTCCCCACGCGACGCCGGATCGTCGCGAGCCCCGGGGCATGGCTCGTGTGGGGCGCCGTCGCGTTCTTCCTGGTCAACCTGGCCGGCGTGGTCGGGTCCGTGCTGATCAGCTCCTTCGGTACGCAGTGGTTCGGCACCTGGCTGCCGGCGGGCTTCACCACGCACTGGTACGCCGACGCCTGGACCAGCTTCCACCTGTTCGACGTCGTGGTCGTCACGCTGCAGATCTCGCTGCTCGTCGTGCTGATCTCGGTGCTGATCGGGGTGCCCGCCTCCTACGTGCTGGCCAGGCGCACCTTTCCCGGCAAGAACCTGGTGTACTTCGCGTTCCTGCTGCCGATCCTCATGCCGCCGATCACCTACGGCATCCCGCTCGCCACCGTGCTCTACAAGTACGGGTTCGCCGGCAACATGTCCGGCGTGGTGCTGGCGAACCTGGTGCCGTCGGTGCCGTTCGTGATCCTCACGATGACCCCGTTCATCGAGCAGATCAACCCGAGCATCGAGTCGGCGGCCCGGATGTGCGGGGCCGGCATGCGGGCGCTGTTCCTGCGCGTGCTCGGCCCGCTGCTGGTGCCGGGCATCCTGGCCGCGTCGATCCTGGTGCTGGTCCGCACGGTCGGGATGTTCGAGCTGACCTTCCTGACGGCGGGGCCGGACTCGCAGACCCTGGTGGTGGCGCTGTACTACTCGATGTCGGCCGCCGGGATCAGGGCGCAGCAGTCGGTGGACGCCATGGCCGTGATCTACACGAGCACGATGCTGGTCCTCCTGGTGATCGCCCTGCGCTACGTGAACCCCACGCAGCTGGTGGCGCGGGTGAAGGAGGCGCCGGAGCCGTGAGCGCGATATGCAGGTCCGTTGCCCGCGGATCGCAGGCGCGTTCGGCGCGAATCGCAGTAGACCGGGTCGCGGATTGCAGGGCTGGAGACCGCGAAACGCAGAGCAGGGCGCTATTCTGACGGCGTGTACCGGCCCCGTTCACTCATCGGTCCCCTCCGGGATGCGCTGGCCGACACCCCGGTCGTCGTGGTCGCCGGTCCGCGGCAGGCCGGCAAGAGCACCCTTGCCGAACACGTAGTCGCCGATGCCGGGGGGACGTGGCTCACCCTCGACGACGCGGCCGTTCTCGACGCTGCACGCAACGATCCCGTCGGGTTCGTCAGCGGACGAACCGGACTGGTCGGCATCGACGAGGCGCAGCGCGTACCGGAGCTGTTGCTCGCGGTGAAGGCGGAGGTCGACCGGGAACGGCGGGCGGGCCGGTTTCTGCTCACCGGATCCACTCGCCTCCTCGGAGCACCCAAGCTCGCCGATTCACTGGCGGGCCGGATGGAAGCGCTGACCCTGTGGCCGTTCACCCAGGCGGAGCTGGATGACGGTGGTGGGGCGGCACCGGGCCTGATCGACCGAGCTTTCGGCGACGACCTCTCCGGGATCCGCCCACCCGCCGTGCCGAAGTCCGAGGTGCTGGAGCGGGCGATGGCAGGAGGTTTCATCCCGGCGCTCGAGAGAACCGATCGACGGCGCACGGCGTGGTACGACAGCTACGTCCAGGGCGTCATCGACCGCGAGGTGCGCACCGTCACCGATGCCACGTACCTGCGCGAGTTGCCGAGGCTCCTGCGGCTGTGTGCGGCCCGGACGTCAGGTGAGCTCAACATCGCCGACCTGGCGCGCGACATCGGGCTGTCCCGTCCCACCACCGATAGCTACCTCGCGCACCTCGAAGGCGTCTTCCTCGTCCAGACCGTTCCCGCGTGGTCCACCAATCTGACCGCGCGGGTCGTGCACCGGCCCAAGGTGACGGTCACCGACACCGGTCTCGCTGCGCGGCTGCTCGGCGGGCGGCTCCGTGCTGACGCCGAGCTCGCAGGGCGTCTTGTCGAGACGTTCGTCGCAGGGGAGTTGCGAGCCCAGGCCGAGTGGTCCTCGACGCGGCCGAGCCTGTACCACTTTCGAGACCGCGATGGCGCCGAGGTCGATCTCGTTCTGGAGTCCGGTGACGGTCGAGTCGTCGGAGTCGAGGTCAAGGCCGGCGCCACCGTCCGAGCCGAAGACCTCCGCGGGTTGCGTCTGCTGGAGCAGCGCATGGGCGGAGACTTCGCGGCAGGCCTGGTGCTGTGCACTGCTCCGGCCCCGAGCCATCTGGGCGGCCGGCTGTGGATCATGCCCATCTCGGCACTGTGGAGCCACACCGCTGTGTGAGAGGCCGTCAGGGCAGCACTACGGCTCCACAGCGCTCCGGATGGCGGCTGCTACGGCTGCGATCGGGGGGTTTCCGGCGCTGCCCTTGCGGGTCACCAGGGAGATCGTGCGCGTCAACGGGGGGTCCAGCACCGGGCGTAGCTGGACGTCGGCGGACAGCGCCTCGGTGGCCAGCCGCGGCAGCAGCGCCACCCCCAGCCCGGCGGCCACCAGCGCGACGATCACCGTGTAGTCGTCGCTCGCGTAGTCGACGGTCGGTGCGAAGCCCGCCAGCCCGCAGGCGCGGTCCAGCACGGCGCGCAGCGCGGTGTCGCTGTGCGGGGCGATCCAGGCCTGGTCGCGCAGCATCGCGAGCGACACCTGCTCCGGCGCGCCGTGCCCGGAGGGGAGGGCCGCGAGCAGCGGTTCGGTGAACAGCGGCTCGACGTCGGCGCCGGGCTCGGCGACGCGGGGGAGCACCGCGTACTCGTAGACGAGCGCGAGGTCGATCCCGCCCGACCGCACGGCCGCCACGGCCTCGTCGGTCTCCAGCTCGGAGAGGATCACCCGCAGGTCCGGGTGCTCGGCGCGGCAGCGCGCGATCGCGGCCGGGACGAACGCCGCCGCCGCGGTGGGGAACGCCGCGAGCCCCACCGTGCCGCGGACCGAGCCGGCGAGGCCCGCGAGCGCCGCCTCGGCGGCCTCCAGCTCGGCCAGCACGCGTTCCGCGTGGTCGACGAGCACCCGGGCGGCCGTGGTGAGCGCCACCCGCCTGCCCGCGCGCACCAGGAGGGGCGTGCGCACCTCGCGCTCGAGCAGTGCGAGCTGCTGCGAGACCCCCGAGGGCGTGTACCCGCACGCCTGCGCGGTGGCGGCGATCGTGCCCCGGCTCGCGAGCTCCCGGAGCAGCCGCAGCCTGCGTGGTTCCAACATGAAGTGATGCTACTGATCCTCGGAAGAAACCGTCACTTGTCCTGAAGACCGCCGCGGCCGCACCCTTCGCGGGTGACGATCACCGCCCCACTGGTGGCCCCGCTCCATGACCCCGAGCGGCAGGCCCGCACCACCGCGCTGCGCGCCGCGATGGCAGCCCGCGGTCTCACCGCCGTCGCGCTGACCAGCCCCGAGAACGTGTACTACCTGCTGGGACTCGACCACCTCGGCTACTTCGCCTTCACGATGGTCGTGCTGCCTGCCGAGGGCGAACCCGTGCTCGTCACGCGCGAGATGGAGCGAGCCACCGTGGTGGCCCAGGTGCCCGAGGTCCGGCACGTCACGTTCGCCGACGGCGAGGACCCCGCGGACGCGGCGGTCCGCGCGCTCGCCCACATCGTGCCGGAGGGCGGGACGGTGGGCGTCGAGGGACGCGGGTCGTTCCTGCCGCCCGCGGTGCTCGATGCGCTGCGCGCCGCGCTCCCCGCACTGAGCTGGGTGGACTGCACCGGCCTCCTCGCGTCGGCCCGGGCCGTGCAGTCGGCCACCGAGACGGGCTGGGCGCGCCGGGCGGCGGGGGTGTCCGACGCCGCGATGCGGGCGGGGATCACCGCCGCGCGCCCGGGTGCGGCCGAGCGCGAGGTGGCCGCGGCGACGTACCACGCGATGATCTCGGCCGGGGGCGAGTCGCCCGGCTTCGTCCCGCTGATCCGCCCCGTCGCCATGCTCGGGCAGGAGCACGTCACCTGGGGTGACCGCCCGCTGCGCCCCGGCCACGGGCTCTTCGTGGAGCTGTCGGGCTGCGTGCGCCGCTACCACGCACCGCTGTCGCGCACGGTCTACCCGGGGTACGCGCCGTCCGGGGCCGTCGAGGCTTCCGAGCGCGCGCTCGCCGGGCTCGCCGCCGCCCGCACCGCCCTGCGGCCGGGCATCCGCACCGGCGAGGTCTTCGCCGCGTGGCAGCGCGCGGTGGGCGGGATGCCACGCCGGCACCACTGCGGCTACCTCGTCGGCATCGGCTACCCGCCGAGCTGGGTCGGCGGCCCGGAGGTGCTCGGCATCCGGCCGGGCGGGGACGTCGAGGTGGTCGCCGGGATGGTCTTCCACCTCATGTCGTGGGTCGAGCGCCCGGTCGGGCACGTCGTCTCCGACAGCGCGCTCGTGACCGACGACGGGTGCGAGCTGCTGACGACCGTCGCGCGCGAGCTCACGGTGGTGGCCTGATGCGGATCACCGGCATGCGCACCACCCCGGTCGCCGTCCCGTTCCGCGCGGACGAGGTCTGGGCGTTCGGCAGGCGCCGCGGCCAGGTGAGCGTCCTGCTCGAGCTGGAGACCGACGAGGGGGTCGTGGGGCTCGGCGAGGCTGCGACGTACCCGTCGGCGGACATCGTGCTTTCCGTGTTCGCGAGCCTGGAGCCGTTGGTGCTCGGCGCCGACCCGCTGCGCATCGAGCAGCTCGTCCGGCGCATCGACGTGGTCGGCACCTGGCACCACGTCGGCGCGAGCAGCCCGGCGATCGCCGCGGTGGAGATGGCGTGCTGGGACATCGCGGGCAAGGTGTGCGGCCAGCCGCTGGTGAACCTCTTCGGTGGCCGGTTCCGCGACAGCGTCGAGTTCTTCTGGTACGTGGCCCGCTCCGACGCCGACGAGGTCGCCGAGGAGGGCCGCCGGGCCACGAAGGCAGGGTTCTCCACCTGCTACCTCAAGGTCGGCTCCGACGACCCGCGCCGGGACGTCGAACGCGTCGCCGCGCTCCGCGACGGCGCCGGGCCCGGCGCGCGGATCAGGGTGGACGCCAACGAGGCCTGGTCGCCGGGCTCGGCGGTGCGCGTGATCCGGGAGCTCGCGCGCTACGACCTCGAGCTCGTCGAGCAGCCGGTCTCCGGCCGCAACCTCGCCGAGATGGCCTACGTCCGCTCACGCATCGACGTGCCGCTGCTGGCCAACGAGGCCTCCTGGACCCGGCACGCCCAGCTCGCCGTGATCCGGGCCGGCGCCGCCGACGTGATCTCGGTGGACAACCAGATGGACGGGGGCCTCGCGAACCTGCGCCGCTCCGCCGGGATGTGCGAGACGGCCGGGCTGCCGGTTGTGAAGCACAGCCTCGGCGAGCTGGGGGTGGCCCTCGCGGCCGCCGTGCACGCGCTCGCGGCCACGCCGAACGCCCGCCCCGCCCACCAGGCCTACGGCGCCCTGCTCGCCGACGACGTCGTCGCCGGCTTCGGCGGCGCGGCCACGAACTACTCCGGAGGCCACCTCACGGTGCCCACGGGCCCGGGGCTGGGCGTCGAGCTGGACCGCGACCGGGTGGAGCGCTACGCCGAGCTGTACCGGCGCGAGGGCGCCGGCTTCGGGTTCCACGACCGGGAGCGCGTCCACGCCTCGGCGGCGCTGCCGAAGTTCTGACCCGCGCAGCACGATGGAGCCGTAGTGCTGTTCTCGCCCGCGGAAACCAGCGTTGTGGAGCCATGGAGGGTTCTCGCCACACCACCCCTACCGCGCCACCGCGGCGGGCAGGTCGCGCGCAGCTTCCGCCAGGCTCGGGCCGTACCAGGTCAGGAGCCTCCCGCTGACCAGCGCGGCCGGCACGTCCGGGAACGCCTCCGGCCCGTCGTCGACGGTGAAGAGGTACGGCTCGTCGGGCAGCACCACGAGGTCGTGGGCCGGCAGGCGGGCCGGGTCGATCCGCGGGTAGCGCTCGTCGGCGTCGGCGAGCGCGTTGTCGACGCCGAGCCGGGCGAGGACGGCGCCGGTGAACGTGTCGCGCCCGACCGCCATCCACGGCCTGCGCCAGATCGGCACGACCGCGCGTCGCCGGACGGCCGGCTCGGGCAGCGCCGCCCAGGCGGCCTCGGCCTCGTCCAGCCAGGCCGGCCGGTCGAGGCCGCACGCCGCGAGCATCCGGGCGAGCGACGCGAAGGCGCCGTCCAGCGTGCGGATGTCGGTGACCCACACGGCCAGGCCGGCCGCGCGCAGCGCGTCGAGGTCGCTCGCGCGGTTCTCCTCCTGGTTGGCGAGGACGAGGTCGGGGGCGAGGGCGACGATCGCGTCGACGTCCGGGTTCTTGGTGCCGCGCACCCGCGTGACGTCGAGGTCGGGCGGGTGGGTGCACCAGTCGGTGGCGCCGACGAGCAGCCCCGGCGCGGTGGCCGCCACCGCCTCGGTGAGCGACGGCACGATCGAGACGACCCGCTCCACCCGGGTGGGCAGCGGGACGTCGAGACCGAGGTCGTCGTTCATGCGGGAAACCGTAGGAGGTTCAGTACTCGCTCGCGAAGTAGCACGCCCGCTCGGCCTTCCGGTCGCTCAGCCCGGCGGCGACCAGCAACGGGTAGCACTGCTGCCGCAGCACCCACGAGTCGCTGCCGCCCAGTGCGCAGGCCTGCCTGACCTTCGGGCCGACGATGATGCCGTCCTCGCGTTGCAGGTAGTCGATGCAGTGGGCTTCGGCGGCGAAGGCGGGAGCGGCGGTGGCGACGGGGATCGCGACGGCGATCGTCGCCGCGCCCAACGCGGCGGCGAGCATGCGTGCTCGGACTACCCACGACCTCCTCCCGATCGTGGTCGGCGTGGCTTCCCGTGAGGCGCGGCAACTCGGGATCGTCGGGCGTGGCGAGGTAGTCGTCCAGGACGGCGGGGCCGAGCGGTTCGAGCCGGACGCGCTCGCCGACCAGCGTCGCCTGGTCCCGGAAGGGTCCGGCGCGATCACGCGCCCAGCATGCCCGGTCCCGCCGGGGCGAGCAGCGCCGGGCCGGACCGGCGCAGGAAGTCGCGGAACACGCGCACAGCCGGTCCGGCCGGCCGGTCGGCCACCCAGACGAGCCCGACGGTGCGCCTGGTGCGCGGCTCGGTGACGGGCAGCTCGACCACGCCCGGCGTCACGTGTGACGAGGGGGCGAGCAGGGCCACCCCGAGCCCGGCGCCGACGAGGCCGCGCAGCGTCTCGCCGTCCTCTCCCTCGAACGCCATCCGCGGCACGAACCCGGCCTCCCGGCACCACGCCTCGGTGAGGCTGCGCAGCCCGAAGCCCGGCCGGTAGCCCACGAACTGGGCGCCCGCCGCGGCGGCGAGAGGCAGCCCGTCCCGGTGGGCGGCGGCGATCGGGTGGTCGACCGGCACCACGAGCCGCAGCTCCTGCTCGTACATCGGGGCGCTGACGAGCGTGGGGTCGGTGGGCAGCGGCGAGGTCACGCACACGTCCACCTCGCCGGCGCGCAGCCGCTCGATGATCGCGTCGTTGCCGCCCTGGGCCAGGTCGAACCGCACGTCCGGGTGCGTGCGGCGGAACTCGCGCAGCAGCCGGGGCACCGCCTCGGCGCCGAACGTGTGGAGGAAGCCCAGCGCCACGCGGCCGCGCACGGCATCGGCGTCGGTGACGATCTCGCGAGCCGCCGCGTCGAGCTCGGCGACGGCGCGCTCGGCGTGCCGCAGCAGCGTGCGGCCGGCGCGGGTGAGGCGCACGGCGCGGCCTGCGCGGACGAACAGGGCCACCCCGAGGTCGTGTTCGAGGCGGGCGATACCGCGGCTCAGCGTGGACTGCGGCACGCCGATCGCGTCGGCCGCGCGGGTCATGTGCTCGGTGCGGGCGACCGCCGTGAACTGCCGCAGCCGGGGTGCGAGGGCGGCCAGCAGCTCGGACTCATCCACTTCCTCATCGTATGGCGGGCAGAGATGCATTGGACGCATCGAAGGGTGGCTGCCTACGGTGGTGAGCGATGACAACGACCGTGCCGGCAGTCGCGGGCCACGAGCGCGGCACGCGCGCCTACCGGCGCCTCGGTGCCGCGATGTGGTGTGCGGGCCTGGCCACGTTCGTGCTGGTCTACTGCGTGCAGGCGCTCCTGCCGACCCTCGCTGCGGAGTTCGAGGTGTCCTCGTCCGTGGCGAGCCTCGCGCTGTCGGCCACCACGGGCACGCTCGCGCTCGCGATCGTCCCGCTCTCCGCCGTGGCCGAGTCGTGGGGCCGGACCCGCGTGATGACGGCCGCCCTCGCGGCGTCCGCCGTGCTGGGTGTGCTCGCCCCGCTCGCGCCCACGTTCGGCGCGCTCGTCGCGGTGCGGGCGCTGCAGGGCGTCACGCTCGCCGCGCTCCCCGCACTGGCGATGGCGCACGTGACGCGCGAGGTCGCGCCGCGCTGGCTCGGCGGCGCCGTCGGGCTGCTCATCGCGGGCAACACGATCGGCGGCCTGTCCGGGCGGCTCGTGGCCGGCGCCGTCGCCGACGTCGCCGGGTGGCGCGTGGCACTGGCGGTCATCGGCGGGCTGTCGCTGCTGTGCACCGTGGCGTTCCGGATGCTGCTGCCGCCCGCGCTCGCCCCCGCCCCGCCGCGGGTGCGACTGCGCGAGCTGGGGCGGCCGTTGCGCGCGCAGCTGGCCGATCCCGGGCTGCGGTGCCTCTTCGGCATCGCGTTCCTGCTGATGGGCGCGTTCGTCACCGTCTACAACTACCTGGGCTTCCGGCTGCTGGCGCCGCCGTTCGGGCTGCCGGCCGCGCTCGTCGGGCTGGTCTTCCTCGGCTACCTCGCCGGCACGTGGGCGTCCACCGGGGCCGGCCGCCTCGGCGACCGGTGGGGCCGGCGCCGCGTGCTCTGGGCCGCGGTGCTCGTGGCCGTCGCCGGGGCCTGGGTGACGCTGCCCGACCTGCTGGCCACGGTGCTCGCCGGGCTGCTGGTGGTGACGGTCGGGTTCTTCGCGGCCCACTCGGTGGCCAGCAGCTGGGTGGGCCGGCGCGCGTCGGTGCTGCCCGCGGGCTCGCCCGCCGTCGCGTCCTCGCTCTACCTCTTCGCCTACTACCTGGGCAGCAGCGTCGGCGGCGCGACCGGCGGCGTCGCCTACGACCACGGCGGCTGGCCCGCGGTGGTGGTCTACGTGACGGTGCTGCTCGCGGGAGCGCTGGCCCTGTCGCTGGTGCTCCGCCGGGTCAGCCCTCCGGCCGGGACGTCAGCCCAAACGCACTTCCGGGGAACCACCGCCGCGGCGAAGCAAGGCGGGGGCTCGCCGGGGAGAGCGCAGCCACTTTCACGACGCGAGAGGTCGTGAAAGTGGCTTTCCTGACACCGCCGAGGCCTACCCGCGCGACACCACCTCGTCGCGGGAGAGGGAGATGCGCGGGGCCAGTGCCCCCGCCCCGGCCGTGATCAGCGCGATCACGATCAGCAGGAGCGCGACCGACCACGACCGGCCGCCGCTCGCGGCCAGCAGCGCGGTGGCGAGCAGCGGGACGAACCCGCTCACCACGCCGGCGACGTTGGACGCGAGCGCCACCCCGCTGTAGCGCAGCCGGGCCGGGAAGAGGTCGGTGAGCAGCGCCCCGGACACCGCGTACGGGATCGACAGGCAGGCGACGGCGAGCGTCACCCCGATGATCACGAGCGCCGGGTTGGTGGTGTCGATCATCCAGAACGTGGGGAACGCGACCAGTGCCGAGATCACGCCGCCGATCAGCGTGATGTGCCCGGCCCCGAAGCGTTCCGCCATCCGCCCGCCGACGACGAGCACGACGATCTCGACGGCCGCCGCGACGAGCGTGGCCGTGAGCAGGAGCGAGCGGGGCATGCCGAGGTTCGCGGTGCCGTAGCTGATCACGAACGTGGTGATGAGGTAGAAGCCGCCGATGCCGAGGAGCGCCGAACCCGCCCCCACCAGCAGCTGCGGGAACGTAGTGCGGAACACGTCGACGACCGGGGAGCTCGCCAGCTCGTCCTCCTTCAGCAGCTGCTCGAAGAGCGGCGACTCCTCGACCCGCCGCCGGATCCACAGCGCGATGTAGAGCAGCGGGAACGCGGCGAGGAACGGCAACCGCCAGCCCCAGGAGTCGAAGCTCTCCGACGGCAGCAGCGAGACGAGCAGGAACGCGCCGGACGACAGCAGCGTGCCGATCGGGGAACCGAGTTGCGGCATCGCGGCGTAGCGGCCGCGGCGCTCCTTCGGCGCGTGCTCGACGGCGAGCGTGACCGCGCCGCCCCACTCCCCGCCGACGGCGACGCCCTGCAGCAGCCGCAGCAGCGTGAGCAGGATCGGCGCGGCGACGCCGATCGTGAAGTAGGTGGGCAGGAGCCCGATCGCGCCGGTGACGAACCCGATCATGCTGACGGTGACGATCAGGCACTTGCGCCGCCCGATGCGGTCGCCGAGGTGGCCGAACACCACGGCGCCGAGCGGGCGCGCGAGGAAACCGACCGCGAACGACGCGAACGCGCCCGCGGTCGCGACGACCACGTCGTCGCTCGCGAAGTACAGCCGGTTGAACACCAGCGACGCGGCGGTGCCGAAGAGGAAGAAGTCGTACCACTCCAGCGCGGTGCCGACGAACGCGCCCAAGGCGACCTTGCGCGCCTCGGCCTCGGTGACGGTGACGGCCATGTCATCCCTCCTGGTCGATGCCGAGCTTCTCGGCGCCGTGGACGCACTGCCCACCCACGAACGTCGCGACGACGCCCACGTCGCCGATCCGGTCCGGCTCGACGGCCGTGACGTCGTCGGTGAGCAGCACGAAGTCGGCGAGCTTGCCCGGGGTGATGCTGCCCCGCTCGCGCTCCTCACCCGCGACCCACGCGGCGTCGAGCGTGTAGGCGCGCAGGGCGGTGGCGGCGTCGACGCGCTCGTCCGGGCCGATCACCGCGCCGGATGCGGAGCGGCGCAGCACCATCGACTGCATGCCCAGGAGCGGCGCCCCGGCCGCGACCGGCCGGTCGGAGCTGCCCGGCACCCGCAGCCCGGCGCGCAGGAAGCTCGCGTGCCGGTACAGGCCCGCCGACCGGTCCGGCCCGACCGCCGCGGCCATCGTGTCCCCGATCTCGTGGAGGAACCGCGGCTGCGGCACCGGCGTGACGCCCAGCTCCGCCATGCGCGCCACCTGCTCGGGCGAGGTGACGGCGGCGTGCTCGATGCGCGGGCGAGCGTCCGGGCGTGGGTGTGCGCGCTGCATGTCGGCGATCGCGTCGAGGGCGAGGTCGATCGCGCGGTCGCCGATCGCGTGCGCCGCGACCCGCCAGCCCGTGGCGTGCGCGCCGAGGATGCGGGAGCGCAGGAGCTCCGGGTCGTCCTGGAGGTAGCCGTGGCTGTGCCGGTCGCAGAAGGGATCACGCATCGCGGCCGTGCGGGCGACGAGCGAGCCGTCGGTGAAGATCTTCATCGGGCCGATGCGCAGCCGGTCGTCGCCGAAGCCGGTGCGGATGCCGAGATCGATGCCGATCCCGTCGGGGTCGGACGCGTGCCCGGCCACGGGGTGCAGCGCGTCGGCCACGGGCATCAGCTGCACGCGCACGGTGAGCACGCCGGTCTCGCGCGCCTGCAGGTACGCGGCGAGCTCACGCGGGGAACGCCCGACCCAGCCGCCGCCGATGCCGCACTCGGTGACGTGCGTGAGGCCCTCCGCCGCGTACACGGCGGACGCGTTGCCGATCGCGCGGGCGAGGTCGTCGGTGGCATAGGGGACGAGCAGCGCGGTCGCCAGGTTCTGGGCCTGCTCCTCGAGGGTGCCGGTCGGGTCGCCGGACGCGTCGCGCACCACGACCCCGCCCTCGGGCACGACCGCCGTGCCGTCGAGCACGCCGATCCGCGCGAGCACGGGGCTGTTCACCGTGGTCACGTGGCCGGAGCGGTGCTTGAGCACCACCGGGCGCCCGCCGGCGGCCCGGTCCAGCTCGCGGCGGTGCGGGTGGCCGCCGATCGCGGTGTCGTCGTAGCCCGCCCCGATCACGAACGCGTCCGGGGCGAGGGTGGCCGCGCGCTGCGCGACCCGGTCGTACAGGGTGGCGAGGTCGGACGAGCCCGCGAGGTCGACCTCGTCGAGCGAGGACCCGAACCACGCCATGTGGTTGTGCGCGTCGCCGAACCCGGGCACGAGGGCGGCGCCCTGCGCGTCGATCTCGGTGCGCGCCGAGAGGCCGGCACGATCGTCACGAGTATCGAGCGCCAGCACGCGGCCGTGGTGCACCGCGAGCGTGCGCGCGCGGGGCCGGTCGTCGTCCACGGTGACGACGGCGGCGTTGCGGACGAGCAGGTCGATCTCCATCTGTCCCTCAACCCAGGTGGTGCAGCCGCGTGAGCGGGAGCGTTGCGGACCGGTGCAGCGGGACCTCGCGGCCGTCGACGCGGACCGGGATCGGTTCGGGCGCCACCTCGACCTGCGGAGTGGCGGTGTTGTGCAGCATGTCGGCGCAGGTCAGCCCGCGGCTGTCGGCGATGGCGGAGTAGGTCCGCCCCGCCGGAAGGGCGTCCCGGCCGGCCTGCTCCGAGACGAACACGTGCGCCAGCCGGGCGGGCGCGCCGCCGTGCCCGCCGTAGAACGCCCGCATCCGGCGCGGCTGCGTGAGCCGCGTGGACCCGGAGCCGGAGCCGGCCGCGCCCCATGCCACGAACCCGGACTTGATCACCATCTCGGGCTGCGCGCCGAACCAGGCCGGGTTCCAGAGCACGATGTCGGCCAGCCGGCCCGGCCGCAGCGACCCGACGTGGGTCGCGATCCCGTGCGCGACGGCCGCGTTGTGCGTGAGCTTGGCCAGGTAGCGCAGCACGCGCGCGTTGTTCGCGACGTCGGGGCCGGTCTCCCCGGCGAGCGCCGCCTGCACGGACGCCAGCTGCCACGTGCGCCGCGCGGTCTCGGCGATGCGGCCCATGCCGAGCGCGTCGGAGTTGACGATGCTGATCGCGCCCTGGTCGTGCAGGTGGTTCTCGGCCGAGATCGCGTGCTCGCGGATGCGGCCGGCGGCGATCGCGGCGTCGCTCGGCACGTGCGCGTGGCCGCGGTGCACGGTGAGCGTCATCGGGTGCAGCTCGGCGACGGTGGACGGGGTGAGCGGCAGCGTCGGCGTCGTCGAGCTGGTCAGGACGTTCGGCCGGGAGACGATCGAGAGCAGGTCGGGGTGCCCGCCGCCGCCCTCCACGTGGTAGGCGTGCACCGTGCGCCCGCCGACCGCGTCGAGGGTGTCGGCGAGGAAGCCGGACTCGTTCAGCGTGTCGGTGTGCAGGGCCACCGGCAGGTCGGCGGCCTCGGCCACGCCCAGGCAGGTGTCGATCACGTCCGGGGTGGCGCCCCAGTCCTCGTGCACCTTGAACCCGGCGCAGCCCGACAGCACCGCCTCCTCCAGCAGCGCGGCCGAAGTGGACGATCCGCGGGCCAGGAACGCGGCGTTGATCGGGACGTCCGCCCACCCCGCGATGAGGGAGTGCAGGTTGTAGCGCGGGTTGGCGCCGACGTCCCAGACGCCGCCGATGCCCATCCCGACGATCGTCGTGACGCCCGCCGACAGCGCTGCCGCGGCGAGGTCGGCGTTGGACAGGTGGACGTGCGAGTCGACGATGCCGGGCGTCGCGAGCAGGCCCTCGCCGGTGATCATCGCGGTGTGCGCGTCGACCTCGAGGTCCACGCCGTCGAGGACGTCCGGGTTCCCGGCGCGGCCGATGCCCACGACCCGGCCGTCCTTGATGCCGATGTTGGTCTTGCGGATCCCGAGCACCGGGTCGAGGAGCACGACGCCGAGCACGATCATGTCCAGTGCGCTGGAGCGGTCGGCGACGCTCTCCACGAGCGCCCCGTGCCGGGCGGTCTTGCCGCACCCGCCGAGCAGCTCCTCGCCCGGTTCGGTGTCGTCGGCCTCCACCTCGACCCACAGCCCCGTGTCCGCGAGCCGGATCCGGTCGCCGGTGGTGGGGCCGTAGCGGCGGGCGTACTCGGTGCGATCGATCGCGGTCACCCCGTGCCCCCGATCCGCACGACGGCGACCTCCCGCTCGGCGCCGGCGTCCACCCGGACCGCCGTGCCCGCCGGGACGTCGAGCCGGTAACGGCCCTCCGGGGCGCTCACCCGCAGCGCGGGGTTGAGCCGGTCCAGCGGGACGTGCGAGGACACCCAGATCGGCAGGTGGCCGGTGTTGCGCAGCACGGCGGTGGCCCGTTCGCGGCCGGGGGCCAGCTCGACGTCCCCGCCTGCCGCGCGCACCGCGCCCGGACCGTCGGGCGGTGGCGGCCCGAACGGCGCGTCCACGTGCACCAGCACCGAGCCGTGCGGGAACAGCGCCTCCACCTGCAGGGCGGGCACCGCGGCCGGGACGCCCTCGACGAGCTGTCCGGGCGTGATCAGCTCGCGCGCCCTGGCGACGACCTCCTCGTACGGCAGGCCGTCCCAGGCGAACTCGCAGATCTCGTCGCAGACGAGCGCCACCGCCTCGGGTGCGCCCAGCAGGGCGCCACGGGCGAGGCGGCGCCGGGCCAGGTCGGCGCCCGCGGCGAGCAGCAGTCGCTCGTGTTCGCGGGGGGTCAGGTGCATGGCCCCTCCGGGGTCGGCATCGGGACAGCATGGTGTCCGCTCCGGTGCTGGGAAAGCCGAATGTCCCACCGGATCCGGCGCCCGAACTGTGCAGATGCACAACCTGTAAAGCAGCATGACTCAATCAAACAGATAGATGATAACCTCCGGGCATGACACGCATCCTGATCAGCGGTGGCGGCATCGGCGGGCTGGCGCTCGCGCAGGGCCTGCGCCGGGGCGGCCTGGACGTAGCGGTGTACGAGCGGGAACCCTCGCCGCGGCTGCGCAACCAGGGCTACCGCATTCACATCGACGGCGACGGCAATGCCGCGCTGGCCGCCTGCCTGCCACCGGAGGTCCTCGACCTGGTGCGCCGCACCAGCGGCGTCAACGGGGACCTGGTGGCCGGCTACACGGACCAGCTGGAGCAGGTGATGGCCCAGACGTTCCCGCTCACGGGTGACGACGGGATCACCTGCGTCGACCGCTACACGTTCCGGCAGGGCCTGCTCACCGGGCTGGACGGCGCAGTCCACTTCGGGCGGGCGGTGAGCGGGTACGAGGTGCTGGGGTCCGGGCGGGTGCACGTGCGCTTCGCCGATGGCGGCAGCGACGAGGGCGACCTGCTGGTCGGCGCGGACGGCATCGGGTCGGCGGTGCGTCGCCTGCTGGTCCCGCACGCCACGGTGCGGGACCTCGGGATCCGCTGCCTGTACGGGCGGATGGTGCTCGGCGCCGGCACCGACCCGCTGGTGCCGGCGGACTTCGACCGTGGCTTCTCGTGGGTGGCCGACCGCACCGGGTACGGCGCCGGGTTCGCCCCGGTGCGGTTCCGCACCCCGCCGCGGAACGGCGCGTCCGACTACCTCATGACCGTCCTCACGGCCACGCCCGAGCGCATGGGCGTGCCGGACGACAAGCTGTTCCGGATGGCGCCGCAGGAGATCTGGGAGCTGGCCGTCGAGGCCACGGCCGCATGGCATCCCGCAGTCCGCGAGCTGTTCGCCCATGGGGACCCCGCCACGTTCTTCCCGATCACGCTCCGGGCCGGTGAGCGCGTCGACGCGTGGGAACCGGGCCCCGTCACGCTGCTCGGCGACGCGATCCACACGATGCCGCCCACCGGCGGGGTGGGCGCCAACACCGCGCTGCGGGACGCGCAGACGCTCGCCGGTGAGCTGCTCGGCGGGGCGGCACCCGTCGATGCGGTCGCGGCGTACGAGCGCGTCATGCTCCCACGCGGGTTCGAGGTCGTCGACCGCTCGCTGGAGATGGCCGCCCAGCTGTTCGGACCGCGGCCGTGAGGTCCTCCGACTGGCGAGGCGGCCGCGCGGCGCGCGAGACTGCCAGCACGGAGCTACCGAGATCGACATCCGGGAGGGCCGGGCATGGTGGCGATCAACTGCGACATGGGCGAGGCCTTCGGCATCTACCGGTGCGGCGACGACGAGGGGCTGATGCCCTGGATCACCCTCGCGAACGTGGCCTGCGGCTTCCACGCCTCCGACCCGCGGGTCATGCGGCGAACGGTCGCGCTCGCCAAGGAGCACGGCGTGCGGGTGGGGGCGCACCCGTCGCTTCCCGACCGCGAGGGCTTCGGGCGCCGTGAGATGAAGATGGAACGCGACGAGCTCACGGCGGCCGTGATCTACCAGGTCGGGGCGCTCGCCGGCTTCCTGCGCGAGCAGGGGATGGAGCTCAACCACATCAAGCCGCACGGCTCGCTGTACGGGATGGCGGCCCGGGACGAGGAGGTCGCCGGGGCCGTCGCCGACGCCGCCGCCGTGTTCGGGGTGCCGCTGATGGGGATGTCGGGCACCGTCCACGAGCGGGTGTGGGGGCCGAGCCCCGGCGGGTTCCTGTCCGAGTACTACGCCGACCTCGACTACCGCCCGGACGGCTCGCTGATCATCACGCGCGAGCACGCCGCGTTCGATCCCGGGACATCGGCCCAGAAGGCGGTGCGGGCCGTCACCGACGGTGTCGCCACCGCGGTCGACGGCACCGAGATCCCGGTGCGCGCCGACTGCGTCTGCGTGCACTCCGACACCCCCAACGCCGTCGACCTCGCGAAGGCCGTTCACGACGCACTGCGTCCCCACCTGGACCAGAGAGGAGTCCCGTGAGCCGTCATGAGGTGATCTCGCCGATCCCCGGTGTCTTCTACCGCCGGCCGGACCCGGACAGCGACGTGTACGCGGAGGAGGGGCAGAGCATCGGGGCAGACGACACCGTCTGCCTCGTCGAGGTCATGAAGTCCTTCCACCCGGTCCCGGCCGGTGCGGCGGGCACGCTCGTGGAGTTCCTCGTCGAGAACGAGGACGTCGTCGACGCGGGCCAGCCGGTCGCGGTGATCGAGGCGGGATGAGCGAGCTCGCGAGCGAATCGATGTCACAGCGCACACGTGGAACGCCGGCCGAGCGTGAGCGAGGCTGTGCGTGAAACGGCTCCTCGTCGCCAACCGCGGTGAGATCGCGGTGCGGATCATCCGGGCCGCGCGCGACCTCGGGATCTCCACGGTGGCGGTGCACTCCACGGCCGACGCCGAGGCCCGCCACGTCCGGCTCGCCGACGCGGCGGTGGAGATCGGGCCGCCACCGGCGGGCAAGAGCTACCTGGTGGTCGACGCGATCGTCGAGGCCGCGCGGTCGGCGGGTGCCGACGCCGTGCACCCCGGCTACGGGTTCCTGTCCGAGCGGGCCGGGTTCGCCGCAGCCGTTGCGGACGCCGGGCTCGCGTTCGTCGGGCCGGACGCCGCGGTGATCGACCGGATGGGCGACAAGGTCCGGGCTCGCCAGGTCGCCGCCGCCGCCGGCGTCCCCACGGTGCCGGGCACCGCAGGCGGGGTCGACGACGTCGCCGCGGCGGTGGCCGCCGCCGCGGAGATCGGGTACCCGGTCATGCTCAAGGCCGCCGCGGGCGGCGGTGGGCGGGGCATCCGGGTCGTCGAGGACGAGGCCGGGCTGCGCACCGCCTTCCCGGACGCCTCGAGGGAGGCGGCGAGCGCGTTCGGCGACGGGCGGATGTACCTGGAGCGCTTCGTGCGCCGGGCGCGGCACGTCGAGGTGCAGGTGCTCGGCGACGGCGCCGACGCCGTGCACCTGTTCGAGCGGGAGTGCTCGCTGCAACGGCGCCGGCAGAAGGTGGTGGAGGAGGCGCTCGCGCCGGGCATCGACGACGGCGTGCGCGAGGCGATGACCGCCGCGGCCGCGCGGCTCGCCCGCGAGGTCGGCTACCGCAGCGCAGGCACGGTCGAGTTCCTCGTGGACGACGAGACGCACGAGTTCTTCTTCATCGAGATGAACACCCGCATCCAGGTGGAGCACCCCACCACCGAGCTGGTCACCGGCATCGACCTCGTCACCGAGCAGCTGCGGATCGCGGCGGGCGAGCGGCTGCGCCACGCGCAGGACGACATCACGGCGCGCGGGTGGGCGATCGAGTTCCGGGTCAACGCCGAGGACCCGGCGCGCGGCTTCCTGCCCTCGCCGGGGAAGGTCGGGCGGGTGGAGCTGCCGGCCGGGCCGTGGGTCCGGGTCGACACCTGGCTCGAGCCCGACGTCACCGTCCCGCCGTTCTACGACTCGCTGCTCGCGAAGGTCGTGGTGTGGGGCGAGGACCGGGAGTCCGCCATCCGCCGCTCCCGCCGGGCGCTCGCGGAGTTCGCCGTCGAGGGCGTCGCGACGACGGCCGGGCTGCACACCGAGATCCTCGACCAGGAGTGGTTCGGGGCGGGGGAGTTCCACACCGGCACGTTGGAGCAGTGGTGGGAGGACGCATGACAGCGACGACCGGTGTGGCGCCGGCCCGCTACAGCTGGGGCGGCGACGAGTTCGTCTTCGTCGAGCTGGCCGAGGAGATGAGCCTGCAGGCCAACTTCCGGGCGATGGCGATCACCGAGAAGCTCTCCGGCGCGCGGCCCGACGGCGTGCTGGAGATCTGCCCGGCGAACGCGTCGTACCAGGTGCGGTTCGACCCGGACGTGCTGGAGCCCGCCGACCTGCTCGCGCTGCTGCAGGACCTGGAGCGGCAGGTGGGCGACGCCCACGAGCTCGCGCTGTCCACCCGGGTGCTGGAGATCCCGGTGCTCTACCGCGACCCGTGGACCACCGAGACCCTGATGCGGTTCCGCGACCGCCACCAGGACCCGTCCTCGACGGACATCGAGTACGCGGCGCGGATCAACGGCTTCTCGTCGGTGGACGACTTCATCGCCGCGCACTCCGGCTCACCGTGGTTCACCTCGATGGTCGGGTTCGTGGCCGGGCTGCCGTTCCTGTTCCAGATGGTGCCCCGGGAACGGCAGATCATCGTGCCGAAGTACCTGCGGCCACGCACCGACACCCCGAAGCAGACCGTCGGCTACGGCGGCTGCTTCTCCTGCATCTACTCGGTGCGGGGCGCGGGCGGGTACCAGATGTTCGGCATCACGCCTGCCCCGATCTACGACCCGTCGCAGACGCTGCCGGACTTCACCGACTTCATGGTGCTGTTCCGCCCGGCCGACATCGTGCGGTTCACCCCCATCGACCGCGAGCGCTACGACGAGCTCATCGCGGACGTGGGGGCAGGCACGTTCCACGTCACGGCGCGACCCGTCGACTTCCACCTGCAGTCGTTCCTCGACGATCCCGACGGGTACAACGCCCGACTGCTGGAGGTCCTGAAGTGATCGAGGTGCTGAAGCCGGGGCTGTCCACCACCGTGCAGGACGCCGGCCGCTCCGGCTACTACCACCTGGGCATCCCGCCGTCGGGCGCGCTCGACCAGTACTCGCTGCGCGCCGCGAACCTCCTCGTCGGCAACCCGGCGGGCGCAGCGGCGCTCGAGGTCGTCTACATGGGGCCGGAACTGGCGTTCACCGAGGACGCCGTGGTCGCCGTCGCGGGCGCGGGCATGGTGCCGAAGGTGAACGGGGACGAGCGCCCGAACTGGGAGTCGTTCCCGGTCTCGGCGGGCGACGTGCTCGGCTTCGCCTACCTCACCGCGGGCGCCCGGGCGTACGTCGCGGTCTCCGGTGGGATCGACGTGCCGGAGGTGCTGGGCAGCCGCTCGACCTACGCCCTCGGTGCGCTCGGCGGCTTCTCCGGGCGGCCGCTCGCGACCGGGGACCGGCTGCCGGTGGGTTCTGCCGGGGGCGCGGCGCCGGGCCGGAGCGTGCCCGGCGACCTGCGGCCCGGCCTGGCGAAGGACGTCGAGGTGCGGGTCGTGATGGGCCTCTACGACCACCGCCTCACCGACGCGGGCCGCGCGACGTTCCTCGACACCACGTGGGACCTCACGCCCGTGGCCGACCGCATCGGGTTCCGCTACGCCGGGCCGGAGCTGGAGACGGTGCCGCGCGAGCCCCCGTTCGGGGCCGGCCAGGACCCGTCCAACATCGTGGACGCCCCGTACCCGATCGGGTCGATCCAGGTGCCGGGCAGCGTCGAGCCGATCATCCTGCACCGCGACGCCGTCTCGGGCGGGGGCTACATGATGATCGCGACCGTGCTGTCGGGGGACCTCGACCTCGTCGCCCAGTCGGCGCCGAAGACCCGCACCCGGTTCGTCGAGGTGGACCTGGACGGTGCCCTCGCCGCCAGGGCCGACTACCGCAAGCGCAGCCGGAGGCTGGCGGAGGCGCTGGGCGCCTGACGGCGCCGGGGCCTGGCCCCCGAGCGCGCCGGCATGGTGGCCATACTGCCGTGTTGTGCCAGTAGAGCCACCATGCTGACGTGAGGCGGGGGCCCATGCCGCAGCAGTTCGACGGCGCCGCGAACGGCAGGTGGACCACCCTCGTCGGCCGCCTGCGCGCCGACGCCGACGCGCTCGTCACCGAGTTCGTCGGCCGCGTGCGGGCGATCGGCCCGTACGGGCGCGGGGTCGTGCCGCACGAGGTCCTCGAAGCCGACGCCGACCGCACCTTCGACTACCTGCTGCGCCGGGTCGCCGGGCAGCCCGTCCCGGAGCGGCTGCTCGACATCGGGCCGTCGATCGGCCGGGACAGGGCGCGCCGGGGCGTCCCGCTGAACGACCTGCTCACAGCGGTGCGGCTGGACTTCCGCGTGCTCTGGGCGGGCCTGCGGGAGCGGGCGGAGCCTGCCGACGAGCCGCTGCTCGTGTCCCGCGTCGAGGACGTCTGGTCGGCCGTCGAGGACTACTCGACGCAGATCCAGGTGAGCTACCAGGCCGAGGCGGCGCTGCTCGGGCGGGAGCGGCAGGGCGAGCGCACGATGCTGGTGGCGTCCCTGCTGGCCGGCGGCGATCCCGACCCGGACGAGGTGGAGCGGCTGGCCGTCGCCCTCGACGTGGCCGTCGACGCGGCTCTGCTCGTCGCGGCGGCCTCGGCCGCCGCCGGGCCGGCGCTGCGCAGGGCCGCCGACGGGCTCGGTGCCGGCGGGCGGATGGTGCACGTGCAGTCCACGGGCCGGCACGTCGTGCTGATCGCGCGCTGGGAGGGCGGGACGGGCGCCCCGGTGCGGGCGGCGCTCGCGGGGGTGCCGTGCGGGGTGGGCCCGCTCGCCCGCGGTCTCGCCCACGTGCCCCGCAGCGCCCGGATCGCCGGTGAGATCGTCGACGTCTGCCCGGGGGTGGACGGCCCGCGCGAGCTCGCCGACGCCTGGCTCCCGCTCGCGGCCGCGCGCATGGCGGACACGGCCGCCGACCTCGTCGAGGTGGAGCTGGCCGGGCTCGCGGCCGTGCCCCCGCGAGAGCGGGAGCGGCTGCTGGCCGCGGTGCGCGCCTACGCCACCACCGGGTCCGTGGCGCGGGTCGCGGCGCGGCTGTACTGCCACCGCAACACGGTGCTCAACCGCCTGCGCAAGTTCGCCGAGCTCACCGGGCGCGACGTCACCGTGCCGGCCGACGCCGCCGTGGTGCTCCTCGCCCTGGAGCGCCTCCCCTGAGCGTGCCACCCTTGCGGCATGGATCCCGAGAACCGCTCGGACGAGGACGACTCCGGCGTCCTCGAGCCGGAGGACAGCCTCGACGACCGCGGCGTCGGCGACGTGCTCGACGAGGGCTGGTCGCCCGCCGAGAAGCCGTGGGCGAGCACCGGGTGGGGCACCACCGCCCGTGAGGAGGCCGGTGCCGAGCCCCTCGACGCCCGGCTCGCGCGCGAGCTCCCCGACGGCGGCGACTGGACCGGCGACGGCATCGGCGACGCCTCCGACACCGACGGCGAGCTGCTCGACGACGAGGTCGGCGACGCGCGCGCCGGCCGCCTGGTCTCCACCGACGGGGATATCGACGACGACTTCGACGGTGACGAGGAGCTGTACGCGCTCGACGCCGGGATCGACGGGGGAGCGGCGTCGGCGGAGGAGGCCGCGGTGCACGTCGTGTCGGAGGAGCGGAGGCTGGACGACTGACCGCGTAACGTCACCGGCATGAGTGACGCGACCGACACCGCTTTCTGGCATCCGTTCGCCGCGATGGGCGCAGTGCGCCACGGCGAGTTCGTGGTCACGCGCGGCGAGGACGTCTGGCTCTGGGACGAGTCCGGGCGCCGCTACCTGGACGCCACCGCGAGCCTGTGGTGCGTCAACGTCGGCCACGGGCGTGCCGAGATCGTCGAGGCCGTGGCGGCGCAGATGCGCGAGCTCGCGACCTACCAGACGTTCGCCGACGTCGCGAACCGCCCGGCGCTGGAGCTCACCCGCAGGCTCGCCGGCCTGGCCCCCGTACCGGGGGCGAAGATCTTCCTGGTCAACGGCGGCGGGGAGGCGGTCGACACGGCCGCGAAGATCGCCCGCGAGTACTTCGCCCGCACCGGGCAGCCCGAGCGCACCGTGCTGATCAGCCGCCGCAACGCCTACCACGGCACCCACGGCTTCGGCACGGCGCTCGCCGGCATCCCGGCCAACCGGCTCGCCGCCCCGTTCGTGCCCGACGTCGTGCAGGTCGAGTGGGACGACCCGGCCGCGCTGGAGGCCGAGATCGAGCGGATCGGAGCGGGGCGCGTGGCGGCGTTCTTCGCCGAGCCGGTGATCGGCGCGGGCGGCGTGCTGCCCCCGCCCCCCGGCTACATCGAGCGCGTGCGCGAGATCTGCACGCGCCACGGGGTGCTGCTCGTCATCGACAGCGTGATCTGCGGGTTCGGCCGGCTCGGCGACTGGTTCGGCGTCGACCGGTTCGGGATCGAGCCCGACCTCGTCACGTTCGCCAAGGGCGTCACCAGTGGGTACGTGCCGCTGGCCGGGGTCGTGGCGCACGAGCGGGTGGCCGAGCCGTTCTTCGCCGACGGCGCCGCCCCGTTCCGGCACGGCGCCACCTACTCCGGCCACCCCACCGCCTGCGCCGCCGCGCTCGCCAACCTCGACGTGATGGAGAACGAGGAGCTGCTCAAGCGGGCCGACGGGCTGGAGCTCCCGCTCCACGAGGCCGTGCAGTCGCTCGCCGACCACCGCCTCGTCGTCGAGGCCCGTGGCGGCACCGGCGTGCTCGCCGCGATCGAGCTCGACCCCGACCGGCTCGCTGCGAACCCGGCGTTGCCGGCCGCGGTGGCCGCCGGGGCCCGCGAGCGTGGCGTGCTCGTGCGGCCGATGGTCTCCGCCGTCGCGGTGTCGCCGCCCCTCACCCTGGCCGACGAGCACATCGAGCTGATCACGGACGCCCTGCGCGGCGGCCTGGACGACGCGGCGCGGTAGCCGACACCTGCTCACACACCAACCGTGGTGCCCGCACACGAACTGCAGTTGGTGTGTGGGCGCCACAGTTGGTGTGTGAGCGTCAGTCGACCTCGAGCCAGGCCGTCGTGTCGCCGGGGAGCACGCTGCCGGGCAGGGGTGTGCTGGACAGGACCAGCCTGCCCCGCGGCAGCGGCACCGGGGTCTCCCCGAAGTTCGTGATGCACGTCCAGCCGTTGGCACGGCTGAACTCCACGACGTCCGGCGGTGCGTCGGCCCACTCGAGGCCCTCGTCGGTCTGCAGGCGGCGGCGTTCCGCGAGCGCCCGGCGGTAGAGGGCGAGGGTGGAGGTCTCGTCCGCTTCCTGGCGCTCGACCGACAGCTCGCCGAAGCCCGCGGGCTGGGGGAGGTGGGCGGGGCCGGGGCCGAAGCCGAACGAGGGGCCCGCCGTGGTCCACGGCAGCGGCACCCGGGAGCCGTCGCGGCCCTTCCGCGTGCCGTCGGAGCGGGTCCAGGTGGGGTCCTGCAGCGCCTCCGGCGGCAGGTCGGCCACCTCGGGGAGCCCGAGCTCCTCACCCTGGTAGAGGTAGGTGGACCCGGGGAGCGCGAGGGCGAGCAGGGTGGCCGCGCGGGCCCGGCGCAGGCCGCGCTCGGCGTCCGCGGGCGGGTTCGTGCCGTTGCCGAGGAGCCACTCGTCCAGATCGGTGCCGGACGGGAGCGCGAACCGGGTGGCGTGCCGCACGACGTCGTGGTTGGAGAACACCCACGTCGACGACGTGCCGGCCGACCGGGCGAGCGCCAGGTTCTCCTCGATGATCTTGCGGAAGTCACCGGCGTCCCACGAGGCGAGCAAGAGGTCGAAGTTGAAGGCCTGGCCGAGGCCCTCCGGGGAGGCGTAACGGGCTCGGCGGTGGGCCGAGCGCACCCACGCCTCGGCCACGGCCGTGCGCGGCGGGTCGTAGCGGTCGAAGAGCTCCCGCCACCCCTTGTAGATCTCGTGCACCTCGTCGCGGTCGAGCAGCCGGTGCACGCCGTCGGGGAGGTCCTCGGCGTCCAGCTCGGCCTGGCTGGGAAGCGGCGGGGTGAGGTCCTTGGCGAGAGCGTTGGCGACGTCGACGCGGAAGCCGTCGACGCCGCGGTCGGCCCAGAACCGCAACGTCCGCAGGAAGTCCTCCCTGACCTCCTGGTTGTCCCAGTTCAGGTCCGGCTGCTCGGGCGCGAACATGTGCAGGTACCACTGCCCGTCGCCGACCGGCTCCCAGGCCGGCCCGCCGAACGCCGCGGTCCAGTCGCTCGGCGGACGCTCGCCGTGCGGGCCCTCGCCGCGGCGGAAGACGTACCGGTCGCGCTCCGGCGAGCCGGGGGCGGCCGCGAGCGCGGCGCGGAACCACTCGTGCCGGTCCGAGGTGTGGTTGGGGACGATGTCGACGATCAGCCGGATCCCCGCCGCTTTGAGCGCGGCGACCATCTCGTCGAACTGCGCGAGCGTGCCGATCTTGGGGTCGACGGCGCGGTGGTCGTCCACGTCGTAGCCGCCGTCCGCCAGCGCCGACGGGTAGAAGGGCGAGAGCCACACCGCGTCGACGCCCAGCTCGCGCAGGTACCCGACGCGGCTCGTGATCCCGGGCAGGTCGCCGATGCCGTCGCCGTTGGCGTCGGCGAAGCTGCGGGGGTAGATCTGGTAGACGACGGCTTGCCGCCACCACGCCGCCGGTTCCGGCACGAGCGCTCCTTTTGTTCAGGTGCTAAATCTAAGCTCTCGTCCGAACATAGGCAGCTCCTCGCGCGGGATCAAGGGCGCGCGGATTCACCCGATCCGGCGGCTAGTCCGTCCGGGCGTATGGCGCGAGCCCGAACAGTCGAACCCGCCGTGTGCACGGGACCCGACCGGGGTGACCGCGCGTGACCACTGAGGTGCGTACCGCGTGACCTGCGCATACGTGGTGTGACGGACCTCACTCGAGGGCGCACCGTGACGCGGGCGACCGCTCCTTCCCCGTGATCCGCTCGTTGTACAGACACGGCAAGAACGTGATCTGGGGGACGGACGGGAGCGTGCTATGGCCGGTGAGGCGGTGACGGGGCGCTACAGCGCAGCCAGGCATGCCGCGGCCGACGAGGGGGGAGCGCGGCGGCATCCGGACTCCGACGATCGGTCGCTGGTCGACCGGTTGCTGGCGGGCGCGGGTGACGAGCAGGCCTTCGACTGGGGGTGGGGCGACCCGTCCCGGCGCGACGCCCCGGACCGGGAGCCGCTGCACGACATCCCCGAACTCTGGGACGAGCGCTCGCGGGCCGACTGCGGTGACCCGGACGGCCCGGAGGAGCGCTTCCCGACACCGCGCCTGCACGGCGAGAGCTCCCGCGACGACGGCGCGGACGACGACGAACCCGACCGCGTCGGTCAGGACCGCATCGATCAGGACCGGGCCGACGACCGGGGCTGGTCCGACCGCGGCAGCGACGACCTGGGCGGCGACGACCTGGGCAGCGACGACCTGGGCAGCGACGACCTGGGCAGCGACGACTGGGGTGCTCCCACGCCCGGGTTCGAGGCCCGGCGCACACCTGATCACCGGCCCGGCGTGGGCCTCTTCGACGAACCCGGCGCCGGAGACCGCCTGTTCGAGGACCGCCTGTTCGAGGACCGTCGGTTCGACGACCAGCCGTTCAGCGGCAGGGGGCTCGACGGTGACCCGCTCGACGCGCTCTCGACCGGGCGTGTCCGCGCCGAGCCGGGCCCGTTCGGCGACGGCCTCGGCGACCGGGACACCCCGGAGCCGGATGCGCTGGACGATGTACCGATGGACGGTGATCATCCCGGGGCCCGGCCGGACCCGCTGGAGCGCGACCGGTTCGACCGGTCGCCCCTGGCGCCACCGCTGCCGAACCGCGGCGTGCTCGACGGGATCGGCCGCGAGCCGGAGGACGACCTCAGCGACACGCGCTTCGACCGCGACGCCGAACCGCCGCACCGCGTGCTCCTGGGCCGGGACCCGCTGAACCCGGAGCCGCCCGAGCCGGACCGCCCCGCCGTTCCCGCTGACGTGGACCGGGTGCCGTCGGACGAGCGGCGCCGGGCCGACGACCGGCTCGACCTCGAGCGCGACCCGCTGGCCACCGAGCGCGGGGAGCGGAAGCTGGTGGACGCGGATCCGCGGTTGCGTCGCTGGGCCGATCGCGACCGGCCCAGCGGTCCGCAGCGGGAGGGGGGTGACCGGCCGTCCGCGCCGGCCCCGTTCGCCGACGAGCAGGCGGGCTCCGACCTGCTCGGCCCGGACCGGCTCGGCGCCGACCTGTTCGACCCGGGCGAGCGCGACCGTTCCGACGCACCGCCCCCGCGCGCCGCGGACCCGTTCGGCGACGACCCCGCGTTCACCGAGAGCACCCGCACCGGGCGCATCCACATCGCCGAGGCGGAGGCGCCGGCGGGTGACCCGGCGTTCGACCACGGGCCGCAGGCGGGACAGGACCCGCGCGACGCGGCGCCGGATCCCACCACCGCCTTCAGCGCCGTGGCCCCGGCCGGTCCCGCGAGGCGCGGCGCGCCGGAGGAACCGGCGCTTCCGCTGGAGGAGTACGCAGCCCGTCGTCGTGCCGCCGAGCAGGCCGCCGCGTCCGCGGAGGAGGCGGCGGCATCGGCGGCCGAGCGCGCCTCCGCCGCCATCGCCGCCGCGGCGCGGGCGGCCGCGGAGGCCGAGGCGGCGGCCGTGACCGCGGCCGAGGCCGCCGCGAAGGCCAACGAAGCGGCGGAGGCCGAGGTGCGGGCGATCGCCGACTCCGTCGCCCGCGGCGAGGCGCCCGGCAGCCCGGACGGCGGAACGGAGGCGCCTGAACCGCCGACCCAGGCCGTCCCGCTCATCGCGCCATCCCGCGCGCCGGGCCGGCGCCCGCCGCCGCGCCGCCCGGCGGGGCCGCCACCGCGGGGTGCCCGCCCCGACGAGCCCGGCCGTACCGGTGGGCCCCCGCCCCGTGGCGGGCCCCGGAACGGGCCGGTCCGCGACGGCGCGGCTCCCGACGGTGCGGACGGGGAGGCCACCGCCGTGCTGACCGGGCTCGACGCGTTGCGCGACCCCGTGCGGCCGCAGGCCCCCGAGCCGGCGCAGGCGCCCGCCGAGGTCACCACGGTGACCCGGCGCCGGCCCATTGCCGAGCCCGCAGCGGCGACGGACGACGTCGATGACGCCGACGACGCGGAGCACGACGCCGAGCCGGAGGAGAACGGGTTGGTCGACCGGCTCAGGTCGCGGCCCGTCATCGCCGCCGTCGGGGTGGGGGCGGTGCTCGTGCTGGCCGCGATCGTGGCGTTCTTCACGACCTCCGAGCCCGAGGCCGCTCCGGCGGAGCCCGCCCCGGCGGCCCTGAGCGCACCGGTGGGGCCGCAGCCCGAGCCCGCCGCGTCCGCGATCGACCCGCACAGCGAGAAGGCGGTCGCCTTCCTCACCGCCCTGCGCGACGCCGACATCCCCACGAGCAGCAGCGGCCAGGCCGAGACCGAGGCGGCCGCCGCGATCTGCACCCAGCTCGACCAGGGGGCCGACGACGCGCAGCTCGCGCGGTCGGTGCCGGCGGTGCTGCCGGACGTCACCCGCAGCCAGGCGAGCGACGTCGTGAAGTTCGCCAAGAAGCTGTACTGCTAGCCGTATCGGCGGCGATCAGGGCGGGCAGAGGGTGCCGGAGTCGGGCACCACTCCGTCGAGCAGCATCGCGTCCACGAGACCGGAGATGCACGGGGTGCGCGGGTAGGCCCCGGTGCCCGCGCCCTGCCAGCTGACGAAGCGCGCGGTGGCGAGGGAGTCGGCCGTGCGCCGGGAGCCGTCGAGCGCGCCGCGCGGGTCGGCGGCCGTGCCGATCACGAGGATCGGGGGCGCGGCCTCCGCCTGTCCGGCGAGCGGCTCCGCGCGCCCGGTCGGCCAGGGCGCGCACGCGAGCAGCCGCAGCGCGAACGTCGAGCCGAACGTCGGGTACGCGACGGTCCAGCGCTGCGCGACCTCGCCGATCTCGCCCGGCGCGAGGCGCCGCTGGGTGTCGTTGCAGCTGGTGGCGAGCATCCCGTCGAACAGGCCACGCGGACCGGTCAGCGGCGCGAGGATCGTCAGCATCGGGACCGGGTCGCCCGCGTTCGCCGCGGCGAGGGCCGCCGCGAGCGCGGGCCAGTGGCGTGGTTCGCCCAGCCCGGCCAGCAGCGCGGTGACGGTGGCGCCCGCGGTGAGCCTGCTGCCGTCGGTTGCGAGCAACGGCCGGCGTTGGAGCTGCGCGAGGAGCCCGGCGATCGTGGCGCGCGGGTCGGCGCCGAGCGGGCAGTCGGGGCGCGCGGAGCAGGACACCCCGAAGGCGCCGAGTGCGGCTTCGGCGGCGGCGGCGCGGCTGTCGGTGAGGTCGGGCTCGTCCTGGGTGGGGTGCGGCGGCCCGTCGAGGATCAGGCGGCCGACGGAGCGCGGGGCCGACCTGGCCCACATCGCGAGGGCGGCGGCACCGTCGCCCACGCCGATCGCGGAGAGCCGCTGCACGCCGAGTGCCGCGCGCAGGAGCTCGACGTCGGCGGCCGTCGCGGCCGTGCGGTAGCTGGCGAGGCCGCCGTCGAGCGTGAGGTTGCACTCCTGGACCACCGCCCGTGCCCGTTCGAGCAGCGCGGCGAGATCCGCCTCGCTGGTGGAGGCGGCATCGGCGTCCACGAGCGCGGAGCGCGCGTCCTCGGGCGCGCAGTGCAGGATGTCCTCGCCCGCGCCCCTGCGGTCGAGGCCCACGAGCGTGTAGTGGCGCAGCAGGGCCGGGTCGACCTGCCCGGCGAGTATCGCCGCGTGCCGCGTGGACGGCTCGCGGGTGCTGTCCCCGAGCACGAGCAGCGGTGGCCGGTCGGCGGGCGCCCCGGCCTCCCCGACGCGGACCACGCCCAGCGTGACGGCGCCGAGCGAGGGCTGGTCGGGGTCGGCGGGCACGGTGAGCTCGCCGCAGTCCACCTGGAGCTGCCGGTCGGCGGGCAGCGGGTCCACGAGCGTGACGAGGGTGTCCTCGGTGCACTCGAAGAACGGGATGCTCGCTTCCTGCGGCTCCGGATCGGGGAGCTCGGGCACGTCGGTCGGCGTGGGGGAACCGGGCGCCACCGGGACGTTCTCGCCGCGTACGGCCACCGGGGGGCGTTGCGAGGGGCCGACCGTGCACGCGGCCAGCACGGCGACGAGCCCGAGCAGCGCCACGAGGCGGGGGAGAGCTGCCCCGACCGCGCGGCGCGGTGGTCGTGCCAACGGTGCCCTCCCGGTCGTGCTGAATCAGGGAACAGCGTGCCTCACCGCCGGTATGGGGGAGGTGAACGGACGGGTCCCGCTCCTCAGGCGACCCGGGGGCCGGGTTGCGGGTGATCGAGCTCCAACCGCACCGCCGCCGGGAGGTCGGCGAGCCCGAGGGAGGCACGGGCCGTGGCGAGCACCTCGGCGTCGAGCCGGGCGAGCACGTCGCGGACGTCCGCGTCGTCGGCGAGCCACAGCGTGACGCGCATGGCGGGCGCGGCCTCGGTGCCCACGAGGCGGGCCCTGGCCCGGCCGACCCCGGGCAGCGCGGCGGCCTGCGCGGCGACGGCCTCGGCCGCGGCCGCGGCGCTCACCACGATGGAGGTGTCCGGGCCGCCGTCGGGCCCGCCCGGGTCGATGACGAGGTCGGGGCGGCGTTCCGGGCGAAGGGCGTGCGCCGCCCAGACGAGCCCGAGCACGGCGAGCAGCAGACCGCCGACGATCGCGGCGAACCGGGCGACGAGCGGCTGCGTGCGCAGCGCGTCGACGATCATCGGGTCGAGGAGCGGGCGGCTCGCGCGGCCGGTGCCGAAGACCCCGTAGCACAGGAGCGCGACGAGGCAGCCTCCGGCGAGCAGGAGGAGCCCGACCACCACGGCGAGCGTGCGCTCGCCCACGGTCGAGCGCGCGATCGCGGCGGCCGCCCGGCGGCGCAGCGCGGTGGTCGTCCGCGGGTCCGGGCCGGTCATCGCGGTCCCTTCCGGTCCTGCACCGTCACCGTGACCCGGGGGCGGTGGTGCAGCGGTATCTCGTCGAGCAGGTTCTCCACGCGGGCACGGACGCCGTCGGCGAGCTCGGGGCCGGCGTCGTTCCACGCCTGGGCGGCCACCCACACCCGCCGCCGGGACGCCGTGACCGACGCGGCGGCGACGTCGTCCGCGGCGCGCACCCGGCGCCCGACGAGGCGCGCGAGCATCCGGGGCGACGTGGTGACGGTGATCTCGGGGGCCGGCCCGTCGACCGCGATGTCGTGGCGCCGGGCGAGCAGCCCGACGAGCACGAGCAGCAGCCCGAGGACGGCGGTGCCGATCGCGATGCCGGGCACCGGAGCGTCGGTCCATGCGGTCCGCGCGAGCGCCGCGTACCACTCCGGCCACGGCACCACGAGCCCGTCGCCGTCGTCGGGCCGCACCGACGCCGCGACGACCTCGAGGAGCACCAGCACCCCGACCAGCGCGACGGCAAGGCCCAGCAGCGGGGCGAGCACCCGCAGCAGCACGCGCACGACGTTCGTCCTTTCGCCGGGGTCCGGGACACTAGTGCAGCCGGGCCGCCGCGGGACGCGCCGAACGCAGGCCCGCGACCGTGACGGTCAGCGCGCGCACGCGGTGCCCCGCGATGTGCGCGAGCTCCTCGCCGACCGCGGCCCGTACGGCCGCGACGACGGTGCGCACGGGCGCCGGGTACTGGAGCGTGAGCTCCAGCCGGATGTCGACGGTGGGCGGGTCGCCGGACCCGGTGGTGACGCGCGCGCTCGCCCCGGCCTCGCCGATGTCGATGCCGGCGAGGCGCCGCTCGTGGCGGAGGGTGCCGGGCACCTGGTCGGCGGCGTGCTCGACGATCTTGCGCAGCACGGCGGGATGGATCTCCAACCGGCCACGCTCCTCGACGGCCGGGAGCGGGGTCACCGGTCGCGGCCCCGTCCGAGCAGGGCGTTGAGGTCGAGCTGGCCGTCGAGGGCGCGGCCGACGAGCAGCCCGATCGCGCCGAGGACCAGCACGATCAGGAAGGCGCCGAGGCCTCCGAACGCACCGGCCAGTCCGAGCGCGAGGCCGGCCAGCAGGCCGGTCTGGGTGGCATTCATCCGGTTCTCCTAAATGACTCTCTGGTTGCGCCTGCGGCGCCAGGTGCGGATCAGCGCCACCCCCACCCGCACCGGGAACGGCAGCGGCCCCACCACTTCGACGGGAGCGTCGAAGCGGGCGTCATCCGCCGGCCGGTCCGCGTCGCGGAACCGCGCGAGCCCGGCGGCGAACACCTCGGGGTCGCCACCGCGATCGGGGTGGTTCTCGCGGACGAATGCCCGGTAGGCGGCCCGCTCCTCCTCGGTCATCGCGGGCCACCCGGCAGCGCCGTGTCGTCCGGCGCCGTCTCGTCCAGCGCCGTCTCGTCGGGCAGGACGATATCGGCGATGGTGACGTCGACGGCCGCACCGCCGCAGAGCCGGGACACCTGGCTGCGCAGCGACCGCACCACCTCCGGGATCGGGCGGTCGGCGTGCACCACGACGGCGATCTCGACGGGTTCGTCGCCCTCGCCGATGCGGACGCCGACCAGCCTGCGCCCCGGCAGGTAGGTGGCCACCGAGCCGTAGATGCCGCCGTGCAGGCCGGCCACCGCGGGGTGCGCGGCCACGGCGGCGGCCACCCGCTCGGCCAGCGCGACCGGGTCGGGTGGGCTCGGCACGACGGTCATCCTGCTGGCGGGAGCGGTCACTCGACGCGCGCGGACTGCACGGGCGGCATCGCGTCCTCGTCGACGGCCATGGGCAGGTGGATGTCGTTGACGGCGATGTTCACCTCGATCACCTCGAGCCCGGTCATCCGCTCGACGGCGGTGATCACGTTGCGGCGCACGGCGCGGGCCAGCTCGACGATCGACGCGCCGTACTCGACGACGATGTCGAGGTCGATCGCGGCCTGCTTCTCGCCGACCTCGACCTGCACGCCGGTGATGTTGGCGGCGCCGGCGCCCCCGCCCGGGATGCGTTCGCGGAGCGCGCCGAAGGCCCGCGAGACGCCGCCGCCCATCGAGTGCACGCCCGAGATCTCCCGGGCGGCGATGCCGGCGATCTTCTGGACGACCGAGGCGGCGATCGTGGTCTTGCCCTGCGAGGTGTCGTCGGCGAGCCGGGCAGGCGACGAGACGGTGGTGGAGGGTGTCGTCGTCGTGGGAGTCGCGGTGCTCTCGCTCATGGGGCTGATCCTTCTCCTCTTGGGTTCGCCAGTGGGACGCGGATTCCCGAACCACCCTCCCGCGAAGTCACTCGATCGGTGTAGCGCGGATGTCGCGGCGATAGCGGAGCAGGAGGACACCATCCTCCTGCAGCACGTCGGCGAGCTCCAGCCGGTGCAGGTGCTCGCCGTCGGGGCCGGTGGCGATCCGGCCGGCGCGACCGCCGACGAGCAGCGGCGCCACCGTGAGGCACAGCTCGTCGACCGCGTCCGCCGCCACGAGCTCGCCGAGCAGGGTGGGCCCTCCCTCGCAGAGCACGCGGTGCAGGCCCCGGCGGCCGAGCTCGCCGAGCACGGCGTCCGGCGTGAGCCGGTCGAGCGCGACGACGTCGGCCCCCGCCGCGGTGAGCCGGTCCCGCCGCTCGGCCGGTGCCGCGGCGAGGGTGAGGACGATCGGTGGCACGCGGGTGTCGGTGAAGAGCCTGCCGGCCGGATCCAGCCGGGCCGAGCCGGTGACCACCGCGATCGGCGGCGGCGTGTCCCGGCCGGTGGTGGGCCTGCGGGCGCCGCGGTAGTCCTCCGCGCGGGCCGTGCCCGCCCCGACCAGGATCACGTCCGCGAGGCGGCGCAGCAGCCGGAAGACGCGCCGGTCGGCCGGCGAGCTCAGCCCCTCGGAGCGGCCTCCGGACGACACCGCACCGTCGGCGCTCGCCACGAAGCAGACGCGCACGAACGGAGCGCCGAGGTCCTCGGGGTAGGCGTAGCGGGCGGCGAGCTGCGCGTCGTCCAGGTCGCGATCTAGGGGCAGCAGCATGCGCACCGGGCCATCCCAGCACACGCGTGGGAACGTGGGCGCCCGAGACATTTCTCCGTGTCGTACTCGGCGGCTCCGAGCGCCGGTGTAAGGCTCTGGGCGCCCGTCACGTGGCAACGTGACCGATGCGCTGCTGGGTCCGGGGGACGCATCCTCGTCACGAGTCCGGCCGGAGCCGGCACCGGGGCATCTGCTGAGGGTCCGGTGCGTGGGCGCCGTCACCACCTGGCTCGGCGGACCCGCCGTCCTGCCGTGTGGCAACAGCCGACGGCCTACCGACGTTGGCAACATTCTCTCGAGGGGGGACGCCATGTCATCCACCGTCACCAACACCGACGTCCTGGTCGTGGGCGCGGGACCGACCGGGCTACTGCTCGCCGGGGATCTGGCCGAGGCGGGGCTGTCGGTCGTGCTCGTCGAGCGCCGCCGGCACGAGGTCAGCAACCTGTCCCGGGCGCTGGTCGTGCACGCCCGGGTGCTGGAGCAGTTCGACGCCCGCGGCATCGCCGACGAGGTCGTTGCAGGTGGCTACACCATCAGCCGGTTGGCGCTGTTCGAGTCGGCCCGGCTCAACCCCTCGCGGCTGCCCACCCGCTACCCGTTCATCCTGTTCACCCCGCAGTACGAGGTTGAGAAGGTGCTGGAGCGCCGGGCCCGCGAGGCCGGGGTCACCTTCGTGTACGAGACCAAGGTCGTCGCGGTGGAGCAGGACGCGGACGGCGTCACGGCCCGGACGGAGGACGAGGACGGGCAGCCGGGCGTCCCGTTGCGCGCGCCCTACCTGGTCGGCGCCGACGGGGTGCACAGCTCGGTCCGGCCCGCGATCGGCCAGCCCTTCCCCGGTGAGACGATCCTCAGCTCGCTGATCCTGGCCGACGTCCGGCTCGACCAGGCACCGGAGCGGCCGTTCATCGTCAACGCCGTCACGGACGGGTTCGTGCTGCTCACCGAGATGGGCGGCGGTCTGCATCGGGTGACCGGCTGGAACCGGCACCATCAGCTCCCCGACGACGCGCCGCTGGAGGCGGACGAGGTCCAGGAACTGCTCCGGATGAACTTCGGGACCGACTACGGCATCACCGAGATCCCGTGGATGTCCCGGTTCCACAGCGACGAGCGGCAGGCCCCGGCCTACCGCGTCGGGCGGGTGTTCCTCGCCGGTGACGCCGCGCACGTGCACTCCCCGGCGGGCGCCATGGGCATGAACACCGGCCTCCAGGACGCCGCCAACCTGAGCTGGAAGCTGGTGGCCGTGCTGCGCGATGGCGCCGACGAGCGGTTGCTGGACACCTACCAGACCGAACGGCACGCGGTCGGAAAGCTGGTGCTGCGGATGAGCGGGGCGCTGGTGCGGGCCGCCCTGCTACGCGGATTCGCCGCCCGGCAGCTGCGCCGCGCGGCCGGAACGGTCGTCAGCAACGTCCGTCCGCTGGCCGACGAGGCGGCGTCGATGATCACCGGGATCGGCATCGCCTACAAGGCCCCGCGCGGCGCGCACAAGCTGACCGGACGGCGCGCCCCCGACTTCGAACTGGCCGAGGGACGGCTGAACGTCCTCCAGCGCGGCGGCAGGTTCGTGCTGATCACACCGGCCGGTCAGGACGCGGACGTGCCCGGCCACGTGGCCAACGCGCACTGGACGGGCGACCGTCGCACCACGGCCCTCGTCCGTCCCGACGGCTACTTCGCCTGGGCGACCGACCGCCCCGACGCCGCGGGCCTCCGCGCCGCACTGGCCACCTGGGCGGGCACCGCGACCGCGGTGGCCTGAGGGTGCCGGGGTACGGCCACGACGTCACGCCTGTACGCCCTCGCGCTGTTGGTGACGATCACTGCCCGAGAACCATCGATGCCTGGAGACCACCGTTGAAAGCGATGGATGCACCGGTTGTCCCGCGGTCCGGCGAGCTCGACGGCAGCCCGTTCGTCCGAAGCCTGCGCATTCAGCGTTGCGACGATCGGAACGACCTCCGCCTCGACGCGTCGGGCCTCGGCGCCGGGGCCGGGCGCATCGGTGCGCTCGCTGCTGCCGCCGTGCTCGCTGCGCGATCGAGGATGGCGCAGTGGCAGCTGCACCACGGCATGGAGCGATCGCGCCCGGTGTCCGTTCAGATCGCCCTCTTCGGGCAACCGGCACGCACCGGAACGTTCCACCTGTCGACGGCGATGGCGCGCCGATCGGAGGGACGCGGGTTCTGCGACGTCCGCATCGCCGAGGGCGGCGGCAGGCGAGCCGGGCAGGCGACCGTGGTCCTGGCCGCCGGCCTTGGCGCGTCCTCGCGCGAAGCTGCCGACCTGCCCGGCCCGCCTGCACCCACTGCTGCTGGAGTCTGCTCGGCGGGGACCGATTCGCTCGCGACGCGGGGCATGGCGCTCGAGGCGGTCGGCAACGGCGCCGCGGTCGTGCTGATGCCGCCGATCGCGAACAACCTCGACGCCGACGGACGCGTTCACGAGGGGGCGGTTCTCGCGCTGATCGATGCCGCCGGTACGCATGCCATCTCCGCGGCGGCGACCGGACCGGTGAGCCGTACCGTCGCCGTCTCGCTGCACGCCAGTGTGCTGCGCCCCCTGTCGAACGGTGCGCTGTCGGCGTACTCCGTGGTGCGAGCGTGCGACGGACTGTCGGCCTGGTGTGACATCGAGGTCGTGGGCCTCGCTGATCGACAGCTGTACGGGATCGGAACGGTCGTCGCTCTGATCTGAGGCGACGGACGGTGGCGCGCTACCTAAACATCCCGGCTCAGCAGCCCGAGGCGGTGCGCGATCGCCGCGGCCTCGCCGCGGTTGGCCGCACCGAGCTTCGTCAGGACCCTCGACAGGTGCACGCTGACGGTCTTCGCCGAGATGAACAACTCCTGCCCGATCTGCCGGTTGGTCTGCCCCAGCGCGACTCGTTGCAGTACCGCCCTCTCCCGCGCGGTGAGACCCGTCGGTGTCGCCGGCGGCTCGACCGGCCGGTCCGCCACCTCGATCCGCGCCCGGTTCGCGAGTCTCTGCGCAGCGTCGAGCAGCGGCCGAGCCCGCAGCGACTCGGCTGTGGCGATCGCGCGCCGCAGCCGTTCGGCCGCGAGGCAGTGGTCCCGCTGCGCCACACAGCCCTCCGCCGACTCCACCAGAGCGAGCGCGATCCGGTGCGGCTGACCGGTCAGCTCCCACGCTGCCAGCTCTGCCTCGCGGGCCTCCCACCGGCCGGCCCGATCGGATGTCTCGGCGGCGAAGGAGGCCCGCCACGCGCGATCGGTGCGGGTGCGGCAGGAGAGGGCGCCCGCGGTCGCGTGCAGGACGGTCAGTGCGTTCTCGGGGACGGGCACCGCCGAGCGCCTCGCGAGGTCCGCGTGCTCGGCGAGGCGCAGCGCCCGCGCGCCTTGCACCATCAGCGGCCACGCCCGGGACGGAGCGAGATCGGCAGCGAACTCGCCGAGGGCCATGAGGACGCACGTGAGCGCGGAGTGCGGATTGCCCTCCAGCAGGTGCAGCTCCGACTCCCAAGCGGCTTGGGCGAATTGCTCCCCCGCCGCCTCGAAGCGGGACGGGAACAGGCTGCGCGTCTCACCGAGAACCGCGGTTGCCGCTTCGCGGTCTCCGCGCGCGACGAGGATGTGGCCGCGCACAGCCTGCACGGCCGCGAGGTAGGTGCGCGGCGGCCGAAGGTCGACCGCGTGCGCCAACACCTCCAGCGCCTCGTCCCAACTGCCGCGCGCCGTGAGCGCACCGGCGAGGTTGGTCGCCGCGCAGACACCGAGCGTGCGAGCGAGGCCGACCGTGCCGGCCTCCCGCACACCCCGGCGAGCCGCCGTGATCGATGCGTCGAGCTCACCGGCGGTCGCCAGTGAGGCGGACTGGTTGAGGTAGGTATGGACGACCAGCATCGGCAGGCGTTCGCGGCGCGCGATCTCGAGAGCGCGGTCCCACCCGCTGCGCGCAAGGTCGAGATCACCCTCCTCGGCCTCGAGCCCGGCCAGCGTGACGAGGGAGTTCGCCAGGCCGTACCCGTCGCCGACCTCGCCGGCAAGGGCCTCGGCCTGCAAGGCCACCTCGTAGGCCGAGGCGCGGTTGCCGCGCGCCCGCAAGCGGTAGGCGAGATAGCCGAGCAGCCGGCAGCGCAGCGTACTCGGTGGTTGTTCCGGCACCAGCTGCAGCGCGCGCTCGATGTCCGCAACGGCGCCGTCGATCCCGAGGTGGCGGCGGATGCGTGCCCGACGCTCCAGAACCAGCGCCGCGAGCCTGTGTGCCCCCACGGCCAGCGCAGCGTCGAGCGCCTCGTCGGCCAGCCGCAGCCCGGTCTCCGCCTCGCCGCTCTCGTGCGCGGCCTCGACCGCCTCCCGCAGTACAGCCGCCCGGCCGACACCGATGACCTCGTCGGGTCGCTGCACGCGCGACCACCCGGCGAGCACGCGCTCCAGCATGTGAAGCCGGTCGGAGTGCGCGAGCAGTCCACGGCTGTCGCGCGCGGCGCGCCAGGTGGCGCCCAGCGCAGCTGCCCACTCGGCGGCGGCCTCCCAGTGGCGAGCGGCCTCACTCGGCGCGTGCGCCAGCACGGGCGGGGCGAGCCCGGGGTCGGCCTCGATCAACGTGGCGAACTGGCGGTGCAGCCGATGCCGCTGCACCGGCAGGAGCAGCACATCGTAGATGGCCTCGGCGATCAGGTCGTGCCGGAACCGGTAGCCGTCGGCGGTCGCGACGAGCACACCTTCCCCCACGGCGGGACGCAGCGCCTCGTCGAGGGCCTCCTCCGACATCCCGGAGACCGCGGCGAGCAGCCGATGCCCCACCCCGGCCCCACCGACGGCCGCGACTCGCAGTGCATCCCGGGACAGCGGAGGGAGCCGCTCGACGGGCGCAAGGAGAAGGTCTCGTACCGGACCGTCGCCGAACCGCGCGTCGCCGTGGGTGCCCAGCAGCGCCTCGACGAACAGCGGGTTGCCCCCGCTGCGCCGGACCAGGTCGTCGAGCCGGTCCGCAGACGGCTCGTGCCCGAGGATGGCGGTCGCCTGCTGCGCGACAGCGGCGCGGTCGAGCGGATCCAACGGCAGCACGGTGACCTGCTCACGGCAGCCGAGGTCGGCGATGGGAGCCCGGAGCGGATGTCCGCGCGGAAGCTCGCGATGCGTCACGACGAACATGATCGGGCTGGCGTCGGAATTGTGGATCAAGTAGCTGAGCACGTCCCAGCTGGCGCGGTCGATCCAGTGTGCATCCTCGATGACGACGACCAGCGGCGCCTCTGCCGCGAGCTTCTCGAACAGCACGAGAACCGCATCCATGAGCCGGGCTCGCACACCCTCCCCGTCGGCGGGCGGCGTGCCGAGGCCGGGCATGAGGCGGGCCAGCTCGCCGGCCGCGCCGCCATGGCACATGGTGCGGATGCGGTCCATGCCGATCTTGCGCACGAGCGAGCGCAGCATCGAGACGAGGGGCCCGTAGGGAGCGGCCGGGACCAGGTCGAGGCAGCGCCCGACCAGCACCAGCGCGTCCGTTGCCGTGCCGCGGAACTCCGCGACGAGACGCGACTTCCCGATTCCGGCATCACCGGTCACGAAGAGGGCGGTCGGCTGAGCCTGCTCGGCCCTCGCGTACGCGGCGGCGACGGCGACGAGCTCGGCATTGCGGCCGACGAACCCGCCCGGGTTGCCACCGCTCATCGTCGCCCTCCACCAACAGGCGAGACGGTTCGCCCACCAGAATCTTGGACGCGGGCGCGACCTCGGCGCAAGCAGGCGACCGGCGCAGACAAATGTCCCGAATGCAGAGTCGGACAAGACGTTGCGCAAAAGTAGGTCCGGACATAACCCGCAAATTGGCGGTTGCCGAAGTTCAGGGCAGTTCGACGGGACCTTCGATCACGCGGATGCCGAGTTGGTCGGCGATCTGGTCCAGGATGTTCTGGACGGCCATGGTGTCGGCGAGCGGCATGGTCTCGCTCTGGGTGTGCCCGCCCGCGATGCGCTCGGTCACCTCGGCCAGCTCGTGGGTGTAGCCGGCGCCGGTGGGCGGGGCGTCGATGGTCTCGGGGTCGTGCCCGGCGCGGTGCAGCACGATCCGGCTGGGGTAGTGGAACCGGGGTGGAACCCGGATCCAGCCGGTCGTGCCCAGCACCCGCGCCTCTCCCGGGGCGGGGCTGCGGAGTGAGGCGAACAGCTGGGCCGAGCGGCCGTCCGGGTAGCGCAGCAGCACCGTCTCCTCCACGTCCACTCCGGACTCGTGCAGGACGCCGTGCGCGACGACCTCCTCCGGGGTGCCCAGGATCATCTGGGCGAACGAGACGGGGTAGACGCCGAGGTGGAACAGCAGGCCGTCGCCCCGCTCGGGGTGGTAGGTCTGGGTGGCCGGGTCCACTGGGTGGCGCAGCCCGAGGTCGGCGGTCACCGTGCACACGTCGCCGATCGCCCCGTCGGCCACCAGTTCGCGTAGCCGGACCGTGGCCGGGCAGAATCGGGTCCACATCGCCTCCATGGTGAAGCGGCCCGCGGCGCCTGCGGCCGCGACGACCTCCCGCGTCGCCGTCGGGCTCACCGTGAACGACTTCTCCACCAGCACGGCCTTGCCGGCACCCAGCGCGGCCAGCGCGAGCGCGCGGTGCGTGGGATGCGGGGTGGCCACGTACACCACGTCCACGTCCGGGTCGTCCATCAGCGCCCGGTAGGAGCCGTGCGCCGTCGGGACCCTCCCGTCATGGGCGTGCGCGGCGGCGAACGCCTCGGCCCGCTCGGCCGAGCGCGAGCCGACCGCGGTGAGTGCCGCGTCCGGCACGTGGGCGAGGTCCCGCAGCACCTTGTCGGCTACCGGCCCCGGCCCGGCCACACCCCACCGCACGGTCATGCCCCCGACCATCCCGCACCGCGCACGCCGGCTCATCGGGAAAGTGCCCAGATGGGTAGTGCCTCCTCCTTACGCACTCCCCACGCGAGGAACCGCAGCCCTCCTCTCCGAGCACGGGAGGCCCGACGGATGCCGCACTCGCCGGTAGCAGGACCGCACACCGACCCGTCGGTGCACGTTGGAGGATCATGCGCGGCATGAGTGCCGGAGCACCCCGAACCTTCGTCGGGCGCGCCGGACCGCTCACACAGCTGCACGAGGCCTGGGCGGCGGCGCAGAAGGGTGGACCGGTGACCGTGCTGGTCCGGGGTGAGGCCGGCATCGGCAAGAGCGCGCTCGTGCGCCGCTTCGTCGAGGAATCCGGTGTCACGCAGGTCTTCCGCGGCACCTGCCTGCAGCTGGCCGAGGACAGCGCCTCGTTCCTGCCGTTCGTGGCGATCATGCGCGACATCGTGCGCGGCCGCCCCGACGGGATCGCGTCGCTGGTCTCCGCACAGGCGCTCGGGCACCTGGCGTTCCTGCTACCCGATCTCGGCGAGACGCCGGGGTGGGACGACCACGCCCGGGTGCGGCTGCTCGAGTCGGTGCTCGCGCTGGTGGCGCGGCTGGCCGCGGACGCACCGGTGGTCCTCGTGGTCGAGGACGTCCACTGGGCCGACCCGTCCACGGCCGACCTGCTGGCACACCTCGTCGCGAACCTGCCCGCCGGTCCGGTGCTGCTCGTGCTCACCGCGCGTCCGCCGCTGCCGAACCAGCGCACCGCGGCGCTGCCGGCCGATCTCGCCGGCGCGCCGGATGTCGTGACCGTCGACCTGGAGCCGCTCGATCCCATCGAGACGCAGGACCTCGCGGCGGCCCGCGGCGAGCGCGACCCCGGCCGGGTGGGCGCCGTGCACGCCCGCAGCGGCGGCAACCCGCTTCACGCCCACGCACTGCTGGACAGCGGCGGCCGCGGGGACGCCGAGCACCTGCTCAAGCAGCTCGCCGTGCCGGTCGAGGGACTGCCCGCCGCGGCCCGCCGGCTGGTGCACGTCCTCGCGGTGGCGGGGCACCCCGTCCGGCAGCCGCTGCTCACAACCGTTTCGGGGCTTTCGGGTGCCGCGCTCGACGCGGCCGCGGCCCACGCAGCGGGCATCATCGACATCGGCCCTCCGGACGCGGGCGGCGCCGAATATCGATTCCGGCACCCACTCGTCCAGGAGGCGGTCTACCGGCTGCACGTGCTGCCCGGCGAGCGGACCCGGCTGCACGCGCGCTTCGCCGAGGCGATCGAGGCCGATCCTGCCCTCTCCCCGCCCATCGCGTGCTACGCGCCGAGCGAGACGGCCCGGCACTGGCTCGCCGCGGGAGAGCCGGCGCGCGCGGCGGCGGCGACCTGGCGCTCGGCGCAGGACGGGCGCGATCTGCTCAGCCACGCGGAGCAGCGGCTGGCCGAGCTGCGCCGGCTCATCACGCTGTGGCCCCGGATACCCGACGCCGAGCGGGTCGTCGGCGTGCCGTGGCCCCAGGTGCTGCTCGCGGCCGTGGAGGCCGCCGACGACAGCGGCGAACCCGACCTCGGGATGGAGCTGGCCGCGCAGGCACTGGCGGAAGCCCGGCGAAGGGGTGCGGCGGAGGTCGCGGGTGCCGTGCGGCTGCGACAGGCCGCGATGCGGCGCGGACTGGGGTTGCCGGGTGTGCGTGACGACCTGCGGGTCGGAGTGGAGCAGGCACCGGTCTCGGGAGCGCTGCGTTCCCGGCTGCTCGCCGCGGTCGCGCGTGAGCACGCGATCGACGGCGAATGGGCGCGTGCCGCGGAGACCGCCGCGCTCGCCGAACGGCTGGCTGCCGATGCGGGCGACGCCCGCGCGGTGGCTGCGGCAGCCGTCGTCCGGGCCGGCGTGGCGACGGACCCGGTCCGGGCGGCTCCGCTGCGTGCCCGCGCCGCCGCGCTGGCCGTCGAGGCCCGTGCCCCTGACCTGGCCGTGCTCGTCACCGTGGACGAGGCGGTGCTGCTGCGGAGGGTGGACCGCGTTGCCGACGCCGTTGAGGCGGCCCGCACCGCCCTCGAAGCCGCGAACAACGCCGGGGTCGGTCGCAGCGTCGGCGCCCGGATCGGGGCGTTGCTCGCCGCAGGACTGGTCGACCTCGGGCAGTGGGACGATGCGCTCGACGTGCTCGAACCGTTCCAGCGGCTCGGGCACGGCCGGGTCGACGGCTGGTTGCTCGCGGCACCCCGGACACACGCTCTGGCTGCTCGCGGACAGCTCGCCGGACCGGCGTACGAGGACGTGCCGGCCGCTGGGCCGGCGCCGGGCCTACCCGCCGACGTCCCGGAGGCGCTCGCTGCCCGGGACCGGCTGCCCCTGCTCCACGCCGTCGCCACCGCCCACCTCGCGCGTGGCCGGGTGGCCGAGGCCGCCGCCGCGCTGCGCCCGGCGTTCGTGCCGGTCGTGCTCGCCGCCGCCCCGGAGTACGCATGGCCGCTCCTTGCGCTGGCTGCTGAGCTGGTCGCGCTGCGGCGTGGGCGCCGCCCGGAACCGGACGACGAGCCGGCCGTGCGGCGCGCGCTCGCCGAGTTGCCGGTACTGGGCACGGTGCAGCGTGCCCACCGGGCTACCGCGCTGCGCGCCCTCACCGAGAGAGCCGATGCCGGCACAGCCCGCGAGGCGGAGCTCGCCGCTTGGGAGGACTCCCCGCTCCCGTTGCCGCTGGGATGGGCCCTGCTGCGCGCTGGGGAGGCCGCCCTGGTGCGCAGGGACCGGGCCGTGGCCGCCGAGCGGCTCGCCCGTGCCGGGGAGATCGCCACCGAACTCGGCGCCGCACCGCTCGCGGAAGCGGTCGGCGCCGCCGTCCGGCGCGGACGGCTGCCCGTCGAGGCGGCACCGGCCGCGACCGCAACCCCCCTGGCCGGGCTGACCGCCCGCGAGCAGGACGTGCTGCGCCTGCTCGCCGAAGGGTTGACCAACCGCCAGATCGCCGCCCGGTTGTTCCTGTCGCCGAAGACGGCGAGTGCGCACGTCTCCCGCATCCTGCTCAAGCTCGACGCCGCCACCCGCGGCGAGGCCGCCGCCATCGCCCGCCGCCTGGGGCTGTGACAGGTCTCGCTAGGGGATGAAGGCCAGCCTCACCTATGGTGGGTCCGTGTTGACGACGCCCGCCGCCCCCGCGCCCGCGGTCGGGGGGATGCGCAGGCGCCGCATCGCGGGGCTCGTGGTCCTCGCGGTCGTCCTGGTGGCGGCCTGCCTCGCGAGCATCGCCGTCGGGGCCAAGGCGATCCCGCTGGACGGGGTGTTCCACGCCCTGTTCACCCCCGCCGGCACCGAGGACGACATCGTCGTGCGCTCCCTGCGGATGCCCCGCACGCTGCTCGGCGTGCTCGCGGGTGGTGCGCTCGGCCTCGCCGGGGCGCTGATCCAGGGTCACACCCGCAACCCGCTCGCCGACCCGGGGCTGCTCGGCGTGAACAACGGGGCGGCGTTCTTCGTGGTCATCGGGATCTACGCGTTCGGCGTCACGAACCTCTACGGGTACGTCTGGTTCGCCTTCGCCGGTGCGCTCGCCGCGAGCGTGGCGGTGTTCGTGCTCGGGTCGGTCTCCCGCGGCGGGCCCACCCCGGTCACGCTGGCGCTCGCCGGGGCCGCGGTGTCGGCGCTGCTCGCCGCCCTCACGTCGGCCGTGATCCTCATGGACGTCCAGACCCTCGACGCCTACCGCTTCTGGGCCGTGGGCTCGCTCGCGGGCCGGGAGGTCGAGATCGCCGGGCAGGTGCAGTGGTTCCTGCTCGCGGGCGCGCTCATCGGGTTCGCGAGCGCCCCCGCGCTCAACGCGCTGTCGCTCGGTGACGACGTCGCCCGCTCGCTCGGGCACTCCGTGCGGCGCACCCGCACGATGGGCGTCGTCGCGATCACCCTGCTGGCCGGGTCGGCCACGGCCGCGTGCGGGCCGATCGCGTTCGTCGGGCTCGTCGTCCCGCACATCGTCCGGTCGTTCACCGGGCCGGACTACCGCTGGCTGCTGCCCGCCTCGGCGCTCGCCGGGTCCGCGCTGCTGCTCGTCGCCGACGTGCTCGGCCGCGTGGTGGTGCGCCCGGGCGAGCTGCAGGTCGGGATCGTGCTGGCGCTGATCGGCGGCCCGTTCTTCGTCTGGCTCGTGCGCCGCCGCAAGATGGTGGCCATCTGATGGCGGTACTGGAGCGGACGCCCGCCCGGGTGCCGGGGCGCCCGGCGCTGCGGCTGCGCGGCGTGTCGATCGTGTGGCGGCCCCGCTACGTGATCGTGCTGGCGCTCGGCATCGCCGCACTCGTACTCGGCATGGCGGCGAACATCGGCCGTGGCGAGTACCCGATCAGCGTCCCCGACGTGCTCGCGGTGCTCCTGGGCGGGGGCGACTCCGGGCAGCGCTTCATCATCCTGGAGCTGCGGCTGCCCCGCTCCCTCACCGGCGCTCTCGTCGGTGCGGCGCTCGCCGTGGCCGGGGCGATCACGCAGTCGATCGCGCGCAACCCGCTCGCCAGCCCCGACATGATCGGTCTCACCGCGGGCGCCAGCGCCGCCGCGGTCTTCGTGATCGTGCTGGGGGGCGGTTTCGGGGCCGTGGGCGGGTTCCTCGCGGCGGCAGGCCTCCCGATGGCCGCCCTGATCGGCGGCCTGCTGACCGCGTTCCTGATCTACGGGCTGGCCTGGCGGCGCGGCGTGCGCGGGTTCCGGCTCGTGCTGGTCGGCATCGGGTTGCAGGCGATGCTGCTGGCCGTCGTGCACTGGCTGCTCGTCGTGGCCGAGGTGTTCGAGGCGGCCCGGGCCTACGTCTGGCTCAACGGCAGCCTCAACGCGCGCGGCTGGGAGCACGTCGTGCCCGTGTCGATCGCGCTCGCCGTGCTGCTGCCTGCCGCGTTCCTGCTGGCGCACGTCCTCGGGGCCCTGCAGTACGGCGACGACACCGCCCGCGGCCTGGGCGTCCCGGTCGACCGGGCACGTTCCCTGCTGCTCCTCGTCGCCGTCGGGCTGGCGTCGGTGGCCACGGCGAGCGCCGGGCCGATCGCGTTCGTGGCGCTCGTGGCACCGCAGATCGCCCAGCGCCTCGTGGGCGGCGCGCGCCCGCCGATCGGGATGTCGCTCGTCGTCGGCGCGGCGCTCACGGTGATCTCGGACGTCGTCGCGCGCACGGCGTTCGGTGCCACCGAGCTGCCGGTCGGCATCGTCACCGCCGTCCTCGGCGCGCCCTACCTGCTCTACCTGCTCGCCCGTTACGGCCGGGAGGCCCGTGCATGACGCCCCTCACCCAGACCGACAAGTCCGCCGCCGTCGCCGTCACCTCCGCCGTCCGGCTGCGGGCCGAGCACGTCCGGCTGGCCTACGGCGACCGCACGGTCGTGGAGGGGCTCGACCTCGACGTCGTCGCCGGCACGATCACCGCCGTGATCGGCCCCAACGGGTGCGGCAAGTCCACCCTCCTGCGGGCGCTCGGGCGGTTGCTCCGGCCGACCGGGGGCCAGGTCCTGCTCGACGGCAGGCGCATCGACAAGATGCCCACCCGCGAGGTCGCCAAGATCCTCGGCCTGCTGCCGCAGGCGCCCACCGCGCCGGAGGGGCTCACCGTGGCCGACCTCGTGGCGCGCGGGCGGCACCCGCACCAGGCCTGGTACCGGCAGTGGTCGGCCGACGACGAGGAGGCCGTGGCCCAGGCCCTCGAGTGGACCGGCATCGCCGACCTCGCCGAGCGCCCCGTCGACGAGCTGTCCGGCGGCCAGCGGCAACGGGCGTGGATCTCGATGGCGCTCGCCCAGGGCACCGACCTGCTCCTGCTCGACGAGCCCACCACCTTCCTCGACCTCGCCCACCAGGTCGACGTGCTGGACCTGGTCCGGCGGCTCCACCAGGAGGCCGGCCGCACGGTCGTCATGGTGCTGCACGACCTCAACCTCGCGGCCCGCTACGCCGACCGCCTCGTCGCCATGCGGGACGGCCGGATCGTCGCCGCGGGCGAGCCCTCCGAGGTAGTCACCGAGTCGATGCTCGCCGAGGTGTTCGGGCTCGCCGCCCGGGTGATCCCCGATCCGGTCGCGGGCACCCCGCTGGTCGTGCCCATCGGCGGTCACGCTCCGTCGCACTGAGGTCCCCGGGTGTCACGTGTCACCATGTGACCTGCGCCGCGGGAACGAGCGAGAGGAGGCCACGGTGGACACCCAGTCGTTGTTCGACCACGAGGGCCCCTGGACCGAGGCCGCCTACCTCGCCCTGAAGCACGACGGCCGCGTCGAGGTGGTCGACGGCACGCTGCTCATCGGTCCGGGCCCACATCCGCGCCGGCTCCGGGCGATCGAGCGCCTGCGGGAGGCCGTGGCCGCGGCGCTCCCGGACGGGCTGGTCGTGCGTGGCCCCGTGCCGCTGCGCCTGGGCCCGGACTGCGTGCTCGTGCCGGACCTGGTCGTCACGGCGGCACCGTCGGCGGACGACGCGGGCGGTGCCGACGGCGGCGGTGCGGAGCAGGCCGGCGAGGAGGCAGGCGCGGGGGGAGCCGCCGAGAACGCGGACACCGCCGTCCTCGAGACCACTGTTCTCGAGGCGGCCGTCCTCGACGCCGCCGCGGCCCTGATGGTGATCGAGGTCGTCGGCTGCGACCACGGCGCCACCGACCGGAGCTTCAAGCTGCAGCTGTACTCCCGCAGCCGCATCCCGTACTCGGTGCTGGTCGACCACGACGGCCCGTTCGCGGTCGCCGACATGATCATCGGCGGTCGCTACCACGAGTACGCCAGGGCCGGCGGCGAGGAGACCCTGCTGATCGAGGAGCCGTTCCGGCTCGAGCTCGACCTCGCCGAGATCACCGCGCCGGAGCCCGGTCCACCCGCTCGGCCGGCGGAGGCATCGGCGGAGTCCCCGGCCGAGGCGGCGCCGACCCAGGCGTTCCCGGTGATCCCCACCGAGGGGCCGGGCGTCAAGGCCTGACACTCCCGCACCTCGTTCCGGCTGGTGCACCTCTTCGGTGGTCGCGCGGCCCGTCGAGGGGGCAGGTCCGCTGATGCGGGTGCGTGAGCGAGCCCCTTGACGGGTGATCCGCGTCGGCATACGGTCGCACATCGTATATGAGATATGAGGGGATTCCGTGCCGCTGACCGACACCGGGCTCCTGCCCTCGCGCACCGCGCGGGTGCTGGAGATCATTCGGAACGGGATCCTGAGCGGAGAGCTCGCTCCCGGGAGCGCGCTCGTCGAGCAGGAGCTCGCGACCCAGCTGGGCGTGTCCAAGACCCCCGTGCGCGAGGCGCTCAAGACCCTCGAAGGCACCGGGCTGGTGGCGATGGTCCCGTACCGCGGCGCCGCGGTGCGCGAGCTGACCCGCGCCGACGCCGATGCGATCTACGACCTGCGCCTGCTCCTGGAACCCGAGGCCGTGCAGCGCAGCGTGGCCGCCGGACTCGACCTGTCCGGCGCCGCCGAGTGCCTGCGCACGGCGCGCGCCGCCGCGGGCAACGCCGAGCGGAGCATGGCCAACCGCGAGTTCCACCGGCAGCTCTACGCCGGGTGCGGCAACTCGCTGCTCGTGGCGACGCTGGACGGGCTGCGCGACCGCACCGCCCTCGTCTCGGCGGCGTCCTGGGCAAAGAGCGCCACCTGGGAGGCCGAGGCCGATGAGCACGAGGCGATCCTCGCCGCCGCGGCGGCGGGCGACGCCGACACCGCCCGCAGGCTCACCGCCGAGCACGTGGCGGGCTTCCTGCACCGGCTTCCCTGATCGGGAAAGCAACAAAGGAGTGTGGCCCAGCCACCGCCAAGCGTCCAGGCCACACTCCCGAACCGTCACTCACGAGGAGCAACGATGCCCTACCCTAGCACGGCCAAGAGAATTCAAGATCCGTCCGCCGCGCGGCAGCGCAGCCACTTCCGGTGGACGATCGTGGCCTTTTCCGCGCTCGGCCTGACGATCGCCTATCTCGACAGATCCGCATTGAGCGTGGCATTGCCGTTCATGACCCGCGAGTTCGAGATCGATCCCACCGTGCAGGGTGTGGTGCTCTCGTCGTTCTTCTGGAGCTACGCGGTCTTCCAGGTGCCCTCCGGCTGGCTGCTCGACCGGTTCGGCCCGCGGGTCATCTACCCGGTGGCGGTCGGCTGGTGGTCGATCTGGACGGCGCTCACCGCGTTCGCGGGCGGCGTCGCGAGCCTGATCGTCTTCCGGATCGGCCTCGGGATCGGCGAGGCGCCGGTGCAGCCGGCCAACATCAAGGTCGTCTCCAAGTGGTTCCCGCGCAGCGAGCGGGCGTTCGCCTCCAGTCTGTTCGACATGGGGCAGCAGATCGGCGTGGCGCTCTCGGTGCCGGTGGTCACGATCCTCGCCGTCTCGGCAGGCTGGCGGGCCGTCTTCGTCGTCATCGGGGTGGTCGGCCTCCTGTGGATACTGGGCTGGCTGCGGATCTACCGCGCGCCGGAGCACCACCCGCGGGTCGGCGCCGCCGAGTTCGCTCACATTCGCTCCGACCAGGCCGAGATGGTGGGCGACGAGACCCCCCGCGAGGCCGGCAGCTGGCTGCCGCTGCTGCGCAACGGGCAGGTCTGGGCGCTGATGAGCGGTTACGTCTTCCGCTCGCTCGCCGGGGCCTTCTTCCTCACCTGGTACCCGAGCTACCTCCTCGACGAGCGCGGATTCTCGGAGGCCGACTTCGGAATGGTGGGCGCGATTCCGGCGGTCATCGGAATCGGGTCGACCGTTCTCGGTGGGATCGTGTCCGACCGCATGCTCGCGTCGGGGATCTCCACGAACATCGCGCGGAAGGTTCCGATCATCACGGGGCTCGGGATCAGCGCGTGCATCGCGTTCACACCTTTCGTCGAGAGCAACCTCGTCGTCATGGTCCTGCTGACGGTGAGCAGCGCCGCCCATTCGTTCGCGGGTGCGGCGATCCTCAGCCTGCCGGCGGAGGTGGCCCCGTCGCCGGACGTGGTGGGCTCGATCGCGGGCTTCCAGAACTTCGGCTCGCAGCTGGGCAACATCATCAGCCCGATCGCGATCGGCCTGTTCCTGACGTTCAGCGGCGGTTCCTACCTCGGGCCGCTCGTGTTCGCGGGCGCGAGCTGCATCATCAGCGCCCTGATCTATGGGCTGTGCGTCCGCATCAAACCCGTCCACACCTACGAGGAGACCAAGTGAGTCCCGCCGACCTGGTCGAGCGCCTGGCGACCGCCGTCGTCATCCCGGTCACGCCGTTCGCCGAGGACGACAGCGTCGACACGGGCTGCTACGCGAAGCTCGTCACCCGGTTGCTCGACGGCGGCATCACCGCCGTCACGCCCAACGGCAACACGGGTGAGTTCTACACGCTGACGCCGCACGAGCGGCAGCTCGTGCTCGAGACCTGCACCGGGGCGGCCGCCGAGCGGGCCGTCGTGGTGGCCGGGGTCGGGCTCGACGTGCACACCGCCGAGGCCGAGGCGCGTGCGGCGCGGGACGCGGGCGCGCACGCGATCATGATCCACCAGCCGGTGCACCCGTACCTGTCCCCGGCGGGCTGGGTGGACTACAACACCGCCGTTGCCGCGGCCGTCCCGGAGCTCGGGGTGCTGCCGTACCTGAAGAGCCGCGCGATCACCGGTCGGCACATCGCGGAGCTCGCCGACCGCGCGCCGAACGTGATCGGGCTGAAGTACTCGGTGGACGACCCGGTGCACTTCGCCGCCGTCCGCGCCGACGCCGGGGGCGACCGGCTGCTCTGGATCGCAGGCCTCGCCGAGCCGTATGCGCCGGCGTACTGGCAGGCGGGCGCTCGCGGGTTCACCTCCGGCCTGGCGAACGTCGCGCCGGGGGTGGCGCTCGACCTGCTCGCCGCCCTGCGGGCCGGGAGCGGGGTGCAGGAGGCCTGGCTGCGGCTGCGGCGCTTCGAGGAGCTGCGGGCCCGCGCCGGCGCGGCCGACAACGTCGCCGTCGTCAAGGAGGCGCTGCACCAGCGGGGGTTGTGCAGGCGCGACGTCCGCCCGCCCGGTCACGTGCTCGGACCGGACGCGGCCGCGGAGGTGGCCGCCGCGACCGCCGGGTGGCCGTCGTGAAGATCTGCCGCCTCGAGACGTTCATGCAGCGGGTCGGGGACCGCCCACGGCTACTCGTCAAGATCACCACCGACGACGGGATCTCCGGCTGGGCCGAGGCCTACAACCACGGCCCAGACCGCGCGCTCGTGCCGCTGCTGGAGTACCTGTTCGCGCAGGTCGAGGGGGTGGACGCGCGGCGGGTCTCCTACGTCAACCAGTACCTGCTGCAGTCCTCGCGCTTCCCGCCCGGAGCCCTCGGCCTCGCCGCGATCGCGGCGATCGACCACGCGCTGTGGGACATCGCGGGCAAGGCGGCGGGCCTGCCGGTGTACCAGCTGCTCGGCGGCGCGGTGCGCGACCGCGTGCGCGTGTACGCCGGGCTGTACTCCGCACCGGACGTCCCACAGCTGGCCGACCGGACCGCCGAGCTGAACGAGCGGTACGGCTTCACCGCGTTCAAGCTGAGCCCGTACCGCGGCGACATCCACGCCACCCGCTGGGGAACGGTCTGCCGCGAGATCGGCGACTACTTCGCGCAGGTCCGCGAGCGGCTGCCGGACGCGTGGGAGTTCGCCTTCGACGCGCACGCGTGCATCTGGGAGCCGGGGCAGGCGGTGCAGCTCGCGGCCGCCCTCGCTCCGAACGAACCGCTGTTCCTCGAGGAGCCGATCCGGCCCGAGCACGTGCCGGCGTGGGCCCGCATCCGCAGCGAGATGCGGGTGCCGCTCGCGACGGGGGAGTCGCTGTACACCCCGAACGAGTTCCTCGCGCTGCTCACGGCTCAGGGAGCGGACATCGTGCAGCCCGACATCTGCGTCGTCGGCGGGCTCACCCAGATGCGCAAGATCGCCGTGCTCGCCGAGGCGCACTACGTCGGGGTGGCCCCGCACAACCCGATGGGCCCACTGGCGACCGCCGCGAACCTGCACTTCGCGGCGGCGACCACCAACTTCGACATCCTGGAGTACAAGCCGGACGACACGAGCTGGTGCGTGGACCCGTACCTGCCGGTCGACGGGTACCTGCAGCTGCGCCCCGATCGACCGGGCTGGGGCGTCGAGATCGACGAGTCGGCGCTCGCCCACGACGACTACGTCCATTGGGAGCGGCGGGTGCCGAAACGTCCTGACGGCTCGACGGCCTACATGTGACCTAGGGTTCCCGGAATGGGGAAGACCGTGCGCGAGACGTTCCGGATGCCCGCCGACCTGGACCTCTCCGCCATCGACCCGAGGGGCCGGCCGGTCGGGCCGCGGGACAAGGCCGCGGCGGCCGCGGACATGACCGAGCTCGGTGAGCGCCTCGACCACCTGCAGGAGGCGCTCTACGCCGAGGCCACCGGTGGGAGCCCGCGCGCCGTCCTGCTCGTGTTGCAGGGGATGGACACGTCCGGCAAGGGCGGGGTGATCCGGCACGTCGGCGGCCTGGTCAACCCGCAGGGCCTGCAGATCGCCACGTTCAAGAAGCCCACGGACGAGGAGCTCGCACACGACTTCCTGTGGCGGGTGCGCCGCCAGGTGCCGGTGGCCGGCCGCATCGGCATCTTCGACCGCTCGCACTACGAGGACGTCCTCATCGCCCGCGTCGACTCCCTCGTGCCCGAGGACGTCTGGCGGCGCCGGTACACCGAGATCGCCCAGTTCGAGGCGGAGCTCGACGAGCAGGGCGTCACGATCGTGAAGTGCATGCTGCACATCTCGGCGAAGGAGCAGGCCGAGCGGCTCGTCGCGCGCCTGGACGACCCCGCGAAGCGCTGGAAGTACAACCCGGGCGACCTCGACGCCCGCGCGAAGTGGCCCGCCTACCAGGAGGCCTACGCCGAGGCCCTGCGGCGCACCGACACCTCCGCCGCACCGTGGTACGTGATCCCGTCGGACCGCAAGTGGTACCGCAACTGGGCCATCGCGGCACTGCTCGCCGAGACCCTCGCCGACCTCGACCCGCGGTTCCCCAAGCCGGACTTCGACGTCGATGCCGAACGGGCGAGGCTGGCGGCGAGCACGGTGCCGTGAGGCTCCTGGAGTAGGGCCTCCGGTGGCGCCGCCCATCGTGCAGGGTCGCCTCCGGTCAGCTTCGTGGGCAGGCTGGGGCCTGCCCGGTCGCTCGCACACCAACACCGGTGCCGACACACCAGCTGCAGTTCATGTGCGAGCGCCGAAGTTGGTGTGCAACACCCTGGTCGCGGCCGCCGAGTCTCCTCGCACACCAATGGTGGTGCCGACACACCAGCTGCAGCTCGTGTGTGGACGCCGAAGTTGGTGTGCCAGGCCGCCCGCTCGCGCGGGCCTACCGCTACCCCAACAGCTGCCGCCCGATGATCTCCTTCATGATCTCGTTCGTCCCGCCGAAGATCGCCTGGACGCGCGAGTCGACGAAGGCCTTCGCGATGGGGTACTCGAGCATGTAGCCGTAGCCGCCGTGCAGCTGCACGCAGCGGTCGACCACCCGCTTGAGCACGTCGCTCGCCCACCACTTGGCCTTGGCGGCGTCGGCCGCGTCCAGCCTGCCCGCCACGAGCTCGGTGATGCAGCGGTCGACGAAGGCCTGGGTGACGTCCACCTCGGTGGCGATCTCGGCCAGCTCGAAGCGGGTGTTCTGGAAGCTCGCCACCGGCCGGCCGAAGGCGGAGCGCTCCTTCGTGTAGTCCACGGTGACCGCGAGCGCCCTGGCCGCGCCCGCCGCGCAGCCGACCGCGATCGAGAGCCGCTCCTGCGCGAGGTTCTGCATCAGCGCGATCAGCCCGCCGCCGGGTTCGCCGAGCACGTTGGCGTCCGGCACGCGGACGTCGGTGAACGACAGCTCCGCGGTGTCCTGCGCCTTCAGCCCGACCTTGTTCAGGCGGCGGCCGCGTTCGAAGCCGGGCATCCCGCGCTCGACCACGAGCAGCGTGAAGCCGCGGCTGCCGGCGTCCGGGTCGGTGCGCGCCAAGACGATCACCAGGTCCGCCATGATCCCGTTGGTGATGAACGTCTTCGCGCCGTTCAGCACCCAGCCGTCGCCGTCGCGCCGCGCGTTCGTCCGGATGCCCTGCAGGTCGGAGCCGGTGCCGGGCTCGGTCATCGCGATCGCGGTGATGATCTCGCCCGAGCAGAACCCGGGCAGCCAGCGGCGCTTCTGCTCGTCGGTGGCCAGCCGGAGCAGGTAGGGCGCCACCACGTCGTTCTGCAGCGGGAAGCCGACGCCGCTCGCTCCGGCCCGGGTCAGCTCCTCGGTGACCACGGCGTTGTAGCGGAAGTCGGGCACCCCGCCGCCGCCGTACTCCTCGGGCACGTCGGTGCCCAGCAGCCCGGCCTTCCCCGCCGCGAGCCAGACGTCCCGGCTGACCTGGCCGTCGCGTTCCCACTGCTCGTGGAACGGCGTGATCTCCCTGGCGATGAAGGCCCGTGCCAGCTCGCGGAACGCGTCGTGTTCGGCGTCGAAGATGTCGCGCTGCATCGGCGGAGTCTCACATACCCGCCGGTAACCGGGGAACGGCCGAGGTGGCGTTCCCCCTCGGTACCGTTTGCCCCGTGGACCTCCCGGCCGCCGCCGTCAACCTCGTCGGCATGGCGTGCGGCGGCGTCGCCGACCTGCGGCGGATGCCGCGGGAGCTGGTGGACGACGGCCCGCGCGGCGCCCTCTACCGGTACCTCCCGGCGCCCGGGGTGGCGCCCGCGGGCGGGGAGCCGGTGCTGCTCGTGCCGCCGCTCGGCGCCCCCGACTTCGCCTACGACCTGCGGCGCGACTGCTCGCTCGTGGAGCACCTGCTGGCCGAGGGCAGGCTCGTCTACCTGATCGACCACGGCCCGAAGTCGTTCGCCGACCGCAGGCTCGGCATGGAGCACTGGGTCGACGACGTCGTGCCCTGGGCGGCGCGGCTCACCGCCGAGGACGCGGGCCCGGACGTCCACCTCGTCGGCTGGTCGCTCGCGGGCATCTTCTGCGCGCTGGCGGTCGCCGCGGGTACGCAGGCGGGCGAACCGCTCCCGGTGCGGACGCTCACGATGATCGGCAGCCCGGTGGACGTGACGGCTGTGCCGTTCGTGGCGCCGCTGCGGCCCCTCGCCGCGGTCACGGGCGGGCGGGGCCTGTCGGCGGTCTACCGGGCGATCGGCAGCTTCCCCGCGCCGGTGGTGAGCGCCGCGTTCCAGCTCGTGGCCGTCGACAAGCTCGTGACCAAGCCCCTCACGGTGCTGTCCCAGCTCGACAACCGCGACGCGCTCGCGCAGATCGAGGCCGTCGAGCACCTCATGCGCAACATGCACGGCTACCCGGGCCGCGTGTTCGGCCAGATCTACCACCTGATGCTGCGCCGCAACGACCTCGCCGACGGTGAGCTCTCCCTCGGCGGCCGCTCGATCCGGCTCGCCGCCGTGCAGGTCCCGGTGCTGGTGGTGGCGGGCCGCGACGACGTGATCGCCCCGCTGCCGGCCGTGCAGAAGGTAGTGGGGCTCCTGACCGGCGCGCCCGAGGTGCGGTTCAGCACCGCGCCCGGCGGGCACCTCGGCGTGCTCACCGGGCGCGGCGCGCGCACCAGCACGTGGACGGCCCTCGACGAGTTCCTGGCCGACCACGGATAGGTCGTGTCGATCAGGCCAGGTGCGCGCGGAGGAACTCCAGCGTGCGGGTCCAGGCGACCTGCGCCTGCTCCGGGTCGTAGGTGCCCAGGTGGTTCTCGTCGTTGAAGAACGCGTGGCCCGCCGGGTAGATGTGGAACTCCGGCCGCACGCCCGACTCGGCTTCGATCCGCGCGGCGAGCGCGCGCACCGCGTCGGGGCCTGCCACCTCGTCCTGCTCGCCGAAGTGCCCGAGCAGCGGGGCGGTGAGGCCGGCGAAGCTCGGGAAGTCCTCCTTGAGCACCCCGTAGAACGGCACCGCGGCGCCGATCTTGTCGCCCTGCTGCGCCGCGAGCACGAGCACGAAGCCGCCGCCCATGCAGAAGCCGACGGCGCCGACCTTTCGCTCGGTGCCCTCCTGCGAGGTGACGGACTCGTGGGCGAGCAGGAAGTCGACGGCGCCCGCGAGGTCGCGGGCGGCCTGCTGGACCGGCAGCTCCTGCATCAGCTCGCCGGCCTCGCCCGCGTCGTGGGTGGTCCTGCCGCCGTACAGGTCGGGCGCCAGCGCGACGAAGCCCTCGGCGGCCAGCCGGTTGGTGACGTCGGCGATGTGGTTCGTCAGGCCCCACCACTCCTGGATGACGACGATGCCCGGGCCGCTGCCGGACGCGGGGACGGCGAGGTACCCGTGCGCCGTGCCACCGTTCGAGGGGAACGTGACGTTCTGGAGCGGGTTGTCGGTCACGGCTGCCATCCCACCACGGTCCGGACGGCCGCGCCGGATCCCCCACACCGGGACGATCCGGACGGTGTGAGGAACGGTGCAGGTCAAAGGTTTGAGTGAGGCGAGGAAAGCGGACTAGCGTCGCGTACATGACCTTGACGCCCAGCCGGCACGACGCAGCGGTGGCCGATCTGGTCGGACGGTACCGGGCATTACCACCGGGCTCGAGGGTGCGCCTGGCGAAGAAGACCTCGAACCTGTTCCGCTTCGGCGATACCGAACCCGTCGGCACCCTGGATGCGTCCGCGCTGGCCGGCGTGATCTCCGTCGACGACGTGGCGCGCACCGCCGACGTGCAGGGCATGACCACCTACGAGGACCTGGTGGAGGCCACCCTGCCGCACCGGCTGATGCCGCTGGTGGTGCCGCAGCTCAAGACGATCACGCTCGGCGGGGCGGTCACCGGGCTGGGCATCGAGTCCACCTCGTTCCGGCACGGGCTGCCGCACGAGTCGGTGCTCGAGATGGACATCCTCACCCCGGAAGGGGAGATCGTCACGGCCACGCCGGACGGTGAGCACGCGGACCTCTTCGCCGGCTTCCCCAACTCCTACGGCACCCTCGGCTACGCCGTCCGGCTGAAGATCGAGCTGCAGCGCGTGTCGCCGTACGTCCGGCTCGAGCACCGGCGGGTGGCCACGGCCGACCTCGCCGCCACGATCACCGAGGTGTGCGGGCCGGACGGACCTGACTTCGTCGACGGCACGGTCTTCGAGCCGGGAGAGCAGTACCTCACGCTCGGCACGTTCAGCGAGGACCCCGGCCCGGGGGTGAGCGACTACACCGGCCAGCAGGTGTTCTACCGCTCGGTCCGCGAACGCAGGTCCGACGTGCTCACCGTGCACGACTACATCTGGCGCTGGGACACCGACTGGTTCTGGTGCTCACGGGCGCTCGGCGTGCAGCACCCCGTGGTGCGCAGGTTCTGGCCGCGCCGCTACCGCCGCTCCGACGTCTACCGCCGCATCGTCGCGCTCGACCGGCGCTACGGCATTTCGCGGCTCGCCCATCGCCTCACCGGCACCCCGCAGGAGGAGCCGGTGATCCAGGACGTCGAGATCCCGGTCGCCCGGCTCGCCGAGTTCCTCGACGCGTTCCACCGCGACATCGGCATCCGGCCGGTGTGGCTGTGCCCGCTGCGGCTGCGCGGCGAGCGGACCTGGCCGCTGTACCCCATGCAGCCCGGCGAGCTGTACGTCAACGTGGGTTTCTGGTCGAGCGTTCCCGAGGTACCCGGGAGACCGGACGCGCACAACCGCCGGATCGAGGAGCTCGTCGCCGACCTCGGCGGCCACAAGTCGCTGTATTCCACAGTGCACTACGACGAAGGTGAGTTCTGGAAGCACTACAACGGGCCCGCCTACCGCGCGCTGAAGGAGCGTTACGACCCGCACGGCCGGCAGCCCGATCTGTACTCCAAGGTCACCAGGTGAAAAGGGGGCTGTCATGCAGGTAGCGGAGCTCATCTCGGAGGTCCTCGGCCAGGACGTGCCGATCCGGGTGGTGGCCTACGACGGCAGCAAGGCCGGGCCGGACAGTTCCGAGGTCGCGCTGAAGGTCCTCACGCCTCGCGCGCTCGCGCGGCTCGCCACGGCGCCCGGCACGCTGGGGCTCGCGCGGGCGTACGTCACCGGCGAGCTCGAGGTCGACGGCGACGTCTACGACGTGCTCAACGCCATGGCCGACCTCACGCTGCACGACCTCACGCGCAAGGAGCAGCTGCACCTCGCGCGCAAGCTGTTCCCGGTGTGGCTGCGCCACCGCCAGTCCCCGCCCGAGTTCGAGTACCGCCCGCCGGGCCGGCTGCACTCGAAGGCGCGGGACAGCAAGGCGATCTCGCACCACTACGACGTCTCCAACCGGTTCTACGAGTGGGTCCTGGGTCCCTCGATGGCCTACACCTGCGCGGTCTTCCCCACCAAGGACGCCACGCTCGAGGAGGCGCAGGCCGCCAAGCACGAGCTCGTGGCGCAGAAGCTGGGCCTGAAGCCGGGCATGCGGCTGCTCGACGTCGGCTGCGGCTGGGGCGGCATGGTCATGCACGCGGCCGCCGAGCACGGCGTCAAGGCGCTGGGCGTCACGCTCTCGCGCAACCAGGCGGAGTGGGCGCAGGCCGAGATCGAGCGCCGGGGTCTCTCGGACCTCGCCGAGGTGCGCCACCTCGACTACCGCGACGCGCCCGAGGCGGAGTTCGACGCGATCAGCTCCATCGGGCTGACCGAGCACATCGGCAAGGCCAACCTGCCGAGCTACTTCACCTCGCTCTACGAGCGCCTCAAGCCCGGCGGACGGCTGCTCAACCACTGCATCACCCAGCCGCGCACCCCGCTGACCCGCAGGCTCGACCCGTTCATCGCGCGCTACGTGTTCCCGGACGGGCAGCTGGAGCCGGTCGGGCACCTGATCTCCGTCATGAACGACAGCGGGTTCGAGGTGCGGCACGAGGAGAACCTGCGCGAGCACTACGCGCTCACCCTCACCGGCTGGTGCAACAACCTGGAGGAGCACTGGGAGGAGGCCGTCGCCGAGGTCGGGCTCGGCAGGGCGCGGGTGTGGCGGCTCTACATGGCGGCCAGCCGGCTCGGGTTCGAGCGCGACAACATCCAGCTGCACCAGGTGCTCGGGGTGAAGCTCCTCGAGCGCGGAAGGTCCGGGTTCCCCCTTCGCGGTTGGTAGCCGCTCCATCGCTGAGCGGGTACAAGTGCTCCAGCGCGCGTAACCACGGGCGGCCGGCGACACGGAAGAATGGCGGCGTGGTCGACCGCCTCTCGCCGCTCGACGCGTCGTTCCTGTTCGCCGAGCACCGGACGGCCGCGATGCACGTGGGCGCCGTCATGACGTTCGCGCCGCCTCAGGACGGCCCGTTCGACCCGGACGCCTTCACCGAGCTCATCGGGCGCAGGCTCGCGCTCGTGCCGCGGTACCGGCAGAAGGTGCGCGAGGTGCCGGGCGGGCTGGGGCTCCCGGTGTGGGTGGACGATCCGGAGTTCGACCTGGCGTTCCACGTCCGCCGCTCGGCGCTGCCCGCGCCCGGCACGGAGGAGGAGCTGCTCGACCTCGTCGGGCGGCTCCTCGCCCGGCAGCTGGACCGGTCGCGGCCGCTGTGGGAGGTCTACCTGGTCGAGGGCCTCGCCGACGGCCGGTTCGCCGTGGTCACCAAGACCCACCACGCCATGGTCGACGGGCTCGCGTCGATGGACATCGGGGCGGTGCTGCTCGACCTCACCCCGGAGCCGCGGGAGACCCCGGACGACGACTGGGAGCCCGCGCCCGAGCCGTCCGGGCTCGAGCTCGCCGCGGCCGCGGCCGCGCGCGCGTTGCGCCGTCCCCGGGACGTCCTCGACGTCGCCGGGCGCGCCCTCGGCGACGTCCGCGAGGCCGCGTCCATGGTCGGCAAGACCGTGGAGGGCGTGCTCGCCGCGGGCCGCAGCGCCGCCACCGTCCGGCCGGTGCAGGCGCTCAACGCGGCCACCGGCCAGCAGCGCCGATACGGCATGTGCCGCACCTCGCTCGCCGAGCACCGGGCGGTCCGCAAGGCGCACGGCGGCACCGTCAACGACGTCGTGCTCGCCGTGGTCACGGGTGCCCTGCGCCGCTGGCTGATCAGCCGCGGTGAGCCGCTCACCGCCGACACCGCCGTCCGCGCGATGGTGCCGGTCAGCGTGCGCGCCCGGGCCCGTGGCGGCGGCGCCCCGGCCGGCAACAGCATCTCCGCCTACCTCGTGGACCTGCCCGTCACCGAGGACGACCCGCTCGTGCGGCACGGGGTGCTGCGCGATGCGATGGAGGTGCACAAGCGCAGCGGTCAGGCGGTGGGCGCCGCCACCCTGATGCGGCTGGTGGGGCTCGCGCCGCCGATCGTGCACAGCCTCGGCGCGCGGTTGGCCAGCCAGTACTCGAGCAACTTCTACAACGTGCTCGTCACCAACGTGCCCGGCCCGCCCCGCCCGCTGTACGCGATGGGCGCCCGGATGCTCGACATGTACCCGGTGGTGCCGCTCGGTGGCGGCCAGGCCGTCGCCATCGGCATCACGTCCTACACCGACGGCGTCCACTACGGTTTCACCGCCGACCGCGACGCACTCCCCGACGTCGACGTCCTCGCCGGGTTCGTCACCGACTCGCTGGCCGAGCTCGTCTCCTCCTCCTGATGTCACATGGTCTACTGCCGGTTGTGAGCGAGGACCGGCTGGCCGCCCACCTGCGCACCTGGCTGGGTCGCTGGCCGGGCACGGGGGCCGGGCTCACGGTCGTCGGCTCGCCCGCCCGCGACGAGCCGGGGTGGGACGGCGGGTTGCACCGGGTCATCGGGGTCGCGACGCCGGGACGCGGGGTGCTCTCGGTGCCACCGGCGGTCGTGACCACCGTGCGGGCATGGCTCGACGCAGGTGGCTCTCCCGCGCGGATCCCGGAGGTCGCAGGCCTGTCGGGTGACTGGTTCGACGGGGTGTTCCGCTGGACGGAGCGGCCCGCGCCGCTGCCCGACGCGGGGGAGTGGGTCGTGGCAGGCCACGCGTCCGTGCCGCCGTGGCTGCGCCGGTTCGGAGGGGAGGTACTGGTGGCCGTCGACCGCGGCACCGGGGAGCATCTCGCGGGCGTCGGGATCAAGGAGCACGACGCCCACGGCCGCGAGCTCGCCGTCGTGACCGTCGAGGCGGCGCGCGGGCGTGGCCTGGCCCGCCGCCTCGTGGCGCAGGCGGCCCGCCGCGTGCTCGACGAGGGCGGGGTGCCCACCTACGTGCACGCCCGGGGCAACACGGCGTCCGCGCGCGTCGCGGCCGCAGCGGGTTTCCCCGACCGCGGCTGGTCCTTCCTCGCCGTCGACCCCCGATAGTGGCGATCTGGAGTAACCCCGACGTCCGTTCAGCGGAGTGACACGGCATCCTGCGCGTGTGGAAATCGAGGTTCGGCCGCTCGAGGCGGCCGACGTGGACATGGCGGACGACGTCTTCCGCGACGCCTTCTCCACCGTCCTCGGTGCGGGCGTGCACCGGGACACCGAGCTCCTGCGCACCCGGTTCCGGGCACGGCACAGCACGGTGCTCGCGGCGTTCGTGGACGGCGCGGTGGCCGGGTCGACGGTCGTCACGCGATGGGGCAGCGTCGGCTACTTCGGTCCGCTCTCGGTGACCCCGAAACTGTGGGGCCAGGGGATCGGCACCCGGCTCGTCGCCGCCGCCGTCGACGTCCTCGACGGGTGGGGCGCCGGCCACCAGGGGCTCTTCACGTTCGCCCAGAGCCCGCAACACCACGGCTTCTACCAGCGGTTCGGGTTCTGGCCGCGGTTCCTCACGGCGATCATGTCGCGCCCCCTGACCGGCTCCGAGCCCGAGCTCGGCTGGCGCCTGTCCGCCGTGGCGCCCGCCGACCGGCCCGTGCTCATGGCCGGCTGCGCCGCCGTCACCGAGGCGATCCACCCCGGGCTGGACGTGCGTGGCGAGATCGCGGCCGTGCTCGACCAGGGCCTCGGTGACGTCGTCCTGATCGGCGAGCCGGACGCGCCGCGCGGCTTCGCCGTGTGCCACGCGGGGGCCGGCACCGAGGCCGGGAGCGGGGTGGCCTACGTCAAGTTCGCCGCCGTGCGGCCGGGCCCGGGCGCGGCGCAGGCCTTCGAGTCCCTGGTGGCGGCCTGCCAGGGGTTCGCCGTCGACGCGGGCGCGGTGCGGCTCACGCTCGGCGTGAACACCGCCCGGCACGAGGCATACCGGCAGCTGCTCGCGGCGGGTTTCCGCACCGACAGCCCCGGCGTGACCATGCACCGGCCCAACGAGCCCGGCTACGACCGCGAGGACGTCCGGCTGCTGGACGACTGGCGCTAGTGTCCCCCGGCGGGGGGCACTAGCCCCGATCAGCCGGCTCGCAGTGCTGCTCGGGCGGCGGAGGCGGCCTGCGCCGCGTAGCCGCCGCCGAACAGCACCACGTGCACGAGGAGCGGGAAGAGCTGGTGCAGCGGCACGCGATCGCGCCACCCGGCGGCGAGCGGCGCGGCCTCGTCGTAGGCGGCGAGCACGGTCGGCAGGTGCGGGCAGCCGAACAGGGCGAGCATCGCGAGGTCGGTCTCCCGGTGCCCGCCGTGCGCGGCCGGGTCGATGAGCACGGCCCCGTCCGGCGACCACAGCACGTTCCCCGACCACAGGTCGCCGTGCAGCCGGGCGGGCGGCTCCGCGGGCCCGGCGAGATCGGGCAACCGGTCGGCCACCGCCTCGATCTCCCGCGCCGCCCCGCCCGTCAGGGTGCCGGCGTCGCAGGCGGTGCGCAGGTAGGGCAGCACGCGGTCGGCGGCGTACCACTCCGGCCAGCTCGGGGCCGGCGCGTTGCGCATCGGCGCGGCGCCGATCCGGGCGTCGCCGGGGCCGCCCGGCGGCGGGGCACCGAACGCGGCCGCGCCGGCGGCATGGGTGCCGGCCAGCGCGCGCCCCAGCTCCTCGGCCGCCCGGGCGCTCGGTGCGCCGCCCGCGACGAGCTCGGTGACCAGCCGGCCACCCTCCACCTCGAGCACGGCGGGTACGGCCGCCGCGCCCGCCGCGGCGAGCCAGCGCAACCCGGCCGCCTCGGCCGCGACGGCCTGCGGGTCGCCGTCCTTGACGACGACGGTCCGCCCGTCGGCGAGCCCGACCCGGGCGGCCCCACCCCCGAGCGGCACGCGGTCGAGCACCGCGACCCCGAGGACCGTCGTCACCTGTTCTCGCGCACCCACTCGATCATCCCCGGCATCGCCGCCTTGATCATCTCCAACACGTCGGTGAAGCCGTCGTCGCCGCCGTAGTACGGGTCGGGCACCTCGGCGCCGGGCGGCGCGTCCGGGTCGAACGAGCGCAGCAGCCGCACCCGGTCCGGCTCGGGCACGAGCGACCGCAGCGCGCGCTCGTGCGAGCGGTCGAGCGCCACGACCAGGTCCGCGTCGAGCTGCTCCGCGTCCACCTGCCGCGCCACGTGCTCCACCTCGTAGCCGCCGGCGAGCAGCACGGCCGCCGCCCGCTCGTCCGCGGGGGACCCGACGTGCCAGTCCCCGGTGCCCGCGCTCGACACCCGCACGGAGTCGGCCAGGCCCGCCTGCTCCAGCTCGTGGACGAACACCTTCTCCGCGATCGGCGACCGGCAGATGTTGCCGGTGCAGACGAAGACGACGGAGAGGCGGTGGCGCGGATCGGTCACCACCGCAGTCTCTCTCAACTCGAGCGGTCACTCGCCGTCGCGGGTCACGGGGAGCTCCCGGCTCGCTCGCACACCAACGTCGGTGCTGGCACATGAACTGCAGTTGGTGTGTGGGCGCCAGGGTTGGTGTGTGAGTGCCCGGGGTTGGTGCGGAGCCGCCGCCGTAGGCTTCCGCCATGGATCTTGCGTCCTTGCGGCATCACGGGGACGTCGATGCCGGGCCCGGGTTGCTGGACTTCGCCGTGAACGTCCAGGGGAGCGCGCCGCCGCCGTGGTTGCGGGATCGGCTCGTCGTGGCCCTGGACGGGATCGGCCGCTACCCGGCCGCCGCGCACGACCAGCAGGCGCGGGAGGCCGTGGCGGCCAGGCACGGGCGCCGCCCGGACGAGGTTCTCGTGCTCGCGGGGAGTGCGGAGGGGTTCGCGCTGCTCCCGGCGCTGCGGCCGCGGCTGGCCGCCGTCGTGCACCCGGGTTTCACGGAGCCGGAGGCCGCGCTGCGGGCCGCCGGGGTCGAGGTCGTCCACGTGCTCACCGACGAGGCCGACGGCCACGCGTTGCACCCGGAGGCCGTGCCGGCCGAGGCCGACCTCGTGGTGATCGGCAACCCGACCAACCCCACCGGCGTGCTGCACCGGGCAGCGGACGTCCGCGCGCTCGCCGCGCCGGGCCGCGTGCTGCTCGTCGACGAGGCGTTCGCCGACGCCGTGCCCGGTGAGGCCGAGAGCCTCGCCGGTGCGGCCGACGTGCCGGGCCTCCTGGTCTTCCGCAGCCTCACCAAGACCTGGGCGCTCGCCGGCCTGCGGGCGGGCTACGCGCTGGGCGAGCCGGAGCTGCTCGCCCGGCTGGCCGCACCGCGGCCGCCGTGGCCGGTCTCGACGCTCGCGCTCGAAGCCGTGATCGGGTGCTCGGCACCGTCGGCGGTGGAGGAGGCCCAGCGGGCGGCGGAGCGCCTCGTCACGGCGCGGGCCGAGCAGGCGGAGCGGCTGGCGGCCGTCCCGGGCGTCACCGTGCTGCCCGGCACCGCCCCGTACCTCCTGCTCCGCCTGCCGGACGGCCGGGGCGACCGGGTGCGGGCCGCGCTGCGTGCGGCCGGCATCGCGGTGCGCCGCGGCGACACCTTCCCCGGCCTCGGCCCCGATCACATCCGGGTGGCCGTGCGCCCCGCGAGCCAAGTCTCGCGGCTGGTGACGGCGCTTTCCGAGGCGCTCGAGGAGGTGGCGGCGTGACGGCGGCGGTCGGCGACGTCATCGCCGCGCTGGAGGCCGCCTACCCGCCCGCGCTCGCCGCCGACTGGGACGCCGTCGGGCTGGTCTGCGGCGACCCGGCGGAGGAGGTGTCCTCCGTGCTGGTGGCGGTGGACCCGGTGCCGGAGACCGTCGACGAGGCGATCGGGCGCCACCAGCTGCTCGTCACCCACCACCCGCTGCTGCTGCGGGGCGTGCACGGCGTCGGGGCCGACACGCCCAAGGGCGCCCTGCTGCACCGGCTCATCCGCGGCGGCACCGCGCTCTTCACCGCGCACACGAACGCCGACGCGGCCGACCCCGGCGTGTCCGATGCGCTCGCCGCCGCGATCGGGCTGGACGTCAGCGGCCCGCTGGTCGGCGAGCCGGCCGAGCCGCTCGACAAGATCGTCACGTTCATCCCGACCGGCCCGGTGATCACCGCGGTGCACGAGGCGATGTCGGCGGCGGGCGCGGGCCGGATCGGCGACTACAGCCACTGCTCGTTCGCCACCGCCGGTACCGGCCAGTTCAAGCCTCTGGAGGGCGCGCACCCGACGATCGGTGCGGTCGGGAAGCTCGAGCGGGTCGCCGAGACCAAGCTGGAGATGGTCCTGCCCCGTGGGCGGCGGGAGGCCGTCGTCGCGGCGCTGCGGGCCACGCACCCGTACGAGGAGCCCGCGTTCGACGTGTTCGAGCTCGCCGAGCTGGCCTCGTCGCGCGGGCTGGGCCGGATCGGCTCGCTGCCGGCGCCCGAACCGCTCTCGGCGTTCACGGCGCGGGTACGCGCGGCGCTCCCCGAGACGGCGTGGGGTGTGCGTGCGGCCGGTGACCCGGACCGGCCGATCCGGTCGGTCGCGGTCTGCGGCGGGGCGGGTGACTCCGCGCTGGGGGCGGCCACCGCGGCGGGCGTCGACGCCTACGTCACCGCGGACCTGCGCCACCACCCCGCATCGGAGCACCTGCTCGCCGGAACGGTCGGCCGCACGACGCCCGCGCTGGTGGACGTGGCGCACTGGGCGTCGGAGTGGCCGTGGTGCGCTCAGGCGGCGGACGTCGTGCACGCGGCGCTGGGTGATCGCGTCGAGGTCACCGTGTCCACCGGCCGCACCGACCCGTGGAGCATCGGCGCCGCAGGCTGAGGCGCCCCCGTTGTACGGACGGCACGCCGGTACGCACCTATCGGACGAATGCGCCGCTCGTACAGCGGGGGCCTGCCGGAGCGCGTCGGGACGGGCTCGGCGATAGCCGCGGTACGAGGCGCAGGCTCGGTACGAGCGGTCCATCGGTACGCACCTGTGCGACGTACGTGCCGTTCGTCCAGGAGGAGGGGGTGGTGGTCACAGTCGCGTCCCGAGGTCAAGGCGCAGGCGGCCGCGGGCACCTACCGGGTGCACGTGGTCGTCGCCGACCGCTGCGGCCCGTCCCTCGGCCCGGGCAACGATGCGCTGCGCGACCGCAGGCCGAGCCTCTACACCGAGCCGGCCGCCCCAGGGAACTCGGGAACCCGGACGCCTGCCGGTGCGGGCGCGGCGCGGGGCGGTAGCGTCGGGGTCCGCATTCGCCCGGAAGGACCGCCTCGTGAAAGCCGACCCCGCCGTCCAGCGCCGGCTGCTCGACCTGGCCGAGGTCGACGCCGAGCTGTCGCGGCTCGCGCACCGCCGCCGCACCCTGCCCGAGCACGCCGAGCTCACCGCCGCGGAGGCCGCGGTGCGGGAGGCCAAGGACAAGCTGGTGGAGGTCGAGACCGCCGCGGGCGACCTCGACCGCGACATCCGCCGCCTCGAACGCGACGTGGACGGGGTGCGCTCCCGCACGGAGCGCGACAACCAGCTCCTCGCCGGGGCCGGGATCGGCGCGAAGCAGGCCACGGAGCTGCAGCACGAGCTGGAGACCCTCGCCCGCCGGCAGGCAGTGCTCGAGGACGAACAGCTCGAGATCATGGAGCAGCGGGAGGCGGTCGGCACGGACGTCGACCACTCCCGGGAGGTGCTGGCCGCTGCCGAGCGGGAGCTCACCGCCGTCACGGAGCGGCGCGACAGCGCCCTCGTCGACATCGACACCTCCGAGGCCGGCAGGCGCCGGGCCCGGGAAGAGGTCCTCGCCACGCTGACCGCCGACGTGCTCGCCGTCTACGAGCGCCGCCGCGAGCAGCGCGGCGTGGGGGCGGCGGCGCTCGTGAGCCGGCGCTGCCAGGCGTGCCGGCTGGAGCTGGACCGCACCGCGATCTCCGAGCTGAAGGCCGCGCCCGCCGACGAGCTGGTGTACTGCGAGGAGTGCGGCGTGATCCTGGTGCGCACCGAAGGCTCGGGCCTGTGAGGGTGATCGTCGAGGCCGACGGCGGCTCGCGCGGCAACCCGGGCCCCGCCGGTTACGGCGCGGTCGTGCTGGACCCCGACACCGACCAGGTGCTCGTCGAGCGCGCCGAGGGCCTCGGCGTCACCACGAACAACGTGGCCGAGTACCAGGGCCTGCTCGCCGGCCTGCGCGCCGCCATCGAGCTCGGCGCCACCGACGTCCACGTGCGGATGGACTCGAAGCTGGTGGTCGAGCAGATGTGCGGGCGCTGGAAGGTCAAGCACCCCGCCATGCAGTCGCTCGCCCGGGAGGCGGGGCTGCTCGTCCGGGAGATCGGCTCGGTGCGGTTCGAGTGGGTCCCGCGGCTGCGCAACTCCCGCGCCGACGCGCTCGCCAACGAGGCGATGGACGCCCAGGCCGCGGCCCAGTGAGGGCGGCCCAGTGAGAGCGGCCCAGTGAGAGCGGCGCGGTGAGCCCGTCCGGATCGGCGTCCTGGACCGGGCAGACCGGCACGCCGACGCGGTTGCTGTTGCTGCGGCACGGGCAGACCGAGCTCTCGGTGCAGCGGCGCTACTCCGGGCACGGCGACCCCGAGCTGACCCCGCTCGGCCACGCGCAGGCCGCCGGCGCGGCCGCCCGGCTGGCGCGCGTCCCGGACCTCGCCGCCGTGCTCACGTCACCGCTGCGGCGGGCCCGCCAGACGGCGGAGGCGGTGGCCGCCGCGACCGGCGCCCCGCTGGTCGTCCGCCCGCGGCTGATCGAGACCGACTTCGGCAAGTGGGAGGGCCTCACGTTCCCCGAGGCCCGCGCCCGGGACCCGCAGCTGCACGCCGAGTGGCTCGGCTCCGAGGAGGTCGCGCCGCCGGGCGGGGAGAGCTTCGCGGCGGTGGGCAGGCGGGTGGCCGCCGAGCTCGCCGACGTCCTGCCCGAGTACCCGGGTGCGACGGTCGTGCTGGTCACGCACGTGACGCCGATCAAGATGCTGCTGCGCGACGCGCTGCAGGGCGGCCCCGGCGTGCTGTACCGGCTGCACCTGGACCTGGCCTCGCTGTCGATCGTCGACTTCTACCCGGACGGTGGCGCGAGCGTGCGGTTGGTCAACGACACGAGCCACCACCCCGGTTGAGCCGTGCGGCCTGCGCCTCGAGGTAGCGCTGCTCCGGTGCGCTGAGCGTGCCGCGCGCGGCCTGCCGGAACTCCACGGCCGCGGCGTCGCGGTCGCCCGCGGCCTCCAGCAGGTGGGCGCGCACGGCGTGCAGCCGGTGGTGCCCGGCCAGCACCGGGTCGGCGGCCGCGGCGGTGAGCTGCTCGAGTGCGGCCCGCGGGCCGTGCACCTCGGAGACGGCGACGATCCGGTTGAGCGTCACCATCGGCCCGGGGGCGAGGACCTGCAAGTGGTTGTAGAGGGCGAGGATCTGCGGCCAGTCGGTGTCCTCGGCCCGCGCCGCCTCGTCGTGCACCGCGGCGATGGCGGCCTGCAGCTGGTAGGGCCCGATCGGCGCGGTGGCGAGGGCATCGCTGATCAGCGCGGTGCCCTCCGCGATCGCGCCCGTGTCCCACGCTCCCCGGTCCTGCTCGGCCAGTGGCACGAGGCCGCCGTCCGGTGCGGTGCGCGCGGCGCGGCGCGCGTCGGTGAGCAGCATCAGGGCGAGCAGCCCCGCGACCTCGCCGTGCGCGGGCAGCAGGGCGCGCAGCTGGCGCGTGAGCCGGATCGCCTCCGCGGTGAGCTCGACGCGCCCCAGCTCGCTGCCGGAGCTGGCGGTGTAGCCCTCGTTGAAGATCAGGTAGAGGACGTGCAGCACCGCGGCGATCCGCTCGGGTTGCTCGGCGGGCGGCGGCATCCGGAACTCCGCGCCCGCGGCCTTGATCCGCCCCTTCGCCCGGCTGATCCGCTGCGCGACCGTCGCCTCCGGCACCAGGAACGCGCGGGCGATCTCCGCCGTGGTGAGCCCGCCGACGGCCCGCAGCGTGAGCGCCACCTGCGACGGCGGGGTGAGCGCGGGATGGCAGCACAGCAGCAGGAGGGTGAGCGAGTCGTCGACGGCGGGCGCCGGGTCGGACGGGGGCGGCGTCAGCGCGAGGAGGCTCTCCTCCCGGCGAAGCCGGGCCGAGTCCGCACGCCACATCTCGATGCGCCGCCGGGACGCGGTGGTGATCAGCCAGCCCTTGGGGTTGTCCGGCAGCCCGTCGCGGGGCCACTGCACGGCGGCGGCGAGCAGTGCCTCCTGCACGGCGTCCTCGCAGGCGTCGAACCCGCCGTGGCGCCGGACGACGGCGACGAGCACCTGCGGGGCCAGCTCCCGCACGAGCCGCCCGACGTCCGTTGGCGTCACCACTCGGCGAGGTCCAGGCTCCGCGCAGGCCGCACCTCCACGAGGCCCAGCGCCGCCTCCGGGACCTTCGCCGCGATCTCGATCGCTCGCTCCTCGCTCGCGACGTCGAGCAGGTAGAACCCGGCCAGGTGCTCCTTCGCCTCAGCGAACGGGCCGTCCGTCGTGAGCGTCCGGCCTTCGTCGACCCGAACCCGCTTCGCGGTGGAGTGGTCGGCGAGTGCCTGGGAGACGACGAGCTCGCCGGATGCCTCCAGCTCGTCGTCGAAGCGCGCGTAGTGGGCGAGACCCGCGCCGCGCTCGGTTTCGGAGAACTGCTGCCAGAGCTTCCGCGACTCGGCATTGCTGTAGATCAGGATCACGTACTTCACGGCGGTGGTGCCTCCTCGGCGGCAGCGATGATCGTGCGCAGCGATGATCGTGCCCAGCGATGATCGTGCGCAGCGTCTCCCGCATACCGCGGTGCGGCTCGGAGCGGCCGTCCTTCCGACCGGACGAGGTGCCGATGATGAACCACCCGATCCGGCTGTCACGGTCGAGGGTCTGCACATCGGCTCCTTCCGCTGCGGGAGGAGGAGCGTCGCGCCCGGCCCGCGGCGCGTCAACCGTTCACGAGCAGGTAGATCCCGACCGCCACGCCGAGCAGCACCACCGCGACGCGCAGCACGGTCTCCGGCGAGCGGCGGGCGACGCGCGCGCCGAAGTACCCACCGACCAGCGTGGCGGGGGCGAGCACCGCGACCGCGAGCCAGTGCACCGGGGCCCCGACCGCGAAATAGACGACGGTCACCGTGGCCACCACCAGCGACAGCAACCCCTTCACGGCGTTGAGCCGCACGAGGGAGTCGCGCGCGAACAGCGAGAGCGTCGTGATGAGGATGACGCCGAGTGCCCCGCCGAAGTAGCCGCCGTACACCGCGGCGAGGAAGACGCTGGGCAGCAGGGTGGCGAGCCGGTCCGGCGCGCCGGGCGTGGGTGCGGTCCAGCGCCGGAGCAGCGGCTGGAGGGCGAACACCGCGCTCGCCAGCAACACGAGCGCCGGCACGACCGCGTCGAACACGGCGCTGGGCAGCACCAGCAGGAGCGCACAGCCGAGGGCCGCGCCGAGGACCGACACCGCCGACGTCAGCAGGACCCGCCGGCCCTGGCCGCGCAGATCGTGGCGGACACCCGCGACGATGCCGACGTAGCCGGGCCACTGGGCGACCGAGTTGGTGACGTTGGCCGCCAGCGGCGGCAGGCCCACCGCGAGCAGGGACGGGAACACCAGCAGGGAGCCCCCGCCGGCAGCGGCGTTCACCGCGCCGGACACCAGGCCCGCGACGAGGAGAAACGCCAGCGTGCCCGGCGACGCATCGATCACGGGACAACGTTAGTTGCGCCGTGTCGCCGATCCGGCGATGCGCGGTCCGCGTCACGCGTGGTGCACACGACACCCCCGAAGGCGCAGGATGGACCCGTGACCGATGCCGACGACGGCGGTGACGCGGTGTGCTGGCTCGGCATGCTGTGTCCGGAGTGCGGGGCCATGCCCGGCGAGGGGACCGACCGCTGCTGGCGGTGCGGCGCGGAACTGCGGCCCGACGAGGAGCGCGAGGCAACCTGAGAGGGGGGCGCAACGTCCTCGGGTGAGACATCCGAGGAGGCGTCATGTCCCGCACCCTCCGCCACCTGCTGACCGTCGTGCTCGCCCTCACCGCCGTCGTGCTGCCCGTCGTGGCGGCCACGACGCCCGCACCCGCCCCCGTCGCCGCGGCGTCCTGCTCCACGCCGTGGGGCAGCACGCCCGAGGTGGTGACGCAGCTGGGCCGCGCCCCGTTGACGGCCGTGCGGACCGGCCCGCACGGCTGCTTCGACCGCGTGGTGTTCGACCTGGCCGGCCCGGCCGCCGGGTACCACGTGGAGTACGTGGACCACGTGTCCCAGGACGGCTCGGGCACCGTGCTCGACGTGCCCGGCGCCGCGCGGCTGCTCGTGAGCGTCGGCCACCCGGCCTACGACGACGCCGGCAACCCGACGATCGTCCCGGCACCGACCGCAGGCGGGCAGATCGCCGACGTGAGCGGCTACCGCACGCTGCGTTCCGTCGTCTACGGCGGCAGCTTCGAGGGCGCCACGACCTTCGGGGTCGGGGTGCGCGCCCGGCTGCCGTTCCGGGTGCTCACCATCGACATCCCGGGCGCCGGTGCCCGGCTGGTCGTCGACGTGGCGCACGGTTGGTCGTGAGCGGCCTCACCGCTGGGGCGCCAGGTCCCGGGACACCGCGAACTGGAGCGTGTCCGCGAACGCCCGCGGGTCGCGGTGGACTGTGAAGTCGGCGACCGCGTCGTAGAAGCCCTGCTGGAACGCCGGGCTCATCACCTCGCCGTGCACGACGGACATCAGCAGCGTCCCGGAGCGCAGTACCTGCGCCGCCTGCTGCTGGTAGGGCGACAGCCCGGAGAGATCGAGGTCCGTCCGCAGCGGCACGGACCCCTTGTGCGCCGAGAACCCGAGAAGCGCGTCCGGGTTCTGCTGGATCGTCGCGAGCAGGTCGATGGCGTTGCGGCCGTTCGGGCTGCCCGCGGCGACGACGAACGTGTCGATGACGGCGATGAAGTCGCCGTCGGTGCCCGGGTAGGCGACCCCGCCGATGCCGGCCCCGAGGTCCGCACCGACCGCGCGCAGCTCGCCGTACGCGGAGTCGTTCATCGCGAAGAAGCCGCAGCCGCCCTCGGCCAGGGTGGCGACGGCCCGGCTCCAGGTCGTCGTCGCGGCGGCCGGCTGGGTGTGGTCGAGCAGCGTCCCGAACACCCCGAGCGCGGCCCGGGCGTCGGGGCCGCGCCAGTCGAACCGGTCGGCGGCGATCGCTGCCCAGCCCTCGGACCCGACCCGGGCGAGCAGGACGTCCTCCAGCAGTTCGGCCGAGGTGAACCGGTCCTGGCCGCCGAGGCACAGCGGAGCGGTCCCGGCGGCCTTCAGCCGCGCGAGGTCGGCGAGGAACTGCCGCTCGGTGTACCCGGCTCCCGGTGGTGCGACGCCGGCCTGCTGCAGCACGCCCGTGTTGAACCAGAGCATGTTGCTGCGGTGGGCGCCGGTCGCGACGCCGCGCAGCGCCCCGTCGGCCGTGAGCGCGTCGACGACGGCGGGTGGCAGCGCCGCGACGTCCTCCGGGCGGTAGGCCGCCGAGACGTCGGCGATCCGGTGCTGCTCGGCGTACTGGCGCAGGGAGCTGCCGAGGAAGGTCTGCCAGACGTCCGGCGGGTCACCGCTCTGCAGCCGCCCGGCGAGGACGACCTGGGCGTTGCTGCCGCTGCCGCCCGCGACCCCGGCGTCGATCACGGCCACGTCCGGGTGGGCGGCGCGGTAGGCGTCGATCCAGGTGGTCAGGGCGGCGTGCTCGGACTCCGACGTCCACCACGACAGCACCTCGACCCGATCGGTGGGCTCCATCGAGAGCGCGGGCGCCGCGCAGGCCGTGAGCAGGCCGGCGAGCAGCAGGCCGACGAGGGCACGGCACCTCATGCCGCCACCTCCTGCGGGGCGCGCAGGTCGTACACCGCGTACGCGGTGACGACGGCGAAGCAGAAGGCGGGCACGGCGAACGAGATCGCCGGGCTCGTCGCGTCGAGCAGCGCGCCCTGGACGACCGGCATGATCGCGCCGCCGACGATGGCCATGACCAGGCCCGCGGCCCCGAACTTCGTGGCCGGACCGAGACCGGCGAGCGCGACACCGTAGATCGTCGGGAACATCAGCGAGAGGCAGAACGAGATCGCGACGACCGCGATGAGCCCGACGAGGCCCGGCAACGCCATCGCCACGATGCACAGCAGCACCGCGAGGCCCCCGAGCGCGCCGAGCGCCTTCGTCGGTCGCACCCTCCCGATCACCCAGGTCATGACGAACCGGGACACGAGGAAGACCAGCAGGCTGACCTGCAGCAGGAGGCCCCCGAGCGTCAGCGATCCGCCGACCGCCTGGCCGGTGTACTGGATGATGTAGGTCCACGTGCACACCTGCGCCGCGACGTTGAAGAACTGCGCGACGACCCCGAACACGTAGCGCTTGCGGCGCACCAGGACGCGGAAGGCCGCCCGCGCACCGGTCCCGCCGGAGCCCGGGAACTCCTCGACCACGGGCGGCGCCTTGTTGATCGCGATCGCGAGCCAGATCGCGACGAGTGCGAACGCGAGCCCGAGGTAGGGGCCCATCACGGCGGCCAGCTCGCCCTGCCGGATGACCTGCACCTGCTCCGGGGAGAGGCTGGCGACGTCGATCGGGGCCTCCAGGTGCGGGAGGATCAGCGTCGCCGCGAGCAGCACGCCGATGTTCGTCCCGACCGGGTTGAAGGCCTGTGCGAAGTTGAGCCGCCGGGTGGCGGTCCGCTCCGGCCCCATCGCGATGACGTACGGGTTCGCCGACGTCTCGAGGATCGAGCAGCCCGCGGCGATGGCGAAGAGCGCGACGAGGAACGCCTCGTAGGTCATGATCCTGCTGGCCGGGTAGAACGCGAACGCCCCGAGCGCGGCGAGGCCCAGCCCGGTCAGCAGCCCCGCCTTGTAGCCGAACCGCTCGTTGATGAACGCCGCCGGCAGCGCGAGCAGGAAGTACGCGCCGAAGTACGCCAGCTGCACGAGCGAGGCCTGGAAGGTCGACATCGCGAAGATCTGCTTGAACCCGGCGACCATTGGGGTGGTCAGGTCGGCGGCGACGCCCCACGCGGTGAAACAGCAGATGAGGACGACGAACAGCACGCCCATCCCGGGGTGGAGCAGGGTGCGGGTGGTCGTCGGGGCGGCGGAGGGCCGTGCGGTCGTGTTGCTCATGGGCGGGCCGCCCAACCTCGAAGCTGTGACCTGCATCACGGTACATCGGGTGAGGCCGCGTCGGTGGTGTTCGGTGCACGCGTTCGACGAGTGGCTGCGGTGGCTCACCTCCCGTGATCGCCAGGAACGGGACATCCGCTGCACCAGAGCAGCGGATGTCCCGTTTTCGCTGATCAATGCCTGATCGTGCTGCCCGACGACAGAACCGACCGCGTGATCTTGGACGGCAAGCCGATCGGTGGGTCGGGTGCCGGCCACTCGCGCGCGAGCTTGCGGACAACGCCACGGCCGTCGCCACCTCGCTCGCCGTGCGCGTGCCCGACGAACACGGCAGGTGCCGCTGCTGCACCCGCCCCGGCACCGGCTACCGCGTCGCATCCCTGGCGCTGCTCGCCCGCGACATCCGGGCCCGTGTGACCGCACGGTGGCTCATGGTCGTTAACGACGCCGCCACCGGCCACGAGGGGGAGAAGCGATGAGCGCCTACGGGCTCCCCCTCATCACGGTTCCCCCGACAGGAGTGCGATGAACCACCCGCAGCACGGCCGCCCGGCGCAACACGGCTATCCGCAGCACGGGCAGCCCCGACACCCGCAGGACGCCCACGGCCACCAGGCCTACCCACCGGCCCCGGCACCGGCGCCGGAGAAGCGGCGCCGCCGGTGGCCGTGGGTGCTCCTCGGCGTGCCCATCGGCATGTTCGTGATGCTGCTCCTGATCGGCATCGGCAACGGCCCGACCCGCGCCACGGCGCCCACCACCCCCGCGGCGTCCGGCGGCAGCGTCAGCGCCGCAACCGCCGACGCGCCGGAAGCGGCCCCGCCCGCACCCTCGGGGCCGCTGACGACGTTCGGCCCTGGCACGTTCGAAGTGGGGGTCGACATCGAACCCGGCAAGTACAAGACCACCGGCCCCGATGGGCCCAACTGCTATTACGCCCGGCTGAAGACGGGCGACGGATCGATGGGCGACATCCTCGACAACAACAACTCGCAGGGCCCCGTCACCGTCACCATCAAAGAATCCGACGGCTATTTCGAGACCCAGGGGTGCGCCGACTGGGTCAAGGCGGACTGATGGACGGGGACATTCCGGCGCAGAGCGACGGCAGCGAAAGCGGCGAGGAACGGCGGATGGCTGAATATGTTCGCCGCGTGGTTGCCGACGCGCCGCCATCGACGGAGGTGCAGCGCAGCAAAATCGCCGCCCTGTTCGCTCCGGCCGTTCGTGAGCTGATGCGGGAAGCGCGGGAACGCGAGGGGCGGTCGTGAACGCCAAAGCGCTGGTCGCGCTCGCGGTTCTCGTCCTCACCGCAGTAGTGGGGTGCGGAACGACAACGACCGCGGGTCGACCCGCACCGGTCGAACCGGCCGCAACGGCTACGAGTCCGCCCGCGACCACCGCGCCGCCCACCACTGCCGCGCCGTCCAAGTACACCCCGGCCGAATGGGCATTCCTGGCCGCGTATCCGACCATGAACCCGGATGCTGCGCTGCACGGGGGCTACGCAATCTGTACGTCCCTGAAAGCCGGGATTACCCAACCCCAGATCATCGAATCTATTCGGGGCATGGCAGGGATAGATCTGGAGTCGGCGAAGAAAGTTGTGTTCGCCGCGACCACCTGTCTGTGCCCCCGCTGAACCGCCTGCGACGTCGGGCGTCCCGGCTCACCCCCGGCGCCGCTTTCCCCGACAGGAGACCTCACGGCAAATGCCGCTACACCTGCACATCCCGTTGCCCGGCCCGTTCTCCTACAACAAACGCATAGGTGGTGGCCGCCGCCGCAAACCCGCAGAACACGGCATCCTGTTCTGGCTGATCATCGGTTGGTGGCTCGTGCCTTGCCTGTGGCTGCTGCTGCTCCCGTGGTGGTGCTGCAAAGCCACCTGGCGCGCCGCCGACCGGATGCTCACCCACATCCGGACGCGCAGATGACGCTCCGACACCGCCCCACCGACGACGGGGGAGGACTGCACGGCCCCGCACTGAGCCTCAGTGACCACCTGCCCGACGAACGGCCCCGGGCGAGCACCACAACACAGCGGCGGCCGTTCCCGTGCTCCCACCGGCGCCCCGACAGGCCACTCACGTGCCGGGTGGAGGTCGTCGTCACGGCCGAGGTTGCGGAGTGGCTCGCACCGGCGCACCTCGTCGAGCGAGCGCCGCGTCGGCACCGGCACCGGGCCGTCGGGGGTCATGGCGACGACCCGCGCGTAGACGTGCGGCGGCAGCGGCTCGGTGACGAACTGCACCGTGCCGTCCTCGTGCCGTTGGTGGAACAAGCGCGGGGCGCATCCACTGGTGCGGGAGCGTCACGGGTACCCTGGCGGGGCGGACGAGCTGGCCGGGCGGCCGCGTCGACGGGCAACCGTCGCCGAGGAAAGTCCGGACTCCGCAGGGCAGGGTGGTTGTCAACGGCAACCCGGGGCGACCCGCGGGAAAGTGCCACAGAGAACAGACCGCCCCGCGCACCCAGCGCGGGGTAAGGGTGAAACGGTGGTGTAAGAGACCACCAGCACCCCGGGTGACCGGGGTGGCTCGGTAAACCCCACCCGGAGCAAGGTCAAAAGGCTCCCGCGTGCGGGGGCTGCGCAGGCGTTCGAGGGCGGCCCGTCCGAGCCTGCGGGTAGACCGCTCGAGCCCGCCGGCGACGGCGGGCCTAGATGGATGGTCGCCGAACGGAGCGCCGCAAGGCGCCCGGGAACAGGATCCGGCTTACAGGCCAGCTCGTCCGCCTCGCACCGGTGACCTGCGCGTACACCATCCGCTCGTGCTCTCGGGGGCACACCTGGGGCGCCGACCGGCTGCTGGCCCGCTGATCTAGTGTCGTGCCGGTTCAGGCATGTCGAAGGAGAGTGCGGCATACCTCGCCTGCGGTGCCTCGAACCGCGTGACCGGAGGAGTCGATGCTGGGATGACGGCAGGGCGGCGGATGCCCACACAGGACGACGTGCTCGGGTACTTCGACACGCTGTCGAACTGGGGACGGTGGGGCGACGACGACGAGCTCGGCACGCTGAACCACATCACCGACGACGTCCGGCTGGCGGCGGCGCGGGCGGTGCGCCACGGCAGGAGCGTGTCGTGCGCATGGGAGATCGCCGTGCCGGAGGAGATGGAGCGGTCGACGACGACGTGCCCGTGCTTCGCCGACATGCCGGGTGCCGAGAACATGCCGCTGCCCGGCTTCCGCAACGACCGCCACTGGGGCTATTCGAACGAGCGGCTCGGCATCCTGTTCCACGGCAACACCATCACCCACGTCGACTCGCCGTGCCACATCTTCTGGGACGGCACGATGTACAACGGGCGGTCGCACTCGTTGGTCGACGCCGCAACGGGATCGGCGTGGGGGGCCGTCACGGCGGCGGCGAACGGGATCGTCACGCGTGGTGTCCTGCTGGACATCGCGAAGGTCCGCGATGTGCCGTGGTTGGAACCGGGTGAGGGGGTGTCTCCCGACGATCTCGAGGAGGCCGAGCGTCGCCAGGGTGTGCGGGTGGGATCCGGCGATGCGGTACTCCTGCGGACCGGCTACGGCCGCGTCCGGCACGAGGCCGGTGCGTCCGGCGGTTTCACGCAGGCCGGCTGGCACGCGTCCTGCCTGCCGTGGCTGCACGAACGGGAGGTCGCGCTGATCGGCGCCGACACCCCCCAGGACGTTCAGCCGTCGGGGTACGACGACATGGCGATGCCGGTTCACACCGTGGGCCTCGTCGCGATGGGTCTGTGGCTGCTCGACAACTGCGACCTGGAGGCGTGCGCGACGACGGCCGCCGAGCTCGGCCAGTGGGACTTCCACCTCGCCGTCGCGCCGGTCCGCTTCGCCGGCACGTCCGGCAGCCCGGTCAACCCGATCGCCACCTTCTGACCGCGGGTCGGGTCGCGGGGCCCGTACAGGCGGGCGACGTCGTGGGAGTCGAGCCAGGCGTGGTAGGTGGACGACTGCGGCCGGCCGTCGGGGGAGTCCTGCCACTCCCCCTGTCGCCCGTCGGCCAGGGGTGAACGTGTAGGTGAGCTGCTCGACTCCGCGGCCGCTCGTGTGCCGGGTCCGGTACACGGTGTCGCCGTCCCGCCGGAACACGTTCAGTAGGTGATCAACTGCGACGTGCCGTTCCGGGCACCGCGCGCTCAGCGCCCGGTCCAGCGGGCGGGCCGCTTCTCCAGGAACGCGGCGACCCCCTCGACGGCGTCCGCGGACGCGCGGGCGCGGTCACGGGCGAGCGCGGTCTCGGCCCAGCCGGGTTCATCGTCGGCGACGTACGCGGACTCGATCGCGCGCAGGGTCTCGCGGACCGCGATCGGCGCCCGGGCGGCGATCCGCTCGGCCAGTGCGAGTGCTTCCTCGACGGCGTCGCCGGGATCGGTCAGTCGGTTGACCAGTCCCAGCTCGTACGCGCGCCGGGCCGGAAGCGGGTCGCCGGTGAGGAGGAGCTCCCGGGCCACGTTGAGCGGCAGCGCGCGCGGGCCGCGGAACAGGCCGCCGCACTCGGCGACGAGACCCAGCCCGACCTCGGGGAACGAGAACGTCGCCGACTGCGACGCGACGATCATGGTGGCGGACAGTGCGATCTCGAACCCGCCGCCCGCGGCGACGCCCTCGACGGCGGCGATCAGGGGTTTGCGCATCCGCCGGCCCGCGATCCCGTACGGCCCGCCCCGCTCGGTCGGCTCGCCCGCCCACGCCCGGACGTCGGTGCCCGCGGAGAAGAACCGCGGCGCACCCGTGAGGACGGCGACGAACGCGCTGTCGTCGTCCTCGAAGGCGTTGAGCGCGGTGTCGAGCGCGCTGGTGGTGGGGCCGTCGAACGCGTTGCGCTTCTCCGGACGGTCGATCGTGAGCAGGTGGACCGCGCCACGCACCTCCACCCGCACCGTCACTTCCCGACCCTGGCCCGGGAGTCAGAGGGCGGACCTGAGGCCGGCGCCCATCTCGAGCAGCCGGGCCGCGTGCCGGCGCGTGTGGTGACCGCAGAAGTGGAGCCCGCCGCCGGTGGGCAGCGTGACCACGACCAGGGCGGCGGCGCCGCAACGATCACAGCGTTCGACGGTTGCGAGGGGTGCGGGCAGGGATTGGTCACGGTTGCCCGCGGGCGTCGTGGTGTTCATGGTCGACCACCTTCCGGTGAGCTCGCCTTTGCCCTGCCGCACAGGCTCCGCTCCGCGCGGACCCCGGACCATCCCGCTGGCACTACGACCCCCCGGGGTCAACCCGCCTCTGCGGGTGGGGGTTGACCCCACCAGCCCGTAGGTGGGTGCAACGAACGGGCGAATCCGGGCGTCCTCCGGAACCAGCCTGCGGTGGGGGGCGACCTGCTCGTCCGACCGCTTCGGTCCACCTGGGAGGACGCCATGCGCCACATCGCCACGTTCTGCGGCCAGTGCAACTGCGGCTGTCCGGAGCTGTACCTCGACGACGCCGCGGCGCCGGAACGTCGGGTGGTGATCACCGACGACTTCGGCCAGCGCATCCAGATGAGCCTCGAGCAGCTCGCCGACCTCGTCGCCGACGTCCGCGGCGGCCGCCTCGACGACGTCCTCGCCGGGGCCCCGGGACACTAGGCTCCGGCCCGTCGGCGCGACCGCGCGATGATCAGGTGGTCGAGCCCGAAACGCCCGGAGCCGGTGACGGCGAGGACCAGGCTCAGCAGGGCGATCATGATGGCCAGCTCGGGACCGTTGTGGTCCATGGCGAACAGCCCGCTTGTGTGCACGAGGACCCAGGCGCCCACCATGTTCAGCGCCATCACGACGCCGACGATCGGCACCGCGAGGCCGAGGATCATGGCGACGCCGCCGACGAACTCGAACAGGACGTTGGCCGGCCCGGAGATGGCGGGTAGCGGTATGCCGGACTGCGCGAAGAGCTCGCCGACGCCGGTGATGCTCCCTCCCGCGAAGTCGTACTCGAGCTTGGCGTGCGCGATCATGATGACGCCGAGGCCGATGCGGGCCAGGAGGAGCACGAGGTCGCGAACGGTCCGGGTGCCGGTGGTGGTGACGGTCGTCATGGTCATCCCGCTTTCTAGCGTGGGTGGCGGCTGGTGCGGCCTTATGACCATCGACGTGGCAAGAACTCATCGATCCGGGGCGGTGGTGACCGCAATCCGGCGGCCGAACCACGTGTCGAGCGCCGTGTCGAGCGAGTCGCGGTCGCCCCCTGCCCAGGCCACGACGACGCCGGGGCGGATCAACAGGGGTTCGGTGCCGCCACCGGGACGACGTCGACACGACGTCATCGTGGCGCCCGTCGTCGCCGGGCTCCCGTCCGCCGACGTGCCGTGGCTGCGTTGGCTCGAGGAGGCCGCGACAGCCCTGCACGCGGCGTTGCTCGGCACCGGGACGGCGCGCGGGTGGCGATCGGCGCGGATCCCACGGTGGCGGTCGCGCTCGGGGGGTTCGCCGAGCGCGCGGTCGCCGTCCTCCACGCGGCCGGCTTCCCGCTCGCCGACGCCACCCGGGCGGCCGGTGTCCTCGTGCACTTCGTGCTGGGCCGGGCCGTCGAGGACCAGGCGCGCCCGGGCCCCACCGAGGAGGCCAGGGCATCTCGGCGAGCCCGTTCCCGCTGATGGCCCGGGGGTTGCGCGAGCGGCACGCGAGCGGCGCCACGGTGGCCGACGACTTCCGCTACGCCCTCGGCGTCGTGCTCGCCGGGCTGAAGGCGGTCCGGCCCGGCTGACTCCTCGGGGTCAGGCGGCGACCACCGGGGCGAGCCGGGCGCCCGGGACGTCGACGGTCCGCTCGCGGTCCGCGAGCACGCGGCCGGCTGCGGTGACCGCCTGGTGCACCGCGATGCGGGCGTCGACGAGCGCGGCGGCGGCCCGCCGGGCGCCGGTGTCGGTGGTGCCGCTCCGGCCGGCGTCGTCCGCGGCGGCGTTCAGGGCTGCGAGCAGGTGCTGGATGGCGGCGTCGATCTGCTGGTTGGCGCACATCGCGTAGCGGCGTGGCTCGGACGCCGCCGCGGGGTCGTCGGGTGTGCACCGCATGGCGCCGACTCTGCTGTCCCCAGGCGGCCCGGACCATGGGGAAAGCCCCCGATCCGACCCTGAGGCCCCCCCCGGCTCACCCCTCGCTCGTGCGCCGGGCCTTCCGGAGGCGGTCCAGGTCGCCGTCGGCGAGGGCCGACCAGAACCGCAGCGCCGCGTGCTCCATCTCCAGCCCGAGCTCCAGGGTGATCATCCGCGGCTGGGCGTGCGGGTCGCCGCCGAAGCGCTCGACCATCCCCTCGTAGACGGCGATCCGCTCCTCGTGCTGCTTGATCTGGTCGCGGGCGAGGGCCGGCACGTTCTCCGGGGCGCCCGCCTCGTTGAAGAACAGCTTGAGCTCGGCGATGTCGCGCATCTGGAAGTGCTCGTGCGTGGGGGAGGCGAGCCAGTCCCCCAGCGCCGTCCGCCCGGCCTTGGTGAGCGAGTATGTCTTGCGCCGCCGTCCGCTCTCCTCCACCGCGAGCTCCAGCAACCCGAGCCCGGCGAGCCGGTCCGGTTCCGAGTAGAGCTGGGCGTGCGGGAAGTGCCAGAAGTAGCCGACGGAGTGGCCCACCGCGCGCTTGAGCTCGTACGGCGTGGACGGGCCGCGCAGGGCGATCATCCCGAGCACGACGTACGACGTCGCGGACAGCCGCACATCGCTCACCGACCTCTCCCTCCCGTGCCGAGCCGTCGATCCTAGCGGTCCACCGTCCGAGACGGACGGTCCGGTCTTGCCAGTCGAAAGTCCGGACAGTACGGTCTGAAACAGAGCGTAGAGGAGGTCGCATGGATCTGGGAACGGTCATGCGCTGGACGGCCGAACGCTTCCCGGAGCGGCCCGCGGTGCGCGGGCACGGGCGGCACCTGAGCTACCGGGAGTGGGACGCGCGCACGAACCGGCTGGCCCGGGCGCTGGCCGCGGCGGGCGTGCGTCCCGGCGACCGGGTCGCGCTCACCCTGACCGGCGGTGAGCCCCTGGCCAGCCTCCACTTGGCGGCGCAGAAGCTGGGCGCGGTCTCGGTGCCGCTCTCCACCCGGTTCGGACCCGACGAGCTGCGCTACTGCGTCTCGGACGCCGCCGCCACGCTGCTCGTCGCCGACGCGGCCAACGCCGAGCGGGCGGCCGCGGCCGCGGGCGGGGTCCCGTTGCGGGACGTCACCGAGGTCGACGCCGCCGCCGAACGCGAGCCCGACCACGCCCTCGAGTCCCGTGCCGACGAGACCGACGCCAGCGTGATGCTCTACACCTCCGGCACCACCGGGCGGCCCAAGGGCGTGCCGCGCACCCACCGCGCCGAGCACAGCGCCGCCGTCGCGCACGCGGTGCAGACCCAGCAGCGCGCCGGGGAGGTGGTGCTCGGCGTGATGCCGATGTTCCACACCATGGGCCTGCGCACGCTGCTGACCAGCATCGTCGTGGGCGGCACGTGGGTGGGGCAGCCCGCGTTCGACGCGGAGGAGTCGATCGAGCTCGTCACGTCCGAGAACGTGTCGTCGCTGTACCTGGTGCCGACGATCTTCTGGTCGCTGCTGCGCACCGGGCGCCTCTCCGAGGCCCGCGCGCTCGACCGGCTCGCGTACGCCGGTGCGGCGATGACGCCATCGCTCGCCGAGCAGCTCGTGGCCGAGGTCGCGCCGAAGGCGTTCGTCAACCACTTCGGCAGCACCGAGATCTACACCTTCACCATCGGGCCCGACGTCGCCGCCAAGCCCGGTTCGGCCGGGCGGGCCGGCATCTTCTCCCGCGTGCGGCTCGTCGGCCCCGAGCCGGGTACCCCACCGGACGCGCTGGTCGCGCCGGGGGAGCAGGGACAGGTGATCGCGTCGATGGCGAGCCCGGAGGCGTTCGGCGGGTACTGGAACCGCCCCGACGCGAACGAGAAGGCGATCCGCGACGGCTGGTACTACACCGGCGACCTCGCCGTCGCCGACGAGGACGGCGACCTGTGGGTCTCCGGCCGCGTCGACGACATGATCAACTCGGGCGGGGAGAACATCTACCCCGACGAGATCGAGGCCGCGCTCGTGCGGTGCCCCGAGGTCGACGACGTCTGCGTCGTCGGGCTGCCGGACGAGCGGTGGGGACAGGCCGTCACCGCGTTCGTCGTGCCGGCGCGGGACACCGACGCGATGGCGGCCGCGGAGAAGGCGATGGCCTACGCGCGGGACGTCCTGCCCTCGCTCAAGCGGCCCAAGCGCGTGATCGCCGTCAGCGCGATCCCGCGCTCCGGGGTGGGCAAGACGCTGCGCCGCACGCTCGTGGCCGGTGAGTTCGAGGCGCTCGGGGAGTCGGGCCGTGGCTGACTGGAGATCCGCTCGCACCGAGGACGGCCCGCTGGTCACCGGCCAGGGCCGGTTCCTCGACGACCTCGACCCGCTGCCCGGCACCCTCGTCGCCGCCGTCGTGCGATCGACGCAGCCGCACGCCCGGCTGCGCGGCGTGGACCTGTCCCGGGCCCGGGCGCACCCGGGCGTCGCGGCGGTGATCGGACCGGACGAGGTGCTCGCCGCGCTGCGGCCGTTCCCCCTCTCCACCGGGGCCGCGATGCCGTACTACCCGACCGGCACCGACAAGGTCCGCTTCGTCGGGGAGCCGATCGCGGTGGTCGTCGCCACCGACCGGTACACCGCGGAGGACGCCGCCGAGCTCGTGGCCGTCGACTACGAGCCGCTGCCCGCCGTCGTGCACCCGCGGGCGGCCCTCGAACCGGACGCCCCGCTGCTGCACGAGGAGGCGGGCTCGAACGTCGCCACCGACCGCACGTTCTCCTTCGGGCCGGTCGAGGAGGCGTTCGCCAATGCCGCGCACGTCGTCGAGGGGGAGTACGACTTCCCGCGCTACTCGTCGGTGCCGATGGAGTGCTACTCGGTGATCGCCGACTGGCGCGACGGTCCCTCCGTCGAGGCGTGGGCGAACTTCCACGGGCCCTTCACGATGGTCCCGGTCATGGCCGGGGCGCTGGGCCTGTCGACGTCGCAGATCCGGCTGCACGTGCCCGCCGACATCGGCGGCAGCTTCGGCATCAAGGCCGGGATCTACCCGTACGTCGTGCTGATGGCGCTCGCGTCGAAGCACTCCGGCACCCCGGTGCGCTGGAGCGAGGACCGCATCGAGCACCTGCTCGCCAGCTCCGCAGGTGCGGACCGCGTCATGAGGTTCGCCGCAGCGGTCGGCGCGGACGGCAGGGTCACCGCGCTCAAGGCCGACCTCGTGGACAACGTCGGCGCCTACCTGCGCCCGCCCGAGCCCTCCACGCTCTACCGCTGCTACGGCAACATCACCGGCCCGTACCGGATCGGGGCCGTCGAGATCAGGGCGCGCGCTGTCGTCACCAACCAGATGCCGGTGGGGCTCAACCGCGGCTTCGGCGGCCAGCAGCTCTACTTCGGGCTCGAACGCCTCATGGACGCGGTGTCCGACGCGACCGGGCAGGACGTGTTCGAGGTGCGCAGGCGCAACCTCGTCGGGTCCTTCCCGTACGAGACGCCGACGGGCGGGGTGTACGACTCGGGCGACTACGCCGCCGCGGTCGACCTCGCGATCAAGAACGCGGACCTGGCCGAGCTGCGGGCGCGCCAGGCCGAGGCGCGAGCGGCCGGCGGGTTCTACGGCGTCGGGGTGGGCCTGGTCGTCGACCCGTCCGGCACCAACATCGGCTACGTCGGCCTGGCCACGCCCAGCGAGCAGCGCAAGCCCGGCCGGGACAAGTCCGGCTCCACCGAGCACGTCCGGGTGAGCGTCGACATGCAGGGCCTGGTCACGGTGATGCTGGGCAGCGTTCCGCAGGGGCAGGGGCACGCCACCGTCGCCCGCGCGGTGGCCGCGCAGCGGCTCGGGCTGCCCGTGGAGCAGGTGCGGGTCGTGGTCGACATGGACACGGCCACCACGCCGTGGACGGTCACGTCCGGCAGCTACTCCTCGCGGTTCGCCCCGCTCGTGACCAGCGCCGTGGTGCAGGCGGCCGACCGGATCGCCGCCACCGTGCGAGCCGCGGCCGGCGTGCTGCTCGGCCTCCCGCCCGAGGAGCTGGAGCTGGCCGAGGGGCTCGTCCGGCACCGGGACGACCCGGGGCGTGCCGTGCAGTTCCGCCACGCGGCGGGCCTCGTGCACTGGGACCCCGGCGCCCTGCCCGCGGGCACGCCGGCGCGGCTGTACGAGGAGGCCGCGTTCACGCCCGCGGAGGTCAAGGCCGCCACCCGCGACGACCGCATCAACTCCTCGCTCTGCTATGGCTTCGTCGCCGAGATCGTCGCGGTGCGGATCGACCCGGACACCCTCGAGATCACCCTCGACCGCGTCTCGTCGGTGCACGACTCGGGCACCGTGCTCAACCAGCAGCTGCTCGACGGGCAGGTGCACGGCGCCCTCACCCACGGCCTCGGCGGCGCGATGTACGAGGAGTTCACCTACGCCGAGTCGGGCCAGCCCACGTCGGCGACGTTCCTCGACTACCTCTGCCCGACGTCCGCCGAGACCGGCTACGACCTGCGCACCGACCACGTCGTCTCCCCGTCGCCGCTCACCCCGCTCGGGGCGAAGGGGTGCGGGGAGGGGTCGTCGATGAGCTTCCCGGTGGCGTTCGCGAACGCCGTCGCCGACGCGCTGCGCCCGGCAGGCGTCCCCATCACCCGGCTCCCGCTGCACGGCGAGGTGCTGCACCAGCTGCTGGGGGGTGTGTGAAGTGGCCTGCGTAGCGGTGCCGGTAGCGGAACCTCAGGCGCCTGCTCGCTCCGGGATCGCCTCCTCATGAATGCCAATTCACTCCGCTCGCCCACCCCGCCGGCTCCGCCGGCCAGCCGTCCCCCGTGTCGGCGCTGTCCTCGCGAGCAGACGCCTGAGAATTCGGCAGCAGAGTGCCGGTGGCGTGCTACGTCCAAGCGGCTCCGCCGCTTCCAGACACGAAGTGTGAAGGAGTAACAGATGGCACTGACCGGCGGTGAGGTCCGCCTCGACCGTTCCCCGGACGGCCGGATCGCCTACCTGACGCTGTCCCACGGGAAATACACCGTGATCACGTGGGAGATGCGGGCGCTGGTCGCGGAGCGGTTCGCCGAGATCGACCGCGACGACGACGTGCGCGTCGTGGTGGTCCGGTCCGATGGCGAGCACTTCTCGTCCGGTGGGGACATCGCGGGGTTCATGGAGGTCGACCCGATCGACTTCACCGACCTCGGCCACAACGTCACCGCGGCTTCGCGCAGTCCCAAGCCGGTGATCGCGGCCGTCGACGGCTACTGCTTCGGGGTGGGCCTGGAGCTGGTGCTGTCCTGCGACATCCGGCTCGCCACCCCGCGCAGCCAGTTCGCCCTGCCGGAGATGAACCTCGGCATGATCCCCGGCTCCGGCGGCACCCAGCGGCTGGGGCGGCTGATCGGGCTGTCGCGGGCGAAGTTCCACATCCTCACCGCGACCCGGATCCAGGCGCAGCAGGCGCTCGACTGGGGCCTCGTCGCGGGCCTGCACGACGACCGGGACGCGCTGTACTCCGCGGTGGACGCGCTCGCCGCGAAGATGGCCGACTTCTCGCCGTCGGCCCAGCGCACCGCGAAGGAGGTGCTCGACAAGGGCCTGGACGGTCCGCTGTACACGGGCATCGAGCTGGAGCGCAAGGCCTACGCGATGCTGCGGGCCACCGAGGACTTCGCCGAGGGCGTCAAGGCGTTCGGCGAGAAGCGCAAGCCGGAGTTCCGGGGGCGGTGACGTGAAAGCCCCGCCGTTCGCCTACGTCCGCCCCGCCACGCTCGACGACGTGCTCGCCGAGCTGTCCGGGGGCGACGGGAAGGTGCTCGCGGGCGGGCAGTCGCTGGTGCCGGTGCTGGCGATGCGGCTGGGCCGGCCCGCCACGCTCGTCGACATCAACTCCGTCGCCGAGCTGCACGGCTTCGATGCGGTTGCGGGTGCGCTGCGGATCGGCGCCGCCGTGCGGCAGCGCGCGGTCGAGCGGGCCGCCGAGGCCCGCGCGGTGCCGCTGATCGGGATGGCGATGCCGTTCGTCGGGCACCGGGAGCTGCGCAGCCGCGGCACCGTGGTCGGCAGCCTCGCGCACGCCGACCCCGCGGCCGAGCTGCCCGCCGTCGCGGCGTGCCTGGACGCGACGATCGAGGTCGCCGGTCCCGCGGGCCGGCGGCGGCTGCCGGCGTCGGAGTTCTTCGCCGGCGCCATGACCACCGGCGCCGGCCCGGAGGACGTCGTCGTCGCCGTCGAGTTCCCGGCCGCCCGGCCCGGGGAGGGCTTCGGGTTCGCCGAGATCGCGCGGCGGCACGGGGACTTCGCCCTCGCCGGCGTCGCCACGATGGTCCGGGTCGGGGGCGACGGCGCCGTGGAGACGGCCCGGCTCACCGGGTTCGGGATCTCCGACCGGCCGGTGACCAGGGACGTCACCCCGTTCATCGGTGAACCGGATCTCCGGGGGCCGATGGCGGAGCTCGCGGCCGAGATCGTCGACACGGCGGGGGACGCGCACGGCTCCACCGGTTACCGCAGGCGCCTCTTCGGCGTGCTGGCCGCGCGCGAGCTGGCCACGGCGCTGAGCCGGGCTCGTAGGGAGGTACCGGTATGACCAGACCAGCCGCGCGGCCCGTCAAGGTCGCGGCATCCGAGCGCGTCGAGATCACCATGACGGTGAACGGCTCCGAGGTCACGGTGCGGGTGCCGCCCCGCATGCACCTCGCCGACGCGCTGCGCGATCAGCTCGGCCTCACCGGCACGCACCTGGGCTGCGAGCACGGCGTCTGCGGCATGTGCACGGTGCTCGTCGACGGCGCGGCGGCCCGCGCGTGCCTGCTGTTCGCGGTGCAGTGCGAGGGGGCGGAGATCGTCACCGTGGAGGGGCTGGGCACGCAGGAGGACCAGCACCCGCTGCAGCGGGCGTTCTCCGCGCACCACGGCCTGCAGTGCGGCTTCTGCACCCCCGGCATGCTCATGAGCAGCTTCGACCTGCTCGCCGACGGTGCGTCCGTCGAGCCCGACGAGCTGCCGGTGGAGATGTCGGGCGTGCTGTGCCGGTGCACCGGGTACCGCGGGATCCTCGCGGCCGTGGCCGACGTCGCCGCGGAGCACCCGGACGGGCTGCCCCTACCGCGCAACTGCAGGCCCCGCACGATCATCAGGCGTGGGACCGAGCAGGCCGTGAGTGAATACGAGGCCCCCAGCACTCGTATCCACTCACGACCGGTCGAGCTGCCCACCGGCGCGCCGTCCGCCACCGTCGAGGTGCGCACCGAGCTCGGCGTGCCCGTCGACAAGGTGTGGGAGGTCCTCGACGACTTCCACCGGCTGGCCGCCTGCCTGCCCGGCGCCGAGCTCGTCGAGGTGCTGGGCGACGACCGCTACCGCGGCCGCGCGACCGTGGCGCTCGGTCCCGTGAAGCTCGCGTTCGACGGCCTGGCGCAGGTGGTCGAGCGGGAGGGGCACCGGATGCGGGTGGCCGCGCAGGGCGCCGACACGGGCGGGAGCACCACGCAGGCCGACATCCGGCTGCGCACCGAACCGGGAACGGCGGGCGGCACGGTCCTCGAGGCGGACGCGGCGCTCTTCCTCTCCGGGCGGATCGCGCAGTTCGGCCGGGCGCTCGCCGGGGACGTCAGCAAGCGGATGTTCGAGCAGTTCGCCGCCGCCGTCGAGGAGAACGCGCGCACCGGGAAGGCGCCCGCGACGCCCGCGAAGCCGCCCGGCGTGCTCGCGCTGCTCGCCGCTGCGGTGGGCGCCCGCCTGCGCGCCGCGCTGCGCCGGATCCGCAGGTCGCGTTAGCTCACGCCATGGAGCTGCACCAGCTGCGCTACTTCGTCGCCGTGGCCAAGGAGGGCAGCATGACGCGGGCCGCGGCCTCGCTGTTCCTGGCGCAGCCGACGCTGTCGATCCAGATCCGCAAGCTGGAGCAGGAGATCGGGGCGAAGCTGTTCGAGCGGCTCGCCCGCCGCGTGGTGCTCACGGAGGCCGGCACCGCGTTCCTCGAGCACGCCGAGCGCGCGCTCACCGAGCTGGAACGGGGCCGCGAGCGCGTCGAGGACGTCGTCGGGCTCCGCCACGGGCGGGTGGCGGTCGGCGTGCTGCCGAGCGTTGCCGCGCACCTGCTGCCCGGGGTGCTGGCCGAGTTCCGCGCCGAGCACCCCGGCGTCACGGTGAACCTGGTCGAGCACGACGTCTCGCGCGAGTTCGAGCAGCTCGTTCAGGCGGGCGAGCTCCACATGGCGGTCACGCGCATGCCGGTGACGCTCACCGGCCTCGACGCCCGCACCCTCGTCCACGAGCCGATCGTGGTGCTCGTGCCGCCCGGCCACCCCCTCACCGGACGGCGGGAGGTCGCCCTCCGCGAGCTCGCCGACGAGGGGTTCGTCTGCATGCGCAGCGGCTACGGCCTGCGGGAGCTCGCCGACCAGCTGTGCGCCGAGGCCGGCTTCGCCCCCCGCGTCGTGATCGAGACCGGGCAGCTCTCCATCGTGCACGGCATGGTGCGCAGCGGCATGGGCGTCGCCCTGCTGCCCCGGCTCGCGGCGTCCGGCGCCGAGCACGCGGTGCCCGTGTCGGACCCCGTGGCCCGGCGTGAGCTGGGTGTCGTCTGGCGGCGCACCGCGCTCGAGTCGCCCCCGGTGGCCGCGTTCCTCGACCGGTTGCTCGCGATGTGCGACGGCGCCGGGGAGCTCACACCCGCGGCGCGGGGTGCGGCCGGTGCTCGGTGACGGCGATCGCCGCCCCCGCGGCGCAGAGGACGGCGGTCCACGCCACCGTGGCCCCGGTAGAGGTGAGGTCGGCGAGGACGCCCGCGATCCACGGACCGGCGGTCTGGCCGGCCGCGAACAGGGTGGTGAAGGCCGCGAGGGTGGCCGTCCAGTCGGCGGGTGGGGTGTCCCGCTTGATCAGGGTGGTGACGGCGGCGGGCACGCCGAGGAACGTCGCCCCGTAGCCGACCGCCGAGGCGAGCACCACCGGTAGCGCCGGGGAGAGCAGCGCGAGCGCTGATGCCCCGGCCAGGAGCGCCAGTATCGCGGCGAGTGCGGTGCTGCCGGGCCAGCGGGAGATGGGGCGGCTCCACAGCGTGGGCACGGCGGCCACGGCCGCGCCCAGCACCGTCCAGGTGAGCGCCACCTGCACGACCGGGGCGTTCTGGTCGGCGAGGTAGGCGGACAGGAACGTGATGTAGGTGATGTACCCGGCCGCGAACAGCAGGTACGCCAGGGCCGTCCGCCACAGCGGGAGCACCCGGGCGCGCCCGGTGGCGGTGGTCGGCGTGTCCCCGTCCGTGGCGGCGCGCCAGCTCAGCCACGCCGCCAGCCCGGCGGCGACGCCCAGGCCGACCCAGCCCGCGCGCCAGTGGGCGCCCAGCGCGGGGATGGCGGCGCCGCTGACGACGATCCCCAGCCCGCTCCCGGCGAAGTAGACGGGGATCGCCGCGCGGGACGGGGACCGGGCCGCGATCACCCCTCCGGTGATGAAGACGACGGCGCCGGTGACCCCTGCCGCCGCCCTGAAGACCAGCAGCGTCGGGTAGTCGCTGGTGAGCGCGGTGGCCGCCAACGCCACCGCCGTGAGGACCATGCCCCAGCGGAACGCGGCCGCGGTGCCCAGCCTGCGGACGACGGCGGCGGTCAGCAACGCGCCGATCAGGTAGCCCAGCCCGTTCGCGGTGTTCATCGCCCCGGCCTGCGCGAGGCTCCAGCGCAGGTCGTCGCGCATGGCCGGGAGGAGGAGCCCGTACGCGAACCGCGCGAACCCGAGCGCCGACGCGGTGCCGAGCGCCAGCCGCAGCGCCTGGGTCATCGCTGCGGCGCCAGGAAGCCCAGGAGCGTGCGGGCCAGCGTCACGCGGTGGTCCGAGAGGGCGTGGTCGGTGGGGAAGACGTGGTGTTCGAGCCGCTCGACCGGCTCCGCCCGGAACGCCGCGACGACCGGCTCGTGGTGCACGCCGGGCGGGGCGACGGTGTCGCGGCGGCCACCGATCAGGAGCACCGGGCGGTCGGCCAGCCGGGGTGCCAGCGCGCCCAGCCGCCACGACTCCCCGGCCGCCTCCAGCTCGGCGACCAGCGCCTCCCCGCTGGTGCCGCGCAGCGGAGCCAGCTCGGCGGCGAACGCCTCGACCCAGGCGGCCCGCGCGGCCGGGTCGGCGCGGCAGAGCGCGGCGACGGCGCCGAAGTCGACCCCGGCCACCGAGGCGACCGCGCTGACCGACGGCTCCGCGGCCGCCGTCATCAGCGCGGCGAAGCCACCGAGGCTGTGCCCGACCAGCGTGAGCCGTCGCGGGTCGAGCCGGTGGGCGGAGGCGAGGCCGGGGTCGCGCACCGCGGCCACGACGGCCGCCGAGTCCTCGAGCACGTGGCGCCACGACCAGGTCCCGCCCACACCCCACGAGCCGCGGTAGTGGAACACGAGTGCGGCGTACCCGGCCCGGCGCAGCACCTGGGCGAGGTCGAAGTTGCGCTCGTTGCCCGGGAAACCGTGCAGGAGCACGACGACCGGGTGCGGTCCGGGACCGGCCGGCACGTGCAGGACGCCCAGCAGGTCCTCGCCGCCGCTGCGGAACGTCAGCGCGGGTGTGGTGGCCGGTAGGTCGGGGTCGGGTGGGGGGTCGGTGGCCAGCGGGTCCGTCATGCGCCGTCCTGGATCGAACCGATCGGTACGGCAGGCACGCTACCAGTTCATCGAACCGATCGGTACGATCTATGGCATGCCAGTGGCGAAGGGCGCGACGATCGACCCGGCCCGCACTCGCGCCGCCATCGTGGAGGCGGCCGGGCCGCTGCTGTACGAGCGCGGGATCGACGGCGTGGGGGTCGCCGAGCTGTGCGCCCGGCTCGGCGTGTCCAAGGAGACGCTCTACCGCCACTTCGGCACGAAGGACGGCCTGGTGCTGGCCGTGCTCGAGGCGCGGAGCGAGCGCGTCCACGGCTGGACCGCCGCGGCCGCCGCGGCGGCGGGGGACGATCCCGCCGACCAGCTGGCGGCCGTCTTCGACGCGCTGGGGGAGTGGTACCGGGAGCCGGAGTTCCGCGGCTGCGCGATGGTGAACGCCGCCGCCCAGCACCACGACGACCCGGTGCGCGCCGTCACCGGCAGGCACCTGGACCGCTACCTGGACCTCCTCACCGGCATCGCCGCCCGCGCCGGCGTCGCCGACCCGGAGGGACTCGCCCGCCGGCTCCTGATGCTGGTCGAGGGGGCGACGGTGGTGGCCGCCCACCACGGCGTCGCCGACACGGCGGCACAGGCGCGCGAGGCGGCACTCACCCTGCTGACCGCCGAGCGCGACGGGCTGCTCGAGGCATGATCAGCCCTGGCGGGTCGGGCGGATGGTCAGGTCCCCGATCTCGACGTCGTCGGGCTGGTCGATCGCGAACGCGATCGCCCGTGCCACCGCCGCGGGCTCGATGCCGAGGGCGGCCATGTTCCGCCTGGCCTCCTCGCGCACGGCCGGATCGTCGACGGCGTTGTCGACGAGCTCGGTGCGGACGTAGCCGGGGGAGATCGACGTCGTCCGCAGGACCCCGTCGGTGCTCTCCTGTCGCAGGGCCTCTAGGAGGGTGCGGACCGCGTTCTTCGTCCCGGCGTACACCGCCTGGGTGGGGACGATCTTCAGGCCGGAGGTCGACACGACGGTGACGAGGTGGCCGCTGCCCTGGCGGCGGAACACCGGCAGGGCAGCGGCGATCCCGTGCAGGATCCCCTTGAGGTTCACGTCGACCATCGCCGACCAGCCGGCAACGTCCAGGTCGGCGACGGGGCCGATCCGGGTGATCCCGGCGTTGCCCACCAGGACGTCGAGGCGGCCGTGGCGCTCGAGGGCGGCGGCGACGAGCGACCGCAGGTCGTCGGGATCGGTGACGTCCACGCGCGTGGCGGCCGCATCGCCGCCGGCGGCCTCGATCTCCGCGACCAGCCGGTCCAGCCGGTCGGTGCGGCGGGCGCCGAGGACGACCGGCGCGCCGAGCGAGGCGAGGTGGCGGGCCGTTGCCTCACCGATCCCGCTGCTGGCTCCGGTGATGGCGACGACCTTGCCGTGGATGGTCATGACGATCCCCTGCCTAGAATGGACACATGTCCGGTTACGTCGACGACCATAGCGGACACGTGTCCGGTTCGGTCAAGGGGCGGCGTGCGGACGCGCAGCGCAACCGCGAGCGGATCGTGCAAGCGGCGCGCGAGCTCGTGCACGAGCCGGGCGAGCTGAGGCTCAACGCGGTCGCCAAGGCATGCGGCATCGGTCAGGGCACGCTGTACCGGCACTTCCCGACGCGCGAGGACCTCCTCGCCGAGGTGTACCGCCGGGAGATGGAAGAGCTGGTCGCCGCGGCTCCACGTCTCCTGGAGACCCACGAGCCGCTGGACGCGTTGGCGGCGTGGTTCGACCGCGTGGCCGCCTACGCCCGGGTGAAGCGCGACGTGTTCGCCGCTGTCGAGGCCGCGACGTGGCGTGATCTCGCCGCCCACAGCCTCGGCCCGATCGGCGAGGCCGTGGAACTGCTCCTGGCTGCCGGTCGCGCGGCAGGCAGCGTGCGCGCCGACGCCGAGGCCCGCGACGTCATCGTGCTCATCGGCTGGTTGTCGCGGCTGGACGACACCGAGCTCGACGCGCGGGGGCCGCGGTTGCTGTCGATCCTCGTCGACGGTCTCCGCGCGCGCCGCCCCTGAGGCGCGCCCGTCACGGGTCCGGCCGGCCGCGGCGGAGGTGGGCGAACGCGGTGTCGAGGGCGGCGATCGGGTCCGGCGCCGTTCCGGCGAGGTCGGGATCTCCAGGACGTAGCGGGCGAGCAGGCGCAACGACAGGTCGTCGGCGTCACCGTCGGTCTCCTCGGCGATGACGCGGGCGAGCGCCGCTCCGCGACCGGTCCACAGCGTTCTCGCGTAGGCCCGCAGTGCCGGGGTGGCGATCACGGGTGCGGCGACCCGGCGCTCCTGCGGGTCGGGATCGGGGTCGAACGGGCCCCGGGTGGCCAGGAAGTCCCGCAGGGCCTGCAGCACCGGAGGTGCCCGCGGGGCGTCGGCGCACCGCCGCCGTCAGCGCCTGCTCGTGTTCGTCGCCGTCACCGAGGACGAGCGCTTCCTTCCCGCCGGGGAAGTGGGCGAACAGCGTGGAGAGCGCCGTGTGCGCGGCATCGGCGACCTCGGCGACGGTGACCTGGTCGACCCCGCGTTCCAGGAACAGCCGCCGGGCCGCGGTGGCCGGTGGCGGCCTTCTTGCGCTCGCGGCGCCCCGGGGTCTCCGGCACGCCCGGGAGCTGCTCGGCTGGTCGCCGATCCACCCGCGGCTGCTCGACGACCTGGAGCACGGCGACCACCTCGCCGGTTGACCGATCACCCGGCACCGCATCACCAGGGGCTGAAGACCTTCTCGGGCGTGAGCCTCGCGGTGACCCAGTCCGGGCTCGGCCCGGCGAACCCGGGGTACGGCCCGCCGGTGTACTTGTGGGACAGCGCGTCGATCAGCGTGCCGGCCGGGTCGTCCTCCAGGGTGGCGGTGCCCTGCACCTGGACGCTCTCGTAGGGGTTGGCCGGATCGAAGATCACCACGCTGGCCCGTGGGTCCCGGTGCAGGTTGGCGGTCTTGCGGCGGCTCCTGGGCAGCGCGAACAACAGGTCGTCGCCGTCGCGTCCGACCCAGACCACCGTGGAGTGCGGCGCTCCGTCCGGGTCGAGCGTGGACAGGACGGCGAAGTGGCTGTCGTCGAACAGCCTGCGTACCTCGGGGGTGAGTGGCGCCATCGGGGTCTCCTTCCGGGCGCCCCGGACGGTACGTCGGGCCCCCGACAGTTCGGGTCGCCCGCGGCTATGCCTCCCATTGCGCATCAGACGTACCTTCCGGACGGTCCGGATCGTACTGTCGGACGACGGGACCCCGACGGAGGTGAGCCACCGTGGTCGACACCGCAGCAGCGCAGGCCCCGACCCGGCGGCAGATGGTCATCGCGGGGCTGTCGTCGGTCGTCGGGTTCGGGTTCGACCTGTTCGACCTGTTCGTGCTGCTCTACGTCGCCTCGACGGTCGGTCCGCTCTTCTTCCCGACATCGAGTCCGACGCTCACCCTCGCCGCCACGTTCGCCTCCTTCGGGGTGAGCCTGGTCATGCGCCCGCTCGGCGGCGCGGTCTTCGGCCGCTACGCCGACCGGCACGGGAGGCGGCAGACCCTGATCGTCACCGTGGTCGGGGTCGGGATCGCCACCGCGCTGATGGGGTCGCTGCCGACCCACGAGTCGATCGGCGCGCTCGCCCCGGCCGCGTTCATCGCGCTGCGCCTCGTGCAGGGACTGCTGGTCGGGGGTGTCGTCGCCTCCACGCACACGCTGGGCACCGAGACCGTGGCGCAGCGCTGGCGCGGGCTGGTGTCCGGCCTGGTCGCGGGCGGTGGCGCGGCGATCGGCTCGGTGGTCGCCTCGTTGACCTTCCTCGCCGTGTCGGCGGCCTTCCCCGGCGACGCGTTCGCCGCATGGGGGTGGCGGGTGATGTTCTTCAGCGGGCTGGTCGCCTCCCTGCTCAGCCTGCTGCTCTTCCGGGCCACGGAGGAGTCGCCGCTGTGGCGGAGCGCCGGCGCCACGCCGGCACCCGCGCGTGAGCTGTTCGGCCGTCGGCACCGCCGGACGCTGCTGACCAGCCTCGCGGTCGTGATCGGCGGCGGCGCCCAGTACTACCTGACCGCCGGCTACCTGCCGACGTTCCTCGGCAGCGTCAACGGGGTGCCGCCCGGCCCGCGGGGAGCGCTCCTGGTGTGGACGAGCCTCGCGATCCTGCCCGCTGCGTTGGTCGCGGGCCACCTCTCCGAGCGGTTCGGGCGCCGGCCGGTGTTCCTCGCGGCCGGTGCCGTCAACGTGGTGGTGCTGCCGGTGCTCGTGCTCGCCATGGCCGGCTACGGCCCGGACGGCACGGGGCCGCTGCTCGGCTTCGGCCTGCTGCTGACCGTCTTCGCCAACGCCTCGTACGCCGCGGTGCCGATCTTCCTCAACGAGGGGTTCCCGACCCGGCTGCGGGCGACGGCCACCGCCGTCGTCTGGAACGGCGGATTCGCCATCGGCGGGCTCATGACGACGTTCGTGAGCCTCGCCAGCCCGACCGTGGCCGACATCCCCAGCAGGCTCGCGATCTTCCTGGCAGCCTGCGTGGTGGTGTTCCTCGCCGGCGCGGCGCTCTCCCGGGAGACCCGCGGCGCGCTGGAGCGCGAGCCCGCGGCCGGCGCCGCCGCACCCCGACCGGAACGGAGCGCTGCATGAACCTCGACGGGAAGACAGTGGTCGTCACCGGGGCGGCCGGCGGGATCGGCGAGTGCTACGTGCACGCCTTCGCCGCGGCCGGCGCGAACGTGGTCGCCACCGACGTCCCGGCCGCCGCCGAGGCCGGTGCCGAACTCGCGCAGGAGGCCGGCGCCGTCTTCGTGGCGGGCGACGTCACGTCCGACGACGACTGGGCCGCGCTGGTGGCGCGGGCGCAGGACGAGTTCGGCCGCGTCGATGCGCTCGTGAACAACGCCGCCGTCTACCAGGGGCTCGGGGCCAAGCGCCCGCTCACGGAGCTGTCCACCGACGACTGGGACACCGTGCTGCGCGTCAACGTCCGGGGCACGTGGCAGGGGATCAAGGCGGTCGTGCCGGCGATGCGCGCCGCGGGCGGTGGCCGGATCGTCAACATCTCCTCGTCGACGGCCCGGATGGGCGTGCCCGGCTTCGCCCACTACGTCGCTTCCAAGGCCGCCGTCGAAGGGCTGACCCGTTCCGCGGCCCGCGAGCTCGGACCGGACGGCATCACGGTCAACGCGGTCGCGCCCGGCCTGGTCAGCGACGAGGCCACCCGTGCCCTGAACTCGGACGCCTACATCGCATCCGCCGCAGGCGGGCGGGCACTGGCCCGCGAGATGGTGCCCGACGACCTGGTCGGCGCCGTCAAGTTCCTCGCCTCCAATTCCGGGGGATTCCTCACCGGACAGACCGTCGTCGTCGACGGGGGAGTGGTGTTCACGTGACCCAACAGGTGTGGATCATCCTGCTCATCGTCGTGGTCTACATGGCGGTGCTGGCCGGGATCAGCGTCGTCGTGCGCCGCTCGTCCCGGACCTCGGAGGGATTCGCCTCCGGCGGCCGCGTGTTCCCGGCGGTCCTGATCGGGTTCCTGCTGATGTCGGAGTTCATCGGGACGTCGGCGACGCTGGGCACGGCCCAGCAGGCGTTCAGCACCGGCATCTCGGCGGCCTGGAACGTGGTCGCGCTCGCGATCGGGTTCGTCCTGTTCTCGCTGTTCGTGGCGAGGAAGTACAAGGAGCTCGGGGAGAACACGATCTCCGGCGCGATGGCGCGCATCTACGGGGAGCGCGTGCGCACCGCCACCTCGGTGGTGATGACCTGCGCGCTGCTGATCGTGGCCGTCGCCATCTACGCGAGCGGCGGGGCGATCCTGGCCACCCTCCTCGGCATCGACCACACCTGGGCGACGATCATCGTCGGGGTGCTGGCGTCGGTCTACGTCGTCGTCGGCGGCTGGCGGTCCGTCGTCTACACGAACCTGCTCCACGCGATCATGAAGCTGGCCGCGGTGGCGGTGCTGGCCGGCATCGGGCTGGCGCGCGTCGGCGGCATCGACGACCTGCGCGCCGCGCTGCCGCCCGCGAGCTTCTCGGTGGACGGCGTCGGGTGGGCGCAGATCTTCGCCTGGCTGATCGCCGGGATCGGCGCGATCTTCGCCACGCAGTACGTCGTGCAGGCCGTCACCACGGTCCGCGACCAGGGGCGCGCCCAGCGGGCCGGGTTCTACGCGGCACTGATGCTCGTGCCGTTCGGCATCCTCGCCGCCTTCGTCGGCATGGCGAGCGCGGTGCTCTACCCGGACATCGACTCGATCGACGCGCTGCCCGCGCTGGCCGTCGACATCGATCCGCTGCTGACCGGGCTCGTCATGTGCGGGCTCGTCGGCGCGATCCTCGGCAGCATCGCGGCGCTGATCATCGGCGCGTCGACGCTGATGCTCAAGGACTTCTACCGGCCGTACTTCAACCGCGAGGGCGACGACCGCAAGGACGTCGTGTTCCTGCGCGTGGCCACGTTCGTGGCGGGTGTCCTGCCGATCGTGCTCGCGTTGCTCGCCAAGGACGTGCTCGCGGTGACGTTCCTGGCGAAGTCGCTGCGCGCGGCGCTCGCCGTGCTGATCGTGCTGATGTTCTACAAGCCCGGGTACGGCAGCAGCAGGGCCGCCTTCTGGTCCATCGTCGCGGCGCTCGTCACGACCACGGGGTGGTTCCTCGCGGGCGACCCGTTCGGCGTCGACAACGCCTACATCGCCGTCGCCACACCGCTCGTGATCATGACGGTGGTGCACCTCGTGAACCGCCGCCCCGTGCCCGCCCCGCCGACCAGCACGGAACCGACCAGTACGGAGGCGACATGACACCACCCGGTGCGAGCCTCAGGGGCTGGCTCGACCACCTGCGTTCGCGCGGCCGGCTCGCCGTGGCCCGCCCCGGCGCCGACCTGAGGTTCGGCGTCGCGGGCATCGCCCACCGACTGGACGGGCGCAGCGCCACCCTGTTCCCGCGGCCGGGCGGGCACCCCGTCCCGATAGTGTCCGGCCTGCTCTCGGACCGTGCGTGGATGGCCGAGGCGGTGGGCGTGCCGCAGGACCGGCTGGTCGAGCGCTACCGTTGCGCGTGCCTGGAGCCGGTGCCCAGCCGGGACGTCGAGGACGCGGACTGCCAGCAGGTGGTCCGCAAGGACGTCGACCTCACCGCGATGCTGCCGATCCCCACCCACAACGAGCACGACCACGGCGCCTACATCACCGCGGGCCTGCTGATCGCGCGCAGGCCGGACACCGGCGTGCAGAACGTCTCGATCCACCGCCTGCAGGTGAGCGGACCGGACCGGCTCGGCGCGCTGCTGCTGCCCCGGCACACGCTCGCGTTCTTCCAGGCGCAGGAGTCGGCGGGCGCCGACCTGGAGATCGCGATCGTGATCGGGGTGGACCCGCTCACGCTGATGGCATCGCAGGCGATCGTCCCGATCGACCACGACGAGCTGGAGATCTCCGGCGCCCTGCGCGGTGAGCCGCTCCCGGTCACCCGCTGCGTCACCAACGAGGTGCGCGTACCCGCCGACGCCGAGATCGTCCTGGAGGGGCGGCTGCTCGCGAAGGTGCGCGAGCCGGAGGGCCCGTTCGGCGAGTTCCCGCAGTACTACGGCGAGCGGGCCGAGCGGCACGTGATCGAGATCGACGCGCTCACCCACCGGGAGTCGCCGATCTACCACACGATCGTCGGCGGCGGGCTGGAGCACCTGCTGCTCGGCGGCATCCCCCGGGAGGCGTCGTTCCTGGCGAGCCTGCGCCGCAGCTTCCCCTGCGTGCGCGACGTGCACCTCTCCCGCGGCGGCACCTGCCGCTACCACCTGTACGTGCAGGTCGACCACCCGGCGCCCGGCGAGGCCAAGAACGTCATCCTGGGCGCGCTGGGCACGCACTACGACATCAAGCACGTCACGGTCGTCGACACCGACGTGGACGTGCACGACCCCACCGAGGTCGAGTGGGCGGTGGCCACCCGGTTCCAGGCCGACCGCGACCTCGTCCTGGTCGGCGGGGGCCAGGGCTCCAAGCTCGACCCGTCGGCGGCCGAGGGTGTCAGCGCGAAGATGGGTCTCGACGCCACGGTCCCGGTGGACGCGCCGCCGATGAAGTTCACGCGGATCGCGGTGCCCGGGGAGCGGGAGCTGGACATCGGTGCGCTCACCGCGCCCGCCCCCGCCGACTGGCAGGCGGCGTGCCATGGGTGACCCGCGGCTGATCGTGGGGATCTCCGGGGCCTCCGGGGCGACCTACGGCGTGCGGCTGCTGGAGCTGCTGCGACCCACCCCGGTGCAGACCCACCTCGTCGTCACGAAGTCGGCGCGGATGACGCTCGCCTACGAGACCGACCTGTCCCTCGCCGACCTCACCGCGCTCGCCGACGTCAGCTACTCCAACACCGACCTCGGCGCCGCGATCTCCAGCGGCTCGTTCCGGACGCTGGGGATGGTGGTGGCGCCGTGCTCGGTGAAGTCGATGTCCGAGATCGCGTCGGGGGTGACGACGAGCCTGCTCGCCCGCGCGGCCGACGTGGTGCTGAAGGAGCGCCGCAGGCTGGTGCTCATGGTCCGGGAGACCCCGCTGCACCGCAACCACCTGCGGACGATGGCGGAGTTGACCGAGCTGGGCGCGGTGATCGCGCCCCCGGTGCCTGCGTTCTACGCCCGCCCGGCGACACTGGAGGAGATGGTGGACCACACCGTCGGGCGGGTGCTCGACCTCTTCGACCTCGACCTCGGGGTCGTCCGCCGCTGGGGCGAGCCGGTGGCGCCGTGATCGAGCCCCGGATGGACCACCTCGTCTACGCGGCACCCGACCTGGACGCGCTGGTCGCCGAGTTCACCGAACGCACCGGCGTCGCCCCGGTGCTCGGCGGCCGGCACGTCGGCCGCGGCACCCGCAACCACCTCGTCGGCCTCGGCGGGGCCGCGTACCTGGAGCTGATCGGGCCCGACGACCCGGCCGAGGAGCCACTGCCCGCCGTCTTCGGCATCGACCGGCTGACCGGTCCGCGGCTGGCCGCGTGGGTCGTGCGCCCCGCCGACCTGGACGCCACCGTCCGGCAGGCGCGCGAGCGCGGCTACGACCCCGGGGACATCGCGCCGCTCTCGCGCCGGACGCCCGACGGGCGCCTGCTGGAATGGCGGCTCACGCCCAACCGGGGTGACCGCTTCGACGGCCTCGCGCCCGCGCTGATCGACTGGCAGGACGCCCGGCACCCCACGGCCGACGGCCTGCCGCAGCTGCGGCTCGTCTCGCTCACCGGCCGCCACCCCGACCCGTCCGCCGTGGGGCGCGCGCTCGCGGCCCTGGACGTCACGCTCGACGTCACCGGGGGACCGGCGGCGCTGGAGGCGGTGCTCGACACCCCACGCGGCGAGATCACGATCAGCTGACCAGGAGGAATCCGATGACCCGGAAGATCGGGCTGACCCTTCCGCAGCGAGGCACGTTCTTCGACGTGCTGAGCCTCTCCGAGCTCGTCGAGACCGGGCACTGGGCCGACGAGACCGGCCTGTTCGAGTCGCTCTGGATCGGCGACAGCCTGCTCGCCAAGCCGCGGCCGGAGTCGATCGCGCTGTTCGGATCGCTCGCCGCCGTCACCCGCACCGCGCGGCTCGCCGTCGGCTGCATGGCGAGCTTCCCGGTGCGCGACCCGATCCTGTTCGCCGACCAGTGGGCCACGCTCGACCAGCTCTCCGGCGGGCGGATGCTGCTGGCGGTCTGCACCGGGATCGTCAAGCCCAAGGACGCCTCCGCCCGGGAGGGCGCTCCCTACGGCGTCAGCGACGCGTCGCGCGCGAACCGGATGGAGGAGAACACCGAGATCGTCCGGCGCCTCTGGACCGAGGAGGACGTCACCTACAACGGGCGCTACACGTCGTTCGAGAACGTGACCGTGCTGCCGAAGCCGGTGCAGTCGCCCCCGCCGATCTACATCGCGTCCAACCCTGCGCCCGAGCCGCTCGCCACCCGCGCCCTGCGCCGCGTCGCGCGCATCGCGGACGGGTGGATGACCACCCGCAAGAGCCCGGAGCACCTGACCGTCAACCTGCCGGCGATCAAGGAGTTCCTGGTGGAGGAGGGGCGCGACCCGGAGGCCTTCCCCGTGTCGGCGTACCACAACCTCAACCTGAACCCGGACCGCGAGGCGGCGTACGAGGAGAGCTACCGCTTCCTCGGCGAGTACTACGGCCCCGTCTTCAGCCGGGAGGCGACGAGGCACTGGACCGCCACCGGCACCCCGGAGCAGGCGGCCGCCGACATCGAGCGGCTCTACGCCGACGGCGCCACCGAGGTCACCCTGCGGATCACCTCGTGGGACTGGCGCCGCCAGCTCGACCTGCTGGTGAAGGAGGTCATCCCGCGGCTGCAGGGCTGAGGGCCGGCACACCGTGCTCACGCGCGAACTGCGGTTGGTGTGTTGGCACCGATGTCGGTGTGCGACGGGCCTGACCCCTACAGGGAGGCGGCCAGCTCGCCGGCCAGCTTCAGCGTCCTCGCCTTTTCGGCGTCGTCGCCGACGAGGCTGACCAGCACGTCGGTCGCGCCGGCAGCCGCGTACGCGCTGACCGCGGCGGCGACGGTGTCCTCGTCTCCGGCGACGATCGTCTCCACGACGTTGCTCTGCCCCTGGCGTTCGAGGAGCGTGCGGTAGCTGGCGAAGTCCGACGCGAAGCCGAGCACGCCGGCGACCTCGTCGCGCACGGCGTCCGGCCTGGCGGTCACGCTCAGCATCACCGCCGCCACGACGCGCGGATCCTTCGCCACGGCGTCGATCCTCGGCCGGATGTGGTCGGCGATCGTCGCCGGGGTCGTCCACACCGTGATCGTGCCGTCGGCCAGTTCGCCCGCGATGCGCAGCATCACCGGACCCAGCGCGGAGAGCAGCACCGACGGCGGCTGCGCGCCCGGCACCCGGATGTGGCCGGTGCCCGAGAGCTCTGCGCGCAGCGCGGTCAGGTACTCGCGGGTGTGGTGCGCCGGCCGGTCGTAGGACAGGCCGCTCACACACCAACTCGTGTGCCGACACACGAACTGCAGTTGGTGTGCCGGCGCCGATGTTGGTGTGCGACCGCGTCAGCGGCTCGCCGGCGTCGCCACCGACGCCGCGGCGTAGCTCTTGACGATCGCCTCCAGCTCGGCCGGGTCGATCACGTCGTCGAGGCGCTCGAAGCCGTCGGGGGCGCGGCGTTCGACCTCGTCGATCACCATCTCCGGCCCGCCGACGCGGTTGCGCAGCACGATCTCGCGGGTGGCCGGCAACCGCTCGTCCTGGTAGGCGGTCAGCGCGGTCTCCGGGTCGGCACCGGACGTGAGGTGGCGGGTGAGGGCCACGGCGTCGAGCACGGCCTGGCCCGCGCCGTTCGAGCCCATCGGGTACATCGGGTGGGCGGCGTCGCCGAGCAGGGTGACGCGGCCGTGGCTCCAGCGCGGCAGCGGGTCGCGGTCGCACATCGGGTACTCGTAGAACTCCGGCGTGGCGGCCACCAGGCCGGGCAGGTCGAGGTGCGGGGTGTGGAAGCGCTCGATGTGCGGCGCGAGTTCGGCCCGGTCGCCGGGACGCGACCAGTCCTCCCGGCGCGGCGGCGGGTCACCGGGCTCGCCCGTGCGGATGCAGATCGCCCAGTTCGTGAGGACCGTGTCGGGCGAGCTGCCCCGGCCGATCGGGTACAGCACCAGCTTGGCGGCGTTGCCGCCGGCGACGATCATCGACCGGCCGGTGAGGAACGGCGGCCAGTCGGTGGCGCCGCGCCACATCATCACGCCGTTCCAGCGCGGCGGGCCCTCGTCGGGGAAGAAGGTGGCGCGGACGGTGGAGTGGATGCCGTCCGCGCCGAGCAGCACGTCGCCGTCCCGCTCGCCGAGCGGGGTGCCCGCCGGGCCGGTGAACGTGACGCGGACGCCGTCGCCGTCCTGCTCGAAACCGGCGCACCGGTGCCCGGTGTGCACGGCGTCCGGCCCGAGGCGTTCGCGGACCGCGCGGAGCAGCACGCCCTGCAGGCGCCCGCGGTGCACCGACAGCTGCGGCACGTCGAAGCCGGCGTCGAGGCCGCACGGCCGGTGCATGATCACCTGGCCGAGGCGGTGGCTGTAGAACAGCTCCTTCGTGCGGACCGCCGCCTCGTCGAGCTGGTCGAGCAGCCCGAGCCCGGCCAGCGGCGCGACGGCCAGCGGCAGGGCGTTGATCCCGACCCCGAGCTCCCGGATCGCGGGGCTGCGCTCGTAGATCTCGCACTCGATCCCGGCATCGTGCAGGAACAGGGCGGTGGCCAGCCCGCCGATCCCGGCCCCGACGATCAGCACCTTCATGGGGGCTGAAACTAGCGACGTCCCGCTGCCGGCGGAAGCAGACAAATGGACAACAACTGTGCGGCCGTGATCGGGGCCCGGTCACACACGAACCGCGGTGCTCGCACCCGAACTGCAGTTGGTGTGCGAGCGCGCGTGTTGGTGTGGGAGTGGCTGGGTTCACCGGCGGGCCGGGTGCCGGCGCCGGGGTGCGCGGGCGGCCGCCCAGTGCCCGGGGCGGGCGAGGGTGGGCGGCAGCCGCGTGCTCGTGTCGCCGCGGGCCGCCGCGACCTGGGCGGCGGTGAGGAAGAGCGCCTCGCGCAGGTCGGCCCCGGCGAGGTCGGCTCCCCGCAGGTCGGCCCCGAGGAGGTCGGCCCCGCGCAGGTCCGCCCCGCGCAGGTCGGCCCCGACGAGCAGGGCGCCGCGGAAGCTCGCCCGGCGCAGGTCGCTGCCGCGCAGCCGGGCGCCCAGCAGCCGCGCCCCGCGGTGGTCCGGACCCCGGCCGCCGGCCCGGGCGAGGTCGCTCACCCGTCCCAGCAGGTCGGCGACCGACCGCCGGTGCGCCTCCACGTCGAGCGCGGCGAGCTCCTCCGGCGTGCCGGCGGCGAGCCGGTCGGTCTCCGCGAATGCCGCCTCGAGCGCGTCGGAGAGCGGTGCCGCCGCGGGGTGCGCCCGCGCCTCCTCGAGGTAGAACAGCAGCTCGTGCAGCACCCGGACCACCGGGAACACCGCGAACATCGAGTCTGCGAGCTCCGGGTTCGCGCGCCAGTCGCGACCGCCGAACGTCACCTGGACGACCTGCTGCCCGGCGCCGAAGCAGTCGTAGACCGTGCAGCCCGGGTAGCCGGCCTCCCGCAGCCCGGCGTGGATGCCGCAGCGGCAGTCGGGCTGCAGGTGGTGGCACGGCGTCCCCGCCGCCTTGTCGACGGCGAAGTCGGCCGACGCGGCGAACGGGAGGGCGACGCAGCACAGGCCGGCGCAGCGGGAGCAATCGGCGGTGAGGCGGTCGGTCATGGGGGACATCGGTCCCCATTGTCCTCGCCGTGGGCGGGGTACCTCAGTGGCCGCAGCCGGGGAGCGCGGAGCCGGTCGGTGTGCCGATGCCCAGCGGGTCGGTCCCGCGAGGGTCGGGCACCGGGCTCCAGCGGCCGTCCACGACCGCGTAGTCCCACCCGGGACCGTCGGTGGTGAGCCACTCGACGGCGTCGACGAGCCGGTCCACGTCGTCCACTGTGCTGCCGAGGCCGAGGCTGGCCCGTACCGCGCAGCCGTCCGCGGTACCGGCGATCCGGGACAGCAGCGGGTGCGCGCAGAACTTGCCGTCCCGCACCCCGATGCCGTGCTCCGCCGACAGGTAGGCGGCCACGCGCCCGGCCGGGTGGCCGTCGACGACGAACGTGCAGACCGCCACCCGGTCGGTGCTGTCCGGCCAGATCCGCAGCGTCCGGACGCCAGGCAGGGCGTTCAGGCCGGTCTCGAGCCGGTGCAGCAGCGCGGCTTCGTGCGCCGGGTCGAGCGCGCCGGGCAGCACCCGGCAGGCCTCGGCGAGCGCCGCGGCGCCGAGGACGTTCGGGGTGCCGGCCTCGTGCCGGTGCGGGGCGGGCGCCCACGACACCTCGGTCGCCCCACCCTCGTCGGGCGCGGTGACCGCGTGCACGGCCCCGCCGCCCGCCAGGTACGGCGCGGCGACGTCGAGCCAGTCCCGGCGCCCGACGAGCGCACCGGCTCCGTAGGGCGCGTAGAGCTTGTGCCCGGACAGCGCGAGGTAGTCGACGCCCGTGGCCGCGATGTCGACCGCGCGGTGCGGGGCGAGCTGCGCGGCGTCGACGACCACGCGGGCGCCGGCGGCGTGGGCGAGCGCGGTGATCTCGTCGAGGGGCAGCACCTCGCCGGTGACGTTCGAGGCGCCGGTGACGGCGAGGAGCGCGGGCCGGTCCGCGTGGAACGCGTAGCGCAGGTCGGAGAGGGTCTGCTCGACGGTGACGGCGGCGCGCAGCACCCGGCCCGGGCCCCAGGCGAGCAGGTTGGCGTGGTGCTCGACGTCCAGCCGCAGCACCGGGCCCGGCACGCACCGGGCGAGCAGGTTCAGCGCGTCCGTCGTGTTGCGGGTGAACACGACGACGTCGTCGGCGCGAGCGCCGACGAACCGGCCCACCGTCTCCCGGGCCTGCTCGAGCACCGCCGTGCAGACCTGCGAGGCGTAGCCGGCGCCGCGGTGGACGCTCGCGTAGTAGGGCAGGAGCGCGGCGACGTGCTCGGCCACCGCGGTGAGCGCGGGAGCGCTGGCGGCGAGGTCGAGGTTGGCGTAGCGCACGCGCTCGCCCGTGACGAGCGGGACGAGCAGGTCGGCGCCGGTGACGGTCGCCTGCGCACGGACGCCGGGACGGGCGGACAGCACAGCAGTCATCGAGGTCCTCCGGACCCTTTGGGGACCCGGACGGATGTCGGGTCCGCGCTTGCCGGCCGTGGGTGCACGGCGGCCTGGTCGTCACCCGGAGCACCCCACCGCGGAGGAGGGTTGCCGGCCAGCGAGCCGGGGCTTGGCGCTGGCGCTCTTGACCTGTCGGGCACGGTACGGGCGGATGGTGTGATCGGTCAAGCGGATCTCCGCTGCCGTCCCGGTCGGCGGGCGATCGTCCGGGACCAGGCCGCTGCGGCGGCGGGCGAGGCGTCACGATCAGCGCGGAATCGGGACGTGGCCGGCCTATTCGCGGCTGGTGTCCCCGGGGCGGCCCTGTCCGGAGCGAGAGGTGGCGTGATTCGTGGAACGCGGGAACGCGGTTCCCGCACACCCCGAAAGGTCAGTGGGTGAGCGCGGGAACGGCGAAGCACGCGTGGCCGGGCACGGTGGCGGCGGGCGCGTCCGGGTCGGTGGGGAGCGGGCCGGCGCCGGCGAGCACCACCCGGGCGGCCCGCACGGTGGCGGATCGGGTGCGCACCAGCGCCCCGCCGTCGGCGGCATCGATCGCGACGACCTCGTCACAGTGCCGCAGCTGCGCGCCCCACGCGGTGGCTGCCGCCGTGAGCGCGGCCGTCGCCTGGTCGGCCCGCACCTGCCGGACCCCGCCGCTGACGTGCAGCAACGCCGCCCCGGTGGCCTGCTCGACCTGTCCCCACAGCCGCGCGGCATCCGTGGCGAGGCGCGCGGGCAGGCCCTCGTCGGTCCACGGCGCCGGGCCCGCCGCCCGCCAGACCGCGCCCGCCGACCGCCGTTCGAGCAGCACGACGCGCAGGCCACGGCGGGCGAGGTGCCACGCGGTGGCGGCGCCCGCCGGGCCCGCGCCGACGACGGCGACATCGGTGACGAGGGACGGGACGACGAGGGACGGGACGCCGGTGGGTGTCGGGTCCAGCAGGCTCGGTGGACAGGGCACGGCGGCCTCCAGCTCTCCCGGTCGGCGGAAATGTCGTCGGCGGAAATGTCGTCGGCGGAAATGTCACGGTAGGCGGCGGCGCCCGCGTCCTGTCAACGAGCGGACATTTGCCGCTCATCTTGTCCGGTCATTTCGTCGTTCGCGATGGTGCTCGACACACCGCTTGAAAAACGATGCGATCGCTACGTAAGTTCGGAGTGCAATCCAGACACCATCCAGAGCGGCCGAGAGACCCGGATCGACGACGCCGCAGCAACCCCTCGCGCGAGCGGGAGCGGGTGCTACCGCCGGGAGCGATGGAGGTCGCCGTGCCGGGTCCGGAACGGATCGAGCTGCGGACGACGTGGCATGCGTGGCGCCGCCACGTCGATCTGTGCCGCACCTGCGCGGCGCTCTGTCGGGCCTGACGACCCGACCCCATCCATCGCGCACTGCCGCAGACACGCGGCGGTGCCCGTTCCTGCGCGCTTTCCTGGATGAAGGACCACGTCATGTCCCGACCTCTCGTGCTGTGGCTGGCCGCCGCGGCCGTCCTGCTCGGCGCGTGCGGCGCGACGCCCGCCGCGAGCACCGCAGACCCGGGCACCCCTCGGCCGGGCGGCACGCTGCGCTTCGCGGTGAGCAGCGACCAGGGGTGCGCCGACCCGCAGCAGGTCGGCAGCAACGACACGATCTTCTCGCTGCGCCAGGTGGTCGACTCGCTCACCGACCAGGACCCGGCCACCGGTGAGCTGCGGCCGTGGCTCGCCACGAGCTGGGAGGCCAACGCCGACGCGAGCGCGTACACGTTCACCCTGCGCGAGGGCGTGACGTTCAGCGACGGCACGCCGCTGGACGCCGCGGCCGTGAAGGCCAACTTCGACGCCGTGCCCGACCTCGGCCCGCGCGCGTCGCTCCCGAAGGGCTACCTGGCGGGATACACGGGCACCACGGTGGAGAGCCCGACCCGGTTCACGGTGACGTTCGACGAGCCGAACGTGCAGTTCCTGCAGGGAACGTCGACCCACAGCCTGGGCATCCTGTCGCCGGCGACGGTGGGGAAGAGCGACGACGAGCGGTGCGCCTCGGTGATCGGCTCCGGCCCGTTCCTGATCGAGTCCTACACCCGCGACGACTCGATCGTGCTCGCGAAGCGCGCCGGGTACGCGTGGGGCTCGTCGCTGTGGCAGTCGCCGGGCGAGGCTCAGCTGGACCGGGTCGAGTTCCGGATCGTGCCCGAGTCCGGGGTGCGGGTGGGCAGCCTCCAGTCCGGCGAGGTGGACGCCATCGGCAACATCGCGCAGCAGGACGAGGCCGTGCTCGCCGCGGCCGGGGTGCAGCTCATCGCACGCGCGAACCCGGGGATCCCGTTCGGCATCTCGTTCAACCAGGCCACCCCGATCGGCGGGGACGCGGCGGTGCGGGAGGCGGTGTCGCTCGCGATCGACCGCGCCGAGGTCGTCGCCACCGTCTACAGCTCGCAGACGACGCCGGCCACCAGCGCGCTCGCCTCGACCACACCGGGGTACGCCGACCAGTCCGCACTGCTGCGGTTCGATCCGGTGGAGGCGGGGTCGGTGCTCGACGCGGCGGGCTGGCTGCCCGGCCCGGACGGCATCCGGGCGCGGAACGGCACGCCACTGACGGTGGTGCTCACCTGGTACTCCAACTCGCCCGCCAACCGCGCCACCGTCGAACTGATCCAGCAGCAGGTGCGCCGGGTCGGGATCGACCTGCAGCTGCGGGAGAAGCCGATCTCGGAGAGCACCCCGACGCAGCAGTCCGGTGACTTCGTGGCCAACTGGGGCAACCTCACCCGGGCCGACCCGGACATCCTGCGCAGCCAGTACTCGACGGCCGGCAACAACTACAACCGCCTGGCGCCGGGGCCGCTCGACGCGCTGCTCGCCGAGCAGGCGGCGCAGCCCGACCCGGCGGACCGCGCGGCCACCGTCGCGCAGGCGCAGCAGCTGCTCGTGCGGGGCTACCACACGATCCCGGTCGTGGAGCTGACCACGGTGCTGGGCGTCGCGGCCGACGTCCACGGTGTCCTGTTCGACGCGAGCTCGCGGATCCAGCTGCACGACGCGTGGAAGGTGCAGCCGTGAACGGCGTGACCGCTCGGTACCTGGCCCGGCGGCTGCTGGCGGCGGTCGGGGTGCTCTGGGCGGCGTTCACGGTGTCGTTCGTGGTGCTCTACCTGCTGCCGGGCGACCCGGTGGCGACGATGGCGAGCGGCGGCCTGGACGGCGAGCCGCTGCCGCCGGAGCAGCTGGACGCGCTGCGCGCCCGCTACGGGCTCGACCAGCCGGTGCTCGTGCAGTACGGGCAGCGCCTGCTCGCGGCGCTCACCGGGGACTTCGGCACCTCGATCCAGAACGGCCAGGACGTGCGCGGGGCGATCCTCGATGCGCTGCCGCCCACGCTGCAGATCTCGGTGGCCGGGCTCCTGGTCGCGGTCCTCTTCGGCGGCACGGTGGCGCTCGTCGCCACCTACACGCGTGCACCGTGGCTGCGGCAGCTGCTCATGGCACTTCCCTCGCTCGCGGTGTCGCTCCCCGTCTTCTGGGTGGGCCTGATGCTCGTCCAGGTCTTCGCGTTCGGGTTCCACCTCTTGCCATCCGTCGGCGCGAACGGGGCAGCGGCGCTCGTGCTCCCGGCGGTGACGCTCGGCCTGCCCACCGGCGCGCTCGTCGCGCAGGTGCTCGCGAAGAGCCTCTCGCAGGCCCTCGGCGAGCCGTACGTCACCACCGCGCGCGCCAAGGGTGTCGGCCGCGCCGGCATCCACCTGCGGCACGCGCTGCGCAACGCCGCGCTGCCCGCGCTCACCGTGCTCGGCTACGTCGTGGGCAACCTCCTCGCCGGTTCGGTGGTGGTGGAGACCGTGTTCACCCGGCCCGGGCTGGGCCGGCTCACCGTCGCCGCCGTCGGGGTGCAGGACATCCCGGTGGTGCAGGGGATCGTGGTGTTCGCCGCGGCGGTGTTCGTGCTGGTCAACCTGGCGGTCGACCTGATCTACCCGTTGCTCGACCCGCGGATCGGGGCCATCTCATGACTGTTCCTACCCGCCCCGCCGGCTCCGCCGTCCTTCCATCCCCCGGGCTGCTGGTACGGGAGCCGGCGGCCGACGAGGCGCCGCCGCGCCGGGACGGCCGCGTCCGGTTCCTGCTGCGCAGGCCCGGCCTCGTCGTCTCGGTGGTCTACGTGGCGCTCGTGGTGCTCGCGGCGTTCGCACCGCAGGTGCTGGCGCCCGGCGACCCCGCCACGGGCGTGCCGGCGGAGCGGTTGCAGGCGCCCGGGGCCGCGCACGTGTTCGGCACCGACTACCTCGGCCGCGACGTCTACACCCGGGTCGTGCACGGCGCCGCGCTCTCACTGCAGGCCACGCTGATCGCGGTGGCGGTGGCGCTCGTCGTCGGCGGGCTGGTCGGGGTGCTCGCCGGGTTCGTCCGCGGCTGGCTCGACGAGGTGCTCATGCGCGGGGTCGACGTGCTGCTCGCGGTGCCCGCTGTCCTGCTGTCGCTCGCGCTGATCACGGCGCTCGGGTACGGCACGGTGAAGGTGGCGATCGCCGTGGGCGTCGCGAGCGTCGCGAGCTTCGCCCGCGTGATGCGCGCCGAGACGCTGCGCGTGCGGCAGTCGGTCTACGTCGAGGCCGCGCGTTCGGTCGGCACCCGGTGGCACGCCACGCTGCTGCGGCACGTCCTGCCGAACGCGGCCGGGCCGGTTCTGGTGCTCGCGGTGCTGGAGTTCGGGCTCGCGATCCTCGCGGTCTCGTCGCTGTCGTTCCTCGGGTACGGCGCGCCGCCGCCCGCGCCGGAATGGGGCTCGCTCGTGGCCGAAGGGCGCAACTACATGGCGGTGGCGTGGTGGCTGTGCGCCGTGCCGGGCGCCGCGATCGCGGTCACCGTGCTCGCGGTGAACCGGATCTCCCGCGCGCTCGACGGGGAGCGGTCCCGATGACACTCGAGATCGAGGACCTGCGGGTCTCCTACGCCACTGCCGGTGGCCTCGTCCCCGCCGTGCGCGGCGTCTCGCTGGCCGTCGCGCCCGGGGAGGTCGTCGCGATCGTCGGGGAGTCCGGGTCCGGGAAGTCGACGCTGGCGCACGCCGTCGCCGGGCTGCTCCCCGGTACCGGCCGGATCGACGCCGGCCGCGTCACGCTCGGCGAGCAGGAGCTCACCGGGCTGTCCGAGCGGGCGTGGCGCACCGTGCGCGGCCGGCGGATCGGCCTCGTGCCGCAGGACCCCGGCGTCGCGCTCAACCCCGTGCAGCCGGTCGGGGTGCAGGTCGCCGAGGTGCTGACCGTGCACGGGCTGGCCGACCGGCGCAGCGCCCCCGCGAGGGCCGTCGAGCTGCTGGCCGAGGCCGGGCTGCCCGACGCGGGGGCCCGCGCCCGGCAGTACCCGCACGAGCTGTCGGGCGGGATGCGCCAGCGCGTGCTCATCGCCATCGGGATCGCGGCCCGCCCGCAGCTGCTGGTGGCCGACGAGCCCACCAGCGCACTGGACGCCACCGTGCAGCGGCACATCCTCGACCGGCTCGACGAGCTCGTCCGCGCGTCCGGCACGGCCGTCCTGCTGATCACGCACGACCTGGGGGTGGCGGCGGATCGCGCCGACCGGCTCGTCGTGATGAAGGCGGGACGGGTCGTCGAGGAGGGGCCGGTGGGGGAGGTGCTCGCCGCGCCGCGCGAGGAGTACACGCGGCGGCTGCTGGACAGCGCCCCCGGGCTGCACCTGGACGCCGTGCGCGAACGACCGGCTCCCCGCGCCGAGACCGTGGTGGAGGCGCGGGATCTGGTGAAGGAGTTCCCGCTGGGCCGCGGGCGCATCCGGGCGGTGGACGGCGTGAGCTTCACGATCGCGCGGGGCGAGACGCTCGCACTGGTCGGCGAGTCGGGTTCGGGCAAGTCGACGACCGCCCGGCTGGTGCTGCGGCTCGCCGACCCCACGTCGGGCACGGTGGTCTTCGACGGCACCGACATCACCCGCGTGCGGGGGCGGGCGTGGCGGGAGCTGCGGCGGCGCGCGCAGCTGGTCTACCAGAACCCGTACGCCTCGCTGGACCCCCGCTTCTCGATCGCCGAGGTGATCGCCGAGCCGCTGCGGGCGTTCCGGGTGGGGGACGCGCGGTCGCGCCGTGCCCGCGCCGCCGAGCTGCTGGACCGGGTCGCGCTGCCGGAGTCGGTGCTCGACCGGCGCCCCGCGGAGCTCTCGGGCGGGCAGCGCCAGCGCGTGGCGATCGCGCGTGCGCTCGCTCTCTCGCCCGACCTCGTGGTGTGCGACGAACCGGTGTCCGCGCTCGACGTCAGCGTGCAGGCACAGGTGCTCGACCTCCTCGCCGGGCTGCAGGCCGACGCCGGGCTGGCCTACCTGTTCATCTCCCACGACCTCGCCGTGGTGCGCCGGATCGCGCACCGCGTCGGCGTGCTGCGCGACGGGAGGCTGCTGGAGCTGGCGCCCACCGAGCAGCTCTTCGCCGCGCCCCAGCACGACTACACGCGCGAGCTGCTCGCCGCGATCGCAGGCCGCCGGTTGGAGGAAACGGCATGAAGATCCTCGTCCTCACCCTGATCACCAACGGGCCCGACCCGGTCACCGGCCGGACGCCGACACCGAACGCCCGCCTGCACCGCGTGGTCGAGAACGCCGTGCTCGCCGATGAGCTGGGCTTCGACGGCTACGCGGTGGGGGAGCGGCACGAGCGGCCGTTCCTGTCCTCGGCGCCGCCCGTGGTGCTGTCCCACGTCGCGGCCCGCACCTCGCGGATCACGCTGTTCACCGGCGTCACGACGCTCGCGCTGCTCGACCCGGTGCGCGCCTACGAGGACTACGCCACCCTCGACCAGCTCGCCGACGGCCGCCTCGAGCTGATCATCGGCAAGGGCAACGGCGCCGCGCAGGCCCAGCTGTTCCACGTCACCACCGACGACCAGTGGGACCGCAACGCGGAGGGCTACGAGCTCTTCCGCAGGCTGTGGCGGGAGGAGCGCACGACGTGGACCGGCCGGTTCCGCCCGCCGCTCGTCGACGCCGAGACGTGGCCGCCGCCGCGCCAGCACCCGATCCGGGTCTGGCACGGCAGCGCCACCAGCAAGGAGTCGGTCGAGGTGGCCGCCCGCTACGGCGACCCGCTGTTCTCGGCCAACGTCACACACCCCATCGAGCCGTACGCCGAGCTCGTCGCCCACTACCGCGAGCGCTGGGTGGCGCACGGCCACGACCCGGGCGCCGCGCTCGTCGGTGCCGGCACCGCGGCGTTCCACATCGCTCCGACCTCGCAGCAGGCGATCGAGGAGTTCCGGCCGGCGTTCGCGGCGCGGCTCGCGGCCGCGGAACGGTTCGGGCTGCCGGTCGTGTTCCCGACCGTCGAGGACTTCGTGGAGCGCTCGTCCGCCCTGGTCGGCAGCCCGCACCAGATCGTCGACAAGGTGCTGCGCTACCACGCGGTGCTCGGCCACGAGGTGCTGCACGTGCACCTGGACGGCGACGGCCTGTCCCCGCGGCGCCAGCGCGAGCAGCTGGAGGTGTTCCAGGCCGAGGTGGCGCCCGCGCTGCGCGCCGCCGTCCCGAGCCGCCCGCTCGCCGGCGCCGTGCCCCGCGACCCGGACGACGCCCGGCCCGCCGACGAGCCGGTGGGGGCGGTCTCGTGACGATCCCGCTCTCGATCCTCGACCTCTCCCCGATCCCGGCCGGCGGCACCGCGGCCGACGCGCTGCGCAACTCCGTCGACCTCGCCCGGGTCGCGGAGCGGGCGGGCTACCGGCGGTACTGGGTGGCCGAGCACCACCTCGCATCCGGGGTCGCCTCGTCGTCCACGCCGGTGCTGGTGGCACTCCTCGCCGCGGCCACGTCCCGGATCCGGGTCGGCTCCGGCGCGGTGCAGCTGCCCGTGACCTCGCCCCTGCAGGCGGCCGAGCAGTTCGGCACGGTGGCGGCGCTGCACCCGGGCCGGGTGGACCTCGGCCTGGGCCGGTTCGACCTCCACAAGACCCTCCGGCTGGCCGGCACGGCTCCGGCACCGGACGCCGCGCCGCCGCCCCTGCCGCCGTCCCGCGTGGTGGACGGGCTGCTGATCCCGCCGCCCGCCCGGTTCCGCGGGGACCTGTCCACCTACGTGCACCTCGCCCGGTTGCTCGGGATCCGTGCGGAGGACCCGACGCCGGACTACGACACCCAGGTCGGCGCGATCCTCGACCACCTCGGCGGCGCCGCCCGCCGCCCGGACGGGGCCACCGTCACCGTCCCGGCCGCCGAGGGCGCCGACCTGGACGTGTGGATCCTCGGCTCCAGCCCGGGCGAGAGCGCGCGCGTGGCGGCGGAGCGCGGCCTGCCGTTCGCGGCGAGCTACCACACCTCCCCCAGCACGGTGCTCGAGACCGTCGACGCCTACCGCCGCGCGTTCCGGCCGTCGGCCCGGCGCCCGGCGCCGTACGTCGTGGTCTCGGCGGACGTCGTGGTCGCCGAGACCGACGAGCGCGCGCGGGAGCTGGCCGCGCCGTACGCGCAGTGGGTGCTCGACATCCGCACCGGCGTCGGCGCCCGGCCCTACGTCACGCCGGAGGAGGCCGCGGCGCGCGAGTGGACCGACGCGGAGCGCGCGATCGTCGCCGACCGGACCGCCACCCAGTTCGCCGGGTCGCCCGCGACCGTCGTGGCGGAACTGGCCACCCTCGCCCGGGTCACCGGCGCCGACGAGCTGCTGGTCACCACGATCACCACCGAGCACGCCGACCGCGTGCGCAGCAGCGAGCTGCTGGCCGCCGCGTGGGCGGAACATGCCGGCGTGCGAGCTGGTTGCACCCAGGAAGACCGGGCGGAGGCGAGCGTCTCGCGATGAGTGAGCTTGCGAACGAATCGATGTCACAGCGTCCGCGCGCTGCGCTGTTTCCCCGTGCGTTGTTCCCCGACGGGTCGGCTCGGGGAACGGTAGCCGGCGGGGCCGGCGGGGCGGGTAAGCACAGCAGGGCCGGGGCCGGACGATGAGTCCATTCACCGAGGCACGGATGCATCTCGCGGTCGAGCTGACCGCGGCGGGCCGGCACCCGGCGGCCGCGGCGTGGGCCGGGCTCGACCCCGCCGTGCTGCTCTCCGCCGTCCACCACGCGGGCCTGGCGCGCACGGCCGCGCGCCGTGGACTCGACCTGGCGCTCATCCCGCACTCGTTCCACCCCGACGGCGGGCCGCTGCTGGACGCCGTCGCGGTCGCCGCGCGGATCGCACCGGTGGTGCCGGGGATCGGCCTGGTGCCCACCGCGACCGTCACCCATACCGAGCCCTTCCACGTCTCCAAGTCGATCGCGACGCTCGACATCGTCTCGTCCGGGCACGCGGGCTGGGAACCGGCCGTGTCGCGCACCCAGGCCGAGGCGGACCTGTTCGGCCGCAAGCCGGCCGCACCCGCGGGCGTGTTGTGGCGGGAGGCCGCCGAGGCCATCGAGGTCGTGGTGCGGCTGTGGGACTCCTGGGAGGACGGCGCGGTGATCCGCGACGCCGCCACCGGGCGCTACGTCGACCGCGACAAGCTGCACCACATCGACTTCCAGGGCGAGTTCTTCTCCGTCAAGGGCCCGTCGATCACGCCGCGGCCGCCGCAGGGGCACCCCCTAGTCGTGTTGCGGGCCGACGAGGAGGAGGCACTCCCGGTGGCCGCCCGCTGGGCCGACGTCGTGCGGATCGCGGCGCCGGACCTGCCGGACGCGGTAGCCGCACGTGAGCGGATCCGTTCGGCAGTGGCCGCCGCGGGCCGCGACCCCGAGGACGTCACCGTCCTGCTCGACGTCGAGGTGCACCTCGCCGCCGACCGCCACCGGGCCCGCCGCGACCTCGCCGAGCTGGACGCGCTCGCCGGCGGCCAGCTCCCGGCGTCCTCGGTGCGGGTGCTCGGCCCGGCCACCGACCTCGCCGATCTCATCGGCAGCGCCGTGCGCACCCGCGCCGCCGACGGCGTCACGCTGGTGCCGCTCGTGCTCCCGGCCGACCTCGACGCGGTGGCCGCCCAGGCGGTGCCGCTGCTGGCCGGCCGCGGGCTGCTGCGCACGGGCCGGGCGGGCGGTTCGCTGCGCGCCCGGTTCGGGCTTCCTCGGCCGGCCAACCACTTCGCAGGAGCGGGATCGTGAGCGTTCACAAGAAGCAGATCCACCTCGGCGCGCACTTCCCCGGCGTCAACAACACCACGGTCTGGAGCGACCCGGCCGCCGGCAGCCAGACCGACTTCGCCTCGTTCGTGCACTTCGCGCAGAACGCCGAGCGCGGCCTGATGGACTTCGTGTTCCTCGCCGAGGGGCTGCGGCTGCGCGAGCACCGCGGCCTCATCCACGACCTGGACGTGGTGGGCAGGCCGGACACCTTCACGGTGCTGAACGCGCTCGCCGCCGTCACGTCCCGGATCGGGCTGGCCGGCACGATCAACACGACGTACAACGAGCCGTACGAGCTGGCCCTGCAGTTCGCGTCGCTCGATCACCTCTCCGCGGGCCGGGCGGCGTGGAACATGGTCACCACGTCCGACGCGTTCACCGGCGAGAACTTCCGCCGCGGTGGCTTCCTGCCCCGCGAGCAGCGCTACGAGCGGGCGGCCGAGGTCGTCGCCGTCACCCGGGCCCTCTGGGATTCAGCGCGGGGGGATTCGCGGCGTGCCGAGATCGAGTACCTCGGCCCGCAGTTCGACGTGCGGGGCCGGCTCCCGCTGCCGCCGGGCCCGCAGGGCCACCCGGTGCTCATCCAGGCAGGCGACTCCGCCCAGGGCCGCGACTTCGCCGCGGCCACCGCCGACGCGATCTTCACCCTGCACGGCACGCTGGAGGCCGGGCAGGCGTTCTACGCCGACGTGAAGGCCCGGCTCCCGCAGCACGGCCGCAGCGGCGCCGACCTCAAGGTGCTCCCGGGCGTCACGTTCGTGCTGGGCGACACCGACGCCGAGGCGCAGGAGGAGGCCGGGCGGATCCGCCGCCAGCAGGTCTCCCCGCAGACCGCGATCGCGTTCCTCGAGCAGGTGTGGGGCCGTGACCTGTCGCAGTACGACCCGGACGGTCCGCTGCCCGACGTCGATCCCGACGTCGAGAACGTCTCGATCACGCGCGGCCGGGTACGGCACGCGCGCGACCCACGGGCCGTCGCGCAGGAATGGCGGGACTTCGCGGCCGCGCACGGCGGACTCTCGATCCGCGAGGTCGTGATCGAGAAGACCGGCCGCCAGTCGTTCATCGGCTCGCCCCGCACCGTTGCCGCCCGGATGGACGAGTTCGTGCAGCGTGACGCCTGCGACGGCTTCATCCTGGTGTCGCACCTGACACCCGGCGGCCTCGACCGGTTCGTCGCCGAGGTCGTCCCCGAACTGCAGGACCTCGGCAGCTACCGCACCGCCTACCCCGGACCGACCCTGCGCGACCACCTCGGCCTGCGCCACCCGCACGCACCGTCGACCAGGAAGGAGAGCGCATGACCACGATCGAGTCCCCGCTCCGGCAGGAGTGGGACACCTGGCATCGTGAGCGCGAGGAGCAGCTGCGTACCCCGCACGGCTGGCTCAGCCTCACCGCCCTGCACTGGCTCGACGGCACGGCCCGCGGCTTCGACGGCATCCCCGGCACCTGGCGCGCCACCGGTGACGGCGGCGTCGAGCTCACCGCCGACGGGGACGCCGCGGTGGACGGCGTCCCCGTCACCGGGACCGTGCGCCTGGAGCCGGTGGACGGGCAGCCGGGAGTGCTCGTGGAGATCGGCGAGCGGCGGGTCGAGGTGATCCGCCGCACCGACGACTACGCGCTGCGGGTCCGGGACCCCCACGCGATCACGCGCACCGCGTTCACCGGAGCGCCCGCGTTCGACGTGGACGAGCGGTGGGTCGTCGCGGGCCGCTTCGAGGCGTACCCGGAGCCGAAGCGGCTGACCGTCGGCGCCGTGGTGGACGGGCTGCAGCACTTCCCGACCGCCGTCGGCGTCGTCCGCTTCACCCTCGGCGGCGCCGAGCACGAGCTCGTCGCGTTCCCCGGCAAGGCAGGCGGGCTGTCCCTGCACTTCCGGGACGCCACATCCGGCGTCACAACCTACGGCGGCGGGCGCTCGGTGGCGCTCGCCGACCCCGACTCCGACGGCCGCGTCACGATCGACTTCAACCGCACGGTCAACCTGCCGTGCGCCTTCACGGCCCACGCCACCTGCCCGCTACCACCGGCCGAGAACCGGCTGTCGGTGGCGGTGGAGGCGGGGGAGCGCATTCCGCCGCGGCCCGACCTGCAGCCGTGACGGTCGTCGTCGAGCCCGCGACGATGCGGGAGGTCCTCGGGCACTTCGCATCCGGCGTCGTCGTGGTCACGGCGGCCGGGCCCGACGGGCCGCTGGGGTTCACGTGCCAGTCGTTCGCCTCGCTGTCCCTGGACCCCGCGTTGATCAGCTTCGCCCCGTCGCGCACCTCGTCGACGTGGCCGCGGATCAGGGCGGCCGGCGCGTTCTGCGTGAACGTGCTGGCCGCCGACCAGCAGCACCTGTCCGGCGGGTTCGCGCGCTCCGGGGTGGACAAGTTCGCCGGCGTGAGGTGGTGGCCCGGGCCGTACGGCGCGCCGGTGCTCGAGGGCGCGTGCGCGTGGATCGGCTGCACGCTCTGGCGGGAGTACGACGGGGGCGACCACACGATCGTCGCCGGCCGGGTGCACGACCTCGGTGCCGACGCCACCCGCTCCCCGTTGCTCTTCCACCGGGGCCGCTACGGTCTCGCCGCGCACATCGAGGAGGACCGATGACACACGTGCTGGGGGTGGTCGCCGGGCCGGAGCCGGGCGGCCGCACGGCCACGGCGGTGGCCGGGGTGCTCGCCGGGGCCGAGAAGGCGGGGGCCACGACGTCGCTGCTCGAGCTGTCCGATGCGGGCGCCGACGCGGTGATCGCGGCGCTCACCGACGCCGACGGTGTGGTGTTCGGCAGCCCGGTCTACCGCGCCACCTACAGCGCGCTGCTCAAGGATCTCCTCGAGCGCACCGAACGCGGCAAGTGGGGCGAGGCCACCGCCCCGCTGCAGGGCACGGTGGCCGCCACCGTGCTCACCGGGGCGAGCGGCCACCACTACCTCGCCCTCGGCGACCTGAGGAACGTGCTCGCCGGCTTCTTCGCGGTGCAGGTGCTGTCCCCGGGTCTGTACCTCGACCACGGCGGCTACGTCGACCGCACCACGCTGACGGAGCAGACTGCCACCCTGGCCGCCGCCCACGGTGCCGCGCTGGCGGACCTGGCGGCCGCGGTCACGGCCTCCGCTGCGCTCCAGGCGATCACGCCGCAGATCTGAGCGGAGCGGTATCCACCGGTCCGGCACGTCCTCGTTCTCAGAATGGCGGTTCCTCCTCGGTGTCGGGAGCCGGCGAGGGCGGTGGTGGGGCCGGGTCCCGGCCTTCCCGCCACAGGACCCGCAGGTCGAGCGGGTTGCCGTGGTCGGTGTCCGGGTTCTCACGCTGGTCGCTCCCCTCGGGTGGTGGTTCCGGGTCGGGTAGGTCGGGCCGGATCGGTTCGCCGCGTGTCCGGTAGGTCCGCCCGAGCGGGGAGATCCACACGAAATGTCCGGGCTCGGGCTGGGAGAGCCTCCAGCCGCGGTCCTTGTCGGGGTGGTGGCGCCGGCAACCGGGCCCGATGTTGCCTTCCACGGTGTCGCCGCCGCGGCCGTGGTCGATGGTGTGGTCCAGATCCGAGCGCCGCGCCGAGCGGTCGCAGCAGGGCCCGACGCAGGTGCGGTCGCGGACCCGCACGTGCAGGGCCAGGGCACCGCGGGCGAACCGGGCGCGGGGGTTGCGGTCGAGTTCGCGCCACAGGCGGTGCCGGTCGGCCCACCGTTCGGCGATCTCGGCGATGACGCCGGCCCAGTCGCCGGTCAGGTCGGGGTCGGCGCCGAACCGGCGCAGCTCGGCGAGGGTGAGGTGCAGTTCGACGACGCCTCCGCGCACCCGGTTCGGCGGCCCGGCTCCGGTCGGCGTGCGGCCTGGCCGGCGGCGAAGTGGTCCGGCGAGTAGGAGGTAGCCGCGGGAGTCGACGACGGCGAACTGCCATTGTGCGCCGCGGCGTTGCCGGGCGACTGCGGTGCGGGCGGTCTCGGCGTCGATCGGGCCGAGGCCGGGGATCTCGGCGGGGCGTTGGTCGCGGCCCATGAGGGTGGTCAGGCCGGCCCGGATCTCGATGCCCTCGCGGGTCCCGATCCGTTCGTCGCGCCACCGGTCCGCACCGGCACCTGCGGACATCGCACCGGCGGCCGTCGTATCAGGCGCGGTCGGATCAGGTGCGGTCGGATCAGGTGCGGTCGGATCAGGTGCGGTCGGATCAGCTGCGGTCGGGTGAGCTGCGGTCCGGTTGGTCCCGGTCGGATCACTGGCGGTCGGGTTGCTCGCGGTCGGGTCGCTCGTGGTCGCGGTCGGGTCGCTCGTGGTCGCGGTCGGGTCGCTCGTGGTCGCGGTCGGGTCGCTCGTGGTCGCGGTCGGGTCGCTCGCGGCCACACCGCCGGCGGTGGCCGTGTCCCCCGTGTCGCCGGCGTGCTCCGTACACGTGCCCTCGCTGCCGGCGTCGTCGGCGATGCTCCCGGTGCAGGCCGCGGTGTCGTCGGGATCGGAGACGTGGTCTGGATCGGTGGTGTGGTCCTCGGGGCGAGGGTGGGTGAGCAGCCCGGCCAGGATCTGCGCCTCTGTGAGGCCGTGGAACGAACCGTCCAGCATGCCCAGGTACAGATCTGCCGAGATCTGGGACAGCCGCCCCGGATGCCCCGCCCGTCGCGCTGCCTCGGCCAGTCGATCGAGGCGGGCGGCCGCGGCGGCGGCCTCCTCGGGTGGGAGGCCTTCGCCGGACAGGGTGGCGGTGCCGTCGCGGTTGAGGTGCAGGACGACCCCGCGTTCGCGGAGCCCGCGCTCGTAGCGGCGGCGGTGGTGGTCGGGGTCGATGGCCTGGATCGCCGCCAGCAGCCGCCGGGACAGCTGCCGGGCGGTCAGGCGCGGGGCGAGGGGCACGAAGCGTTCGCAGAGCCGCCGGATCTGCGCCTCGGTGAGCTCGCCGCGGGCGGGGTCCAGGTGGTCGCAGAACACCTTCGCCCTGCCCCGGTCGATCAACCCGTGGTCGAGGGCGGCGAACACCAGCGGCAGGCCGCGCACCAGGATCTGGGCGAAGTCGAGTTCCCGATCGGCGGTGGTGGGGGTCCAGGTGAGCGCGGCGGCGATCTCGTGCGAGGCCCACTCGAAGTCGTCGTCGGCCCGGGACACGGCGTCGTCGGGCAGCCCGGCCACCGGGGTGGCGCGGGTGATCTCCGCCATGCCCGCGAACAACTGGGCCTGATCGTGTGCGAGCTGTCGCGAGCGGGCCTGCAGCACCTCGACCAGGCGCGCGTTGGGCACCTCCGCCCAGGGAAGGCGGGCGAGGAGGGTGGACAGCTCGGGGCCGGGCGGTAGGTCCACCGCCCGGTCGATGAGGTCCACCATTCCCGGCACGATTCGAACATACGATCGAGCACTGACGATTCCGGGTGGCCTGGACGGCGCGGCCGCGAGATCGCCCGAACGGCCCAGCCGGGTGCCTGTCAGCCGAACATCTCGCCGAACAGGTCGAGCATCGCCCGCCACGATCGCTGTGCGGAGAGTTCGTCGTACCGCAGCCCGGGGACCTCGATGCGGTCCACCTGAGGATGGGTGAAGCTGTGCTGCGCACCGCCGTACAGGTTCATCCGCCAGTCCACGCCCGCCGCGCGCATGTGCTCTTCGAACGTCAGCCGTTCGCCGACCGGGATCAGTGGGTCCTCGGTGCCGATGCACACGAGCACCTTCGCGGTGATGTTGGCTGCGTCGGTCGGTCGTGGCGTCGCCAGGCGGGGGTGGAAACCGACCACGGCGGCGAGATCGGTGCCGGCGCGGGCCAGCTCCAGGACCAGGTGACCGCCGAAGCAGTATCCGATCGCGGCGACCTGTGCGGGATCCGCGCGGGGCTGGTCGAGCAGCACCTCCAGGCCCGCGCGGGCCAGCGCGCGGGTGCGCTCCGGGTCGTGCCAGAGCTCGTCGAGCCGGGCCATCATCGCGGCACGGTCGCTCATCGGTACCCCGTCGCCCTGGTAGTCGAGCGCGAACGCGACGTAGCCCAGCTCGGCGAGTTGATCCGCTCGGCCGCGCTGGTGGTCATCCAGGCCCGGGCCCTCGTGGGCGATCAGAACCGCCGGACGTGGGTCGTCGCCGTCGGGCACGGCGAGGCGGCCGATCATCGTCCGGCCGTCGGCGTGGTACTCGACATCGGTCACGGTCGTCATGGGTGCGGTGTACCAGGTGCCGCCGCGTGGATGGTCGTCGTTCACCGCGGGCGGAGCGCGGCGGCCTCGCGCTGCTCGGTGGCCGGGTTGCCGCTCCAGCGCGACCGGGGTGCCGTCTCCGTGCCCTTCATGAGGAAGGCATCCGTGTCGACCAGGGTCTCGGCTCCGATGTGCACGCCGTAGTGGATGAACCCGTTCGGGCCGATGGTGCTTCGGGCACCGATGACGACGTGGTCGGACTTGAAGGCGCCGTCCTCGAGCGAGTGGGCCTGGATGGTGGTGCCGGCGCCCAGCGTGACGTCGTCGCCGATGGTGACGAGCGTCTTCTCGGGCATGCCGCAGCCGTCGTCGAAGACCCGACGGCCGATGCGCACGCCGAGCGCCCGCCACAGAACGTTCTTCATCGGGGTGCCGTTGAACAGCCCCAGGGCGGCGCCGAGGGTCATCTTCCAGAACCGCTCGTGCTCCCAGAACCGGGGATCGAGGACGGAGCAGAACATGGGTCGCAACGGGCGGAACCCGGTGATGGCGCGTTCCAGCAGGACGTGGAACGAGATGCCGAAGAGCAGCCCGGCGATGGTGACCACCGGCGCGACCCAGAGCCCGGCGCGCGCGAAGGTCTCGAGCGCCAGCACGCTCAGGAAGGCGATCACGTAGAGGTCGACGAGCCCGGCGGCGAGGTAGATGAGCACGGTGACCGTGTTGTGCCGGTTCTTGTGGCGCAGCAGGCGGCGCCGCGCTTCCTCGTTGTCGAGCTCCCTGAACGCCCCGTCACGGTGCACCGAGCGGGGGATCACGAACGCCGGTGACCCCAGCAGGCCGACGTCGCGGTGGACCGGCCCGCCGATCGGGATCCGGACCTTGGTGGCGAGCAGGCAGTTCTCGCCGGCGCGCGCACCCGGCGGGAAGGCGATGTTGTTCCCGAGGAAGTTGCGGTGGCCCATCCGGACCTCGCGCAGCCGGAAGGCGTTGGCGGAGTAGTCGGCGTTCATCACCGCGAGGCCGTCGGAGACCATGGTGCCGCTGCCGATCGTGGTCAGCACGGGGGACTCGTGCCCGACCGCGACCCCGAAGTTCGAGCCGCTCTGCACGAACGGCGCGCCGAAGTGCCAGCCGATCGCGCGCAGGTAGTGCGGGATCGCGGAGCTGTCGCCGAACAGGGCCGTGTAGGCGGGCAGGTTCGTCAGCCGGAGCACCGTGCGGTGGACGCCGTACCGCAGCCCGTACAGCGGGTAGACCACGTTCGCGCGCAGGAACGGGAACAGCAGCCGGGGAACGGCGATCACGAAGACCAGCCCGGTGAGCAGGCCGCCGAAGAGGGCGAGGGCCGACCAGCCGAGGACACTCAGGAACGCGGCGGCGCTGCCGCCCGCGACGGCGACGTCGACGGCGGGTGCGATCCCGTTCCGCACCGCCCACTGCCAGACCTCGGCCATCACCGTGAGGGCGATGGGTCCCAGGAGGACGAGGGCGTTGAAGAGCCTCCACAGGCTGTAGAGGAGCCTGCGCACCCACCCGCAGTGGACGGAGTCGACCAGCCGGTGGTCCTCGTCGCCGCGCCGGGCGGGTGAGCCGTACCAGATCTCGCCGTCCGGTACGCGCTGGCCGGGGTGCAGCGACGAGGCGTGCCCGAGCTGGGCGCCGTCGCCGATCGCGGTGTCGATGTCGAGGACGGTCTGCTCGGCGACGACGGCGTGGGCGCCGATCGTGACCGGTCCGGTCCGGATCCGCCCCGCCTCGGCCCGGTACCCGGTGAACTGGGCGTTCTTGCGCACGATGGTGCCGGGGCCGACCGTGATCAGATCCGTCACCACGGGCGCGCCCGCGAGGATCACCGCGCCCGCGCCGATGCGCGCGCCCAGCATCCGCAGGTGGACGTTGTGGATCGGCGTGCCCACGAACGCGTTCAGCGGGCTGAGCCGCAGGAGCGTGCGCACCAGCCACATCCGCAGGTAGGTGGCTCCCCACACCGGGAACTCGCGGGGCCGCCACCGCCCGATCAGCAGCCACTTCGCGAGCACCGGCAACGCGCTGAGCGCGAGGAAGGCCACGACGGCGACGACCAGCGAGCGCCGCCAGGACCCGACGACGTCGGGTGCGTCCAGCACCCAGGCCAGTGCGGCCAGGCCGACCATCGAGGCCAGCGACGTGTAGCCGAGGTACACCAGCAGCTGCGTGGCGCCGCACAGCAGGTAGCGGGCGGTGCCGGCCCTCGTCACCTCCGGGGCCGCTGCGGGCGTCTCGTCGGTGGGTGGTGGCCCGGCGACGTCGAGGGCGGCGGCGAGCGCGGCGACCGTCGGGTTCTGGTAGATCTGCTGCATCGACGGTGCGGGGTACCGGCCGTCCCGGCGGACCGCCGCGGCGAACCGGGCGAGGAGCAGCGAGTTCGCGCCCATGTCGTCGAAGAAGTGCGCGGTCGTGGAGACCCGCTCGACGCCCAGCGTCCGTGCCAGCAGGTCGGAGAGCGCCCGTTCGGCGGTGGTCGTCGGCTCGACGGGCTCGCCGGTGGGGGCGGCGCTGCGCCTCGCGGTGGGGGGCGGGAGGTTCTTGCGGTCGGCCTTGTCGCTCGACGTCATCGGGATGGCGGCGAGGTGCTCCAGGTAGGCGGGCACCATGTAGCGCGGCAGGTGTTCCCCGAGGTGGGCCACCAACCGCTGCTCGTCGAAGGGCCCGCGTCGCTGCGCAGGCTGTAGTAGCCGACGAGCTCGACGCACCCGGGTGCCGCCTCGAACGTGCTCACGACCGCTCCGGCGACGCCCGGGAACCGCAGCATCACCGACTCGATCTCGGTGAGCTCGATGCGGTAGCCGCGGATCTTGACCTGCAGGTCGATCCGGCCGAGGTACTCGATCTCCCCGTCCGGCGTGACCCGCCCGAGGTCGCCGGTGCGGTAGATGCGACGGGAGACGTTGCCCGGGATGTCGAGGAAATCGGGGACGAACGCCCGTGCGGTGAGGTCGTCGCGGTTGACGTAGCCCTCCGCCAGTCCGATGCCGGCGATGCCGATCTCGCCGACCTCGCCGTGCGGCAACGCCCGCCCGGGATCGTCCGGGTCCAGCACGACGGTTGCGTAGGTCGGCAGCGGCACCCCGATGGTGACCGGCCGGTCCGGGTGCACCTCGGTCCAGGTCGCGGTGACGGTGGTCTCGGTCGGGCCGTAGACGTTGAGGAACCGGCGGCCGGGCCGGTACCAGCGGCTGATCAGGTCCTGCGGGCAGGCCTCCCCGGAGACCAGGAGGAACCGCAGCCCGGGCAGGTCGTCCTCCACGGTCGCCAGGAGGGTGGGGACGCAGCACATGGCGCTGACCCGGCGCTGGGTGAGGAACGCGTGCAGGTCCGCGCCGAGCAGGCTGCCGCCCCTCGGTTTCGGCACCAGCGTGGCGCCCACCGCCCACGGCACCCAGATCTCCTCGACGGAGAAGTCGAACGCGATCGTGAGGCCCTGGTACATGCGGTCGTCCCGGCGCACGCCGTAGGTCTCGGCCGCGACCCGGACGAAGTTGACGATGCTCGGGTGCCCGACCGCGACGCCCTTCGGCCGTCCCGTCGAGCCGGACGTGTAGATCACGTACGCGACGGCGTCCACGACCGGTCCGCGTTCGTCCTCCCGCACCCGCCGGTCGCTCTCCTGCTCGATCCGGTCCGCCACGTCGTCCAGGGCGATCACGGGGCAGCCGGCCAGCTGGAGGTGCGGGCGCAGGTGCGCCGGTGACAGCACCGCGACGGCGGAGGAGTCCCGCACGATGTAGGCGATGCGGTCGGCCGGGAACGCCGTGTCGAGGGGCACGTAGGCCGCGCCCGCCTTGAGCACGGCCAGCATGGCGGCGTACGCGTCCACGGCGTCGTCGAACAGCAGGGCCACGCGGTGGCCCGGCCCGATGCCGCGTCGCAGCAGGTGCCGCGCCAGCCGGTTGGCGCGCGCGTCCATCTGGTCGTAGGTGAGCGCGCGGCCCGGCGAGTCGACGCAGAGCTGGTCGGCGCGCCGCACGCGACGCAGCTCGTCGCACCGCTCCTCGAAGAGCTGCTCGAGGCGTTCGCCCGGCCGCCACCGCAGGTCCTGCCGGCGGGTGCGGTCCACCAGCACCCGGTCCCCGGTGGATAGGCTGCTCGGCGCACCGAGCGAACCGCGCTGCCGGGGGATGGCCAGGCCGAGAGTGGTGCTCAGAACGGTCTCGTCGGGCCCGCGCACCGGTTCGAGCAGGCGCATGCCGCTGACCGCCGGGACCGTCTCGGCGGCCCGGTCGGCGGGGTTCACTCCCCGGCCGCCAGGACGCCCGGTGCGCGGCGCGTCGCCGCGGCGACCTCGTCCGCGCACGCGGTGATGGCGTCCACGAGGATGTCGCACGCCGCGTCGACCACGTCCGCGGTGACGTTGAGCGGCGGCAGCATGCGCACCACCGCGTCCTCGCGGCCGCCGAGCTCCACGATCAGACCGTGCCGCAGCGCGGTGGCCTGCACCCGCTCCGCGAGCGGCCCCGCCCGGCGCCCGGTGGCCGGGTCCGCGAGCTCCACGCCCCACATCAGGCCGATGCCGCGCACGTCCCGCACCCACGGCTCGCCGCCCAACACGGCCAGTCGCCGAGCGATCTGCGCGCCGCGGTCGGCCACGTTGTCCAGCACGCCCTCCCGGCGCACGATCTCCACCGCCCGCGCACCGGCGGCGAACGCCACCTGGTTGCCCCGGAACGTCCCGGTGTGCGCGCCGGGCGCCCACACGTCGAGCCGCTCGTCGTACATGATCAACGCGACCGGCTGGCCGATCCCCGACAGCGCCTTCGACGCCACGATCACGTCCGGTTCGATCCCGTACTGCTCGAACGCGAACCACGTGCCCGTGCGCCCGCAGCCGGTCTGGACCTCGTCGACCACCAGCGGCACGTCGAGCTCACGGGTCAGCGCCCGCACCCGCTGCACGAATTCCCGGTCGGCGGGAACGACCCCGCCTTCGCCCTGCACCAGCTCGAACAGCACCGCTGCCGGTCGCGGAACTCCCCCGTTCGGGTCGCGCAACGCGCGTTCCAGGTACTCGGCGCAGTTGACGGCGCAATCACCCCGGGACAGGCCCAACGGGCAGTCCACGCAATGCGAGTACGGGAAGAAATGCACCCCGGGCACGCCGTTCCGGACCGGCGCCTTCGGGCCCACCGGCCCGCTGAACGCCATTCCGGCGTGCGTGGTGCCGTGGAACCCGCCCTGGAACGACACCACGTCGCCCCGGCCCGTGGCGGTCTTGCACAGCTTGATGGCCGCGTCCACGGCGTTGGCCCCGGTCGGCCCACAGAAATGGACCTTCGTCCGGTCGGCCATCCGGCCCGGCAGCATCGACAGCTGTGCCTCGACGAACGCGTCCTTCGCCGGTGAGGGCAGGTCCAGGCCGTGCCCGAACCGGCCCAGCTGGGCGGCCGCCACCTCGACCAGCTCCGGGTGGCAGTGGCCCAGGGACAGCACGCCCGCGCCGGTCAGGAAGTCGATGAACACGTTCCCGTCGACATCGCGCAGGAAGCTCCCACGTGCCTCGTCGACCGCGATCGGGAAATGCCTGCCGTAGACCCGGGCGTTCGATTCGTGAATCCCCTGGCTGGCCAGGAATTCGGCCGAACGCGGCCCGGGCAGGTCGCCGCACACGGCCGGCCGCCAGGCCGGCCGGCTTTCGTCGACCGCGCGCCCGGCCGCGCATTCCTCGTGCGGAGCCCGCACCCTGCCGTCCGCAGCGATCACCATACTGCGATGAGTACTCCAGGATCCCGCGGGGAGGCAAACAGGATGAATCGTTGGAGTGGTGTTCCGGCGGACGTGATCTCGGTGGGGTCCGCACAATGCCATGAATGCGCACCCACATCGGGCAATCGGGGCACCTGTGGGTGAGTAGGCAGGCTCATGGTCACCAGTGCGTGTTCCCCGTCCACGCGGGGCGCCATCCGATCCAGCGGGGCATGGCCAGCACCGCCGTGAGGCTCACGACCGCGGTGCCCGCCAGGTAGGAGGCCGGCCACCACGGGCTGCCGCCGCCGGCGGCGAGCAGGGCGGTGAGCACGATCGGGGTGAGGCCGGATGCCCAGATGCCCGAGCCCTGGAACACCAGCGACATGCCGGTGTAGCGGACGTCGGTGTCGAACAGCTCGGCGAAGAGGGTGGACTCGGCGCCGGTCATCAGGCCGTACCAGACGCCGAGCTGCATCAGCAGGATCGCGACGACGAGCGGTTGCGACCCGGTCTGCACCGCCAGGAACGACGGGATCACCGTGAGGCCGAACCCGGCGGCGCCGGTGCCGAACACGAGCCTGCGCCCGTGGCGGTCGGCCAGCAGCCCGGCGACCGGCGCGACGACGGCCATCAGCAGCGCGCCCGCGGTGACGGCGAGCAGCACGACCACCCGGTCCATCCCCACGGTGGCGGTCGCGTAGGTGATCGCGAAGACGCCCCACGTGTTGAACGCGGCGCCCTCTGCCCAGCGCGCGAGCATCCCGGCCGCGATGCCGCGGCGGTGGGCCCGCGTGCGGAAGACCTGCACCACCGGCACCTTCACGGTGGCGCCGCTCTCGCGCAGGCGCTGGAACTCCGGCGTCTCCATGATCCGCAGCCGCACCAGCAGGCCGACCGCGACCAGCACCACGCTCAGGACGAACGCGACCCGCCAGCCGATGGCCAGGAACGCCTCGTCGTCCAGAACCTCGCCGAGCAGCGCGAACGCGCCGGTGCCCAGCGCGAGGCCGAGCCCGAGCCCGATCTGGGGCACGCTGCCGTAGCGGGCGCGCCTTCCCGGCGGCGCGTTCTCGACGGCGAGCAGCACCGCGCCTCCCCACTCACCGCCGACCGCGAGGCCCTGCAGCACCCGCAGCAGGACCAGCAGCACGGGCGCGGCGACACCGATCGTCGCGTAGGACGGCAGCAGGCCGATCAGCGCCGTGGCCCCGCCCATCAGCAGCATCGTGGCGACGAGCGTGCGCTTGCGCCCGATCCGGTCGCCCACGTGCCCGAAGAGGACCCCGCCGATGGGCCGGGCCACGAACCCGACCGCGAACGTGCCGAACGCCAGCAACGTGGCCACGACCTCGTCGCCGACGGGGAAGAACAGCTTCGGGAACACCAGGCTCGCGGCCGTCGCGTAGAGGAAGAAGTCGTACCACTCGACAGTGGTGCCGATGAGGCTCGCGGTGAGGACGGTCCGCGTTCCCGCGGCGTGAGCGCGATCCTCGATCAGGGCGGTCACAGTGTCGTTGCTCATCGGGCGGCCGCGAACGGGACGGTCCGGGACGGGGCGGGCGCGAGGTTCGCCCCGCCGGGTGGCTGCCAGAGGCCGCGCCGCTGCAGGATGGGCAGCACGCCTTCGCCCACCCACCAGGCCTCCTCGAGGTGGGGGTGGCCGGAGAGCACGAACTCGTCGATGCCCAGCGCGTGGTACTCGGCGATCCGGTCGGCCACCTCGCCGTGGCTGCCGACGAGTGCGGTACCGGCCCCGCCGCGCACCAACCCGACGCCCGCCCACAGGTTCGGTGACACCTCCAGGCTCGCCGTCGAGCCGCCGTGCAGGGCGCGCATCCGCCGCTGCCCCTCCGACTCGCTGCGCGCGAGCCCGGCCTGCACCCGCTCGATGGTGGCCGGGTCGATCGCCGCGAGCAGCGACTCCGCGTGGGCCCATGCCTGCTCGGAGGTGTCGCGGGTGATCACGTGCAGGCGGATGCCGAAGCGGACGTTCCGGCCGTGCTTCGCGGCGAGCACCCGGACGGCGGCGATCTTCTCGGCCACCTGCGCCGGCGGTTCGCCCCAGGTCAGGTAGACGTCGACGTGCTCGGCGGCCACCTGCAGTGCGGCGGGGGAGGAGCCGCCGAAGTACAGCGGCGGCACCGGGTCGGGCAGCCGGTCCAGGTGCGCGCCCTCGACCTGCACGTGCTCGCCGTGCAGGTCGACCTCCTCCCCGCGCCACAGCGCCCGCACCACCTCCAGGAACTCCCCGGAGCGGCGGTAGCGCGCGTCCTTGTCGAGGAAGTCGCCGTACGCCCGCTGTTCCGACGGTTCACCGCCGGTGACGACGTTGAGCAGCAGCCGCCCGCCCGAGTGCCGCTGGTAGGTGGCGGCCATCTGCGCGGCGAGCGTGGGGGAGACGAACCCCGGTCGGAACGCGACGAGGAACTTCAGCCGTTCCGTCTCGCCCACCAGCATCGCCGTGGTGAGCCAGGCGTCCTCGCACCACGCCCCGGTGGGCGTGAGGGCGCCGGAGAACCCCACCTGCTCGGCCGCCCGCGCGACCTGCGTGAGGTAGCCGATCGAGGCGGGGCGGACGCCGCCTGCGGAGCCGACGCCGACGCCGTGGCCGCCGCCGACGAGCTGGCGGCCGTCGCCGTAGGTGGGCAGGAACCAGTGGGCGGTCAGGGACACGGGAGGTTCTCCTCGGGGAACGGGCACAGAAAGCATTTCCAGCGCAGCACGGCGGCGCCGGAAATGCAAACTCGTCGTAATGGTCCGGACAATTCGTTCCCAATGAATGGGCAATGCCGGTCGATGTCCCGACAATTCGGCGTGACGTCCATCGCAGATGCGTCGGAGCTTTGATTACGGGGGCGGGTTTCTCTACCGTTCCTCGCGGCATCTGATGTCTCGACCCGGAGGAGGAGGGCATGAGCGCTGCGCTCGTCCGCCGCCACCACGTCGACCTCTGCCGCACGAGCACGGCGGTCTGTCCGGCCTGACGCCCGGCCCCGTTCCCCCTCCGTGCTCGGCTTCCCGGAGTCCCCGATGTCGCCTGTCCTGTCCCGCCGCCTCCTGCGGCGCTCCGCACTCGGGGCGGGTGCTCTCGGCCTCGGCCTCGCCGCCTGCGAGGGAACGGCCACCTCGCTGCCGGCCGGCGCGCCCGCCGACCTCACCGGCGCGACGATCCGCGCGATGGTCAACCAGCCGCACGTGCTGGCGTTCACGCAGCTGCTCGCCCCGGCGTTCGAGCGCGAGTTCGGCGGCAGGCTGGAGACCACCGCCGTGCGTGGCCGACCACCTCGACCGCGCCGACGCCGCCGGCGCCGCGCTCACCTGGGACGCCCGCGGCGAGCTCGCCGAGCACGTGGCTGCGCTCAAGGTGGTGGCCACGGACGTCGCGCTCGGCGTCACGAACACGATCTTCGACGTGACCGGCGCCCGTGCCACCAGCAATGCGGTCGGGCTGGACCGGTTCTGGCGCAACGTCCGCACCCACACCCTGCACGACCCCGTGGCGTACAAGCGGCGCGAGGTGGGCGATCATTACGTCAACGGCACGTACCCGCCGTTCACGCTCTACACATGATCCTCTCGGGGGGCGGATGGCCGGCAGGCGGCAGGGAGCGCGCCGCGACACGCGCACGGCCTACCTGCTGCTCGCACCCAGCCTGTTCGGCATCAGCGCGTTCCTGGTGCTGCCGATCCTCGTGGTCGCGGGGCTCGCGCTGCAGCGCTGGGACCTGATCGGCCCCCGCACCTTCGTCGGGTTCGAGAACTTCACCGCGGTGGCCGTCGACGGCCGGTTCGCCCGCTCGCTGCTGACCACCGCCGTGTTCGTGGCGATCGTGATCCCGGCGCAGACCGTGCTCGGGCTGGTCGCGGGGCTGCTGCTGAACCGCGGGCTGCGCGGGTCGGCCGCGTTCCGGGTGCTGTACGTGCTGCCGTGGATCTGCGCGCCACTCGTGCTCGGCGTGGTGTGGCGGTGGGTCCTCGCCCCCACCGACGGCGCGCTCAACGCGCTGCTCGGCCGGCGCGTCGAATGGCTCGCCGACCCCGCGCTCGCGCTGCCGTCCGTGGCGGCGGTGACGGTGTGGACGCAGGTCGGCTACGTCGCCCTCTTCTTCTCGGCCGGGCTGCGCGCGATCCCGGACACCGTGCACGAGGCCGCGATGCTCGACGGGGCGACCCCGTGGCAGCGGTTCTGGCGGGTCACCCTGCCGCTCCTGCGGCCCACCACGTTCTTCGTGCTGGTCACCGGGGTGGTCTCGAGCTTCCAGGTGTTCGACTCCGTCTACGCGCTCACCCCGAACGGCGGCCCCCAGGGCGTCACCGACGTCGTCGCGGGCCGGATCTACTACGAGGCCTTCGAGCAGCGCGCGGTCGGCCAGGCCGCGGTGATGGCGCTGGTGCTGTTCGTGCTGCTCGTGGCGGTGACCCTCGTCCAGCAGCGGTGGTTCGCCCGCCGCACGACCTACGACCTGTCGACATGAGGACCGCCGGAACGTACCTGCTCCTGGTGCTGGGCGCGGTCGCGACGCTCGCCCCGTTCCTGCTGAGCCTGCAGACGGCCCTCAAGTCCCCGCTGCAGTTCGCGTCCGAGCCCGTGCTCACCCCGCCGGACCCGCCGACCCTGGTGAACTTCGCCGAGCTGTTCGGCGACCGCTACGACTTCGTGGCGCCGGTCGCGGTCACCGCACAGGTCGTGGCCGTGATCCTGGTGGGGCAGCTGGTGTTCTCGGTGTTCGCCGCCTACGCCTTCGCCCGCCTGCGCTTCCCGGGCCGGGACGCGGTGTTCTGGCTGTACGTGGCCACGCTGATGGTGCCGCAGGTCGTCACGATCATCCCGCTGTACGCGGTGTTCGCCGACCTCGGCATGCGCAACACGTTCTGGGCGCTCGTGCTGCCGTACGTGTTCGGGCACCCGTACGGGATCTTCCTGCTCCGGGAGTACTTCAAGGGCATCCCCGGCGACCTGCTCGACGCCGCGAAGCTCGACGGCGCGGGCACCCTGCGCATCCTGTGGCACGTCGTCGTGCCGGTGAGCAGGCCGATCCTCGCGACGCTCGCGATCATCACCGTCGTCACGCACTGGAACAACTTCCTGTGGCCCCTGGTGATCACCACGGGGCGGCAGTGGCAGGTGCTGACGGTCGCGACCGCGGCCCTGCAGTCCCAGTACAACTCCAACTGGACGATCGTCATGGCCGCCACCACCATCGCGGTCCTGCCGCTCACGATCCTGTTCCTCGCGTTCCAGCGCCACGTCGTCCGCTCGATCACGATCACCGGGTTCCGGTAGGGAGTCCCCATGAGATTGCGCCCCCTCGTCACGGCCGTGGCCGCCGCACTCGCGCTGGCCGCCTGCTCGCCTGCCGCCCCGGACGACGCCCCCTCCGACGAGGGCGTCACCACGGTCACCGTGCGGCTCTGGGACGAGGACGTCGCCACCGCGTACGAGCAGTCGTTCGACGAGTTCAGCCAGCAGAACCCGGACGTGCGGGTCGAGCTGAACGTCGTGCCGTGGAGCGACTACTTCACCGGCCTCAACCTGGACGTCGCGAGCGGCACGGCCGAGGACGTCTACTGGCTCAACAGCTCCAACTTCGGGTCGCTCGCCGACGGCGGCAAGCTGATCGACGTCGGCAAGGAGCTGGGAGGCGACGTCGCGAGCTGGGTGCCGGCCGCGGTGGAGCAGTACTCGCGGAACGGCACGCTCTGGGGCGTCCCGGCGCTCACCGACGGCCGCATCGTCGTCTACTACAACAAGGCCATGCTCGCGGCCGCGGGCGTCGACCCGGACAACCTCACCTGGAACCCCACCGACCCGGCCGCCGACACGTTCCTGCCCGCCGCGCGCAGGCTCACCCGCGACAGCGCGGGCCGCACGGCCGACCAGCCCGGCTTCGACCCGGGCGCGATCACCCAGTACGGCTTCAACGCGGGCCGCGACCTGCAGGCCATCTACTACGACTTCGTCGGCTCCAACGGCGGCCGCATCCAGGCCCCCGACGAGACGCTGACCTTCACCGACCCGAAGACCGTCGAGGCGTTCGACTACCTCGTGAAGCTGATCAACACCGAGCACGTGGCGCCGTCGGCGGCCGACACCAACGACAACGGCGACTTCAGCCGCGACCAGTTCCTCCAGGGCAAGATGGCCCTCTTCCAGTCCGGCACCTACAACCTCAAGAACATCGGCGACGGCGCGACGTTCGAGTGGGGCATCGCGCCACTGCTGGGCGGCCCCGCGGGCCGGGTCAGCGTCGTCAACAGCGTGATCGCCGCCGGCAACGCCGACAGCCCCCGCCGGGACGCCATCCTGAAGGTGCTGCGCTGGCTGGGCTCGGCCGAGGGCGCCTCCTTCGTCGGGGCGGAGGGCGCGGCGCTGCCCGCCGTGACCGGCGCGCAGCAGGAGTACTACGACTACTGGGAGGGGCAGGGCGTCGACACCCGCTTCTTCGGCGACGAGGGCGGCACCGCAACGATCCCGGCGCCCTCCGGCCCGAAGTTCGAGGCCGCGTCCACCGCGTTCAACCCGATCCTGAACGAGGTGTTCGCCGGCCGTACCCCGGTGGCGGAGGGGCTGCAGCAGGCCCAGGACGCGGGCAACGCGGCGATGCGCTGACGTTCCTGACCCTGTGAAAGTGGGGCGCTCCGGGGCGCGGGACCGCCATCCGAGTCGTCTCGTCGCATGATGGGCGCTGCCGTCGTTCGGGTCGCCCTGGCCGTTCCAGCGGGCGACGGTGGGTACGGGCAGATCGGGCGCGTTGCGGTGGTCGCGCCGTTCCCGTCGAGCCGCTCGCCGTCCAGGGTGACGGGCGCCTCGCCGTTCTCCACCCAGCCGACGAGGGCGGCGAGCGGGTCGGCCGGCTGCGCACCGGCGCCGCCGCGGCAGTGCCCGACGCCGGCGGTGAGGAAGAGGCGCACGAACTCCTGCGCGCGATCCGGTCCGAACATGGCCCGCAACCGCTCGTAGTGGTCGACGAGCCGACGGCAAGTAGGTGTGGATCATCGTTGCCATCTGCACATGCCCCGCCGCGCGTGCGACACATGACCCGGTCACGAGGCCGGGACGCACTCCGGCTCGATCCGGTCGGCAAGGCGCCGCAGAGCCGTGACCACCAACCGGCGCGGCCGGTGGAGGCGCTGCCGGGGCGGGCGGTCGGGTGTCGTCGGTGCGTCCGGGCAACCGGACATCACGTGCTGCACGGTCGCCTTGTCGGCGATGACCATGGCAAGTGGGTCGAACATCGGGTCCTCCCGGGCACCGGTCTGATATAGCAATCCGTTGGTTGCAATTCAGACTATGACAACCCGCCGGTTGCGTCAATGGCAAGGCCTGAGACCTCAATCAGAGTTGTTGGCATCTCAGAGAGGTCATACTCTGATCTCAGCCGCCCACGAGTGAAGGAGTCGTCCCGATGAAGGTCCCATCGACCCCGCCGGACCACGCGGCCGGCATCGCCGTGCTGCCGACCACCGGGCGACGGATGGAGCGGCCTGCCGGGAGCGCGTCATGAACTCCGCGCTGGTCATCGGCGACATCCAGCGGGGCATCACGGCCGACTACCCGTTCGCCCGGCAGGTCGTGCCGCCGCTCACCGAGCTGCTCCCGCGCGCTCGCGCGGCCGGTGCCCTCGTCGTGTTCGTGCACTTCGGCCTCCGCCGCAACGGGGCCGACCTGCCGGCGGGCAACGCGATGTTCCGGTCGTTCCACGACGCCGGGGATGCGTTCCACGAGGGATCGGCCGGGACCGAGGTCGATCTGCCGGTCGCCGAGGAGGACGTCGTCGTCCTGAAGCGGCGTGCCAGCGCGTTCGCCGGCACGGATCTCGACCTCGTGCTCCGCGCGCGCGGTGTCGACACGCTCGCGGTCGCCGGCGTCGCGACCAGCGCGATGGTCGCCGCGACCTGCTACGACGCCGCGGACCGTGGCTACCGCCTGACGGTCCTGCGCGACGGGTGCGCCGACGGCGACCCGGCGATGCACGACTTCTTCATGGACACCGTGTTCCCCAGCCGGGGGTTCGCGGTCGTGCCCTGCGGCCGTTGGGACGGGGGACGGGACGCGTGAACGGCGCGTTGCCGGACCGCCCGGGGGGCGCCGCGGGACTTCTCCTCACGCCGGCGTGGCCGGCGGGAGCACCGCCGGCGGCATCTCGATGTTCGCCCTGCTGACCGACGTGCTCCTGGCCAGGACCAGCAGCACGTCGCGCCGCACGCGTTCGCACCGCTCGCGCACGGCCGAGTGGGTGCCGTCGACGTCCCGCGCGCGCAGCCGCTCGACGATGGCCTGCAGCTCCCCGGGCGGGCTCGCGGCTTCCGGAGCGATCAACGCGGCCATCCGCAGCACCCGCTCCAGCTCGTCGACCACGTCGACCACCGCCTTGGCGAGGCGGTCGTTGCCGCAGGAGCTGGCGATGACGGCCTCGAACTCGATCCCGGCCCGCAGCGACTCCTCCTGCCCGACCTCGCCCGCGGCGAGCGCGACGGGCACCCGGGACAGCTCGTCGAGCCGGTCGAGCGCGGGCGCCCCGACGCCACGGCGCGCGGCAGCGGCGGCGGCCTCGGCGGACAGCAGCGTCCGCATCGCACAGAGATCGTCGGTGTCCCGGAGCGTGATCGGGCTGACGACGTACCCGGCGCGCGGGAGCGCGGTCACGAGCCCGTCGCGCCGCAACCGGGCGAGCGCCTCGCGCACCGGGGTCTTGCTGATGTGCCATTGCCGTGCGAGCGACGTCTCGGTGAAGCTGCTGCCGGGTGGCAGTGTCAGGTCGATGATCTGGCGCCTGATCGCCCGGTAGGCCTGGCTGGTGCGGCCGAGGCCCGCGTCCTCACGGCCGACCAGCAACAGGGCGGGGATGTGAGGCGTGCCCGTGAGCACGGGATGGATGTCACCCACCGAGTGAGCCTATCACCGCATTGATACAGCAAAATGAGCATCTGATATCTCAAAGGGGAAGGGAGTGCGTCGATGACGGCCGTCTCGCCGGAAGGCACGTCCCTCGGCGACGGGGCCGCACCGCGCCCACTGCGGCTCGAGCACGCCGAGGAGTTCCTGGCCCACATCGATCGAGGGCGCGAGTTCGTGGGCCGGTTCATCAGGCTGTCGGACCTCGTGGCGGATGTGGTGGGTGGCACCCCAGAACGTCGCGAGTATCGCGGTCGCCCGCAGGCTCGGCATGCATCGCGACGGCGCGCTCCGGGAGCGGTACCTGCATCGCGGCACCCGATACGACGCCGAGGTGTGGTCACTGTTCGCACCCGAATGGCTCGACGAGCAGGGGGGTGACCGGGTGTTCACCGAGGGGACGCGTGGTCGGCTGCAGGAGACCCTGCTCGACAGGGCGCGCCGCGACGGACGGATCGCCGCTGCCGCGCTGGTCGGCTCGACCGCATCCGGCCGCCAGGACCGGTGGTCGGACATCGACCTCGCCCTGCGGGTCGGCGCGAACGTCGATCGGGACGCGGTCGTCGCGGACCGGACCGATCTCATGCGCCGCGAGCACTCCGCGGTCGACCACCTCGACGTCATCCGCGCGGACACGCTCTACCGCGTCTTCCTGCGCGCCGACACGCTGCAGGTCGACATCTCCTTCTGGCCCTTCGACCGGTTCCGGCCGACCGGACCCCGTTTCGTGCTGGTGTTCGGCGAGGCACTGGACGGCGATGTCGCGCCGCCCGCACCGGCGACGCGGCTCGTCGGATGGACCTGGCTCCACGCGCTGCACGCGCGCCCGGCGATCGGTCCAGGGCGGATCTGGCAGGCCGAGCACATGATCGGTGGCATGCGGGAGCACGTCATCGCACTGGCCTGCCTGCGGCACGACCTGGCGACCGTCCAGGGCCGCGGCGTCGACGACCTCCCGCGGGCGGTGACGGCCCCCCTCGCCGCGACCCTGGTCCGGTCGCCCGACCCCGCGGAGGTGCACCGGGCATTCGCGGCGACGTGCGCGCTGCTCGTCGACGAGGTCGCCCTCGTCGACGAGGCGGTGGCGGCGAGGGTCGGTCCGGTGCTGGAGGAGCTGGTTGGCAGCGCCGCACCCGACGCGACACGTCATCCACGCGGTTCCTGAACCCGGGGCGCGGACCGGTCCGCCGGGGCCTGCCGGGCGAGCGCGCGCCCGATCACGCGGGCCCCGTCGGGGAACCGTTCGGGGTCGGGGCCGGTGTAGTTGAGCCGGACGAAGGGGCCGGACGGCTCGGCGGGGAACCACTCGGTGCCTGGCGCGATCAGCACGCCGTCGGTCTCGCAGTCGCGGGTGAGCCGGTCCACGTCGGTGCCGTCGGGCAGGCGGGCCCACAGGTGCAGGCCACCGCGGGGCACGTGGTCGAGCTGGGCGTCCGGGACGTGCTCGGCGAGGCTGTCGACCAGCAGGTCGCGGCGCGCCCGCAGCTGCTGGCCGAGGTGGCGCAGGTGGGTGCGCCATCCGGGGTGCGTGACGACGTCGAGCGCGGCGGCCTGGAGGAGATCGCTGACGTACATCGACTCGGCGCCGCGGTCGGCGAGGATGCGGTCCCGGACCGGGCCACGGGCGATCACCCCAGCCACCCGCACCGCCGGTGACACGCTCTTGGTCAGGGAGCGCACGTAGATCACGTGTCCCGCCTCGTCGTGCGCGGCGAGGGGGCGGGCGGCGCCGTCGATGCCGAAGTCGTGCGCCCAGTCGTCCTCGACGAGGAACGCGCCGCGGGCACGGACGATGTCGAGCACCCGCTCCGCCCGCTCCCGCGACCACTGCGCGCCCGTCGGGTTGGCGTAGTTGGGCTGGGCGTAGAGCAGGCGGGCCCCGGTCTCCTCGAACGCGCGCGCGAGCTCGTCCGGGTCGGGGCCGTCCGGCCCGCTGGGCACGGGGACGGCGCGCACGCCCGCCTGCGCCGCGGCGAGGATGGCGCCCCAGTACGTCGGGGACTCCAGGAGCACCGGGCGGCCGAAGCCCACGATCGCCCGGAAGATCGAGCTCAGCCCGCTCTGGCTGCCCGGCACGATCAGCACGTCGCGCGCGGCCGGCGGGGTGCCGCCGGCCGGGGTCGCCTCGGCGAGCTCCGTGGCGAACCAGGCCCGCAGCTCCGGCGAGCCGGCCGCGTCCGAGCGCACGAGCGCGGCGGTGCTCCGTGCCGCCCGGGTGAGCGCCGTGCGCACCAGGCGCTCGGGGAGGAGCGTGCGGTCGGGGTAGCCGGCGTGCAGGCCGATCGCGTCGGGGGCCGCGCTGCGCAGGGGCGTCGACAGCGTCGGGATGCGCGCCCGCGGTGCCCCGAGCGCGCCGGTCTGCCAGCCGTAGTCGAGCGCGCGGGCGGTCCGCACCGCACGGACGAACGTGCCGACGCCGGGGCGGCTCTCGACGAGCCCGAGCGCGCCGAGCGTCCGCATCGCCTTCTGGACCGTCACCGGACTCGCCCCGTACCGCGCCATCAGCGCCCGGTTGGACGGCATCTGCGCGCCCGGGGGTGCCTGCGCGATCCACGTGCGGAGCCCGGCCACGATCCGCGCACTGCTATCGTCGGACATGTCAGTAGACAGTAGCGCTACTCGCCGCGGCGCCGCGTCGTTATCGTCCGGGCTCTGGTGGGGCCTGCTGGGCGTGGCGTCCTTCTCCCTGACCGTGCCCTTCACCCGCGTCGCCGTCGGGGGGCTGTCGCCGCTGCTCATCGGCTCGGGCCGCGCGGTCGGCGCCGCAGTGCTCGCCGGCGCCGCGCTCGTCCTGACCCGGCAGCGCCCGCCCACGGGCGGTCAGTGGGTGCGGCTGGCCGTGGTGGCCGGCGGCATCGTCGCCGGCTTCCCGCTGCTGACCTCGTACGCGCTGACGACGGTGCCGGCCGCTCACGGCGCAGTGGTGATCGCGCTCCTGCCCGTCGCGACCGCGGTCGTGGCCGTTCTGCGGGAGCGGGAGCGCCTTCCCCGGTCGTTCTGGGTCATGGCGGTGATCGGCGCCCTCGCCGCGCTGGGGTTCGCGTCCCTGCAGGGCGGCGGGTTCGGCCGGCTCGACCCGGCGGACCTGCTGCTGTTCGGCGCCGTCGTCGCGGCCGCGATCGGCTACGCGGAGGGCGGCCTGCTCGCCCGGGAGCTCGGCTCGTGGCAGACCGTCTCGTGGGCGCTCGTGCTGGCCGCGCCGCTGATGATCGCCCTGGCCGCCGCGTCGGTCGTCCGGCAGCCGCCCGACGCGACGCCGGTCGAGTGGGCCGCGTTCGCCTACCTCGCGGCGGTGAGCATGTTCCTCGGCTTCTTCGCCTGGTACCGCGGCCTGGCCATCGGTCCCATGGCGCAGGTCAGCCAGGTGCAGCTGGTGCAGCCCGTGCTCACGATCGCCTGGGCGGCGCTCCTCCTGGGCGAGGAGCTGACCTGGCCGACCGTGCTCGGCGGCATCGCCGTGATCGTCTGCGCCGGCATCGCCGTGCGGATCCGCCTCGACCGGACCGCGGGGTCAGGAAAGCCACGATCCTGAACCTGGCGGCCGGGAACGTGGCTTTCCTGACCTCCCAGGCGCCCGCTCAGGCCGCTCCCGGCCAGGGCACCGGCAGCTCGGAGAACAGCGCGAGCTCCTCGGCGCACTGCCGTCCGAGCTCGTCGGCGCCCTTCACGACCGGCCGGCCACCCGTCCCGGTGACGGCGCTCGGCGGGAGCGGGCGGGCCGGCCCGTCGCGCCGCACGGCCTCCACCAGGTGCATGAACGGCGCGCACGCGGCGAGCGGCGCGAGCAGCGGTACGGCCGGGTCGGCCAGGTGCTCCACCATGTTGTCCAGCAGGACGGTGCGGCCGGGCGGCGCGGTGACCTCCGTGCCGTCGGCGGTGCGGCCGGTCAGGGTGTCGGTGGTGTACTCCAGCTCCAGCCGGCCCCGCTCCCCGTGCACGACGATGAGCGGCGGCCGCTGCTCGGCGGCGCACAGCGTCACCGCCACGACGATCGGCAGGCCCTCCGCGGTGAGCCGGGCCGCCGCGGTGTCGTCGCTCTCGGGCGAGGCGACGCGGTAGCGCTCCAGCTCGACGGCGACGTCGGCGTCGTCGGGCACCCCCGCCACCCGCAGCGCCGACGCCGTGGCGTGCGCGAACGGGTTGGTGAGTGCGCCGTCGGTGACCGGCACGCCGTCCAGCTCCATCCGGCCCGCCCAGGCCGCGCGCGTGAAGTAGGCGCGTTCCCGCACCCACGCGCCGTGCACCCCGATCCCGCGAACCCGCCCGACGGCGCCGTCGGCGACGAGCCGGGCCGCGTGCGCGAGGGCGTGCGAGCCGAACGACTGGAAGCCGACCTGGCACACGCGCCCGGCGGCGGCGATCTCGGCGGACAGGACCCGGAACTGTTCCATCGACGCCGTCGGCGGCTTCTCCACGAACAGGTGCGACCCCACCGCGAGCGCGAGCCGGGCCAGCGGCAGGTGAGTGTGGATCGGGGTGGAGACGATCGTGACGTCCGGGCGTACCCGCTCCAGCAGCGCGGCCGCGTCGGCGAGCACCGGGACGTCGGCGCCGCCGGGCAGCGCCCGCAGCCGCTCGAGGGCCTGCGGCTCGGGCGGCCGCGGGTCCGCGAGCCCCGCCACCCGCACCGCACCGGTGGCGGCGAGGCGCATCAGCCCGTCGAGGTGCACGCGCCCGTAGCCGTGCACGCCGAGCAACGCGACGCGTGGACGTCCGTCGATGGTCACCGATCCTCCCGAGGAAAGCGGTTGCCACCCTACGACGCCCGCTCACACACCAACCTGTGCGCTCGCACACCAACTGCAGTTCGTGTGCGAGCGCCGATGTTCGTGTGCGACGGCCCTCAGCCGTGCCGCCACCCCGCCGTGATGAACCCCCGCAGCAGTTCGACGTTGGACGCAGGCGGGGGAGTGTCGGTGAGGCTGCCCATGCGGTCGTCGAAGGCGCTCTGGGTGAGCGCGCCCACCGCGAAGAGGTAGCTCCACTCGTAGAACCCGGGCGGCTTGCCGGGCAGGGCGATCCGCAGCGCGTCGATGAACCTCCGGGCCATGGGGTCGAACAGCTCGCGGATCACCGGCCGCCGCATGCTCGACGGGTCGGCGGCCTCGCGCAGGACGAGCCGCCGGTACGCGGCCCCCTCCTCGGCGAGCGCCACCACCGGGTCCATGAACGCGGCGACGATGCGGTCCAGCGCGTCGGGCGCCGACAGGTCCTCGATCGACTCCAGCAGCCGCAGCCGTTCCTCGTTGACGTGCTGGCGGCGGGCGAAGACGGCCGTGTAGAGCGCGATCTTCGACTCGAAGTGGTAGCCGATCAGCGAGAGCTTGACGCCGGCCGCGGCGGCGATCTGCCGCAGGGTGGTGCCGTGGTACCCGGACTCGGCGAACACGCGCTCGGCGGCGTCGAGGATCCGTTCCCGGCGGGCGATCGGGGCCTCGACGACGGCTGCCTGGGGCATCCACCCACCGTACTGGACGGGCGTTCAGTACGGTGTTGACCGGACTGACTGGACGTCCGTACAGTCCGGCGCGCCGGTTTCGAAGGGGAGACGCGATGCGGATGCGGTGGGTGGTGCTGGGCGGGTGCTTCCTCGCCTACATGTTCGATGCGATGGAGATCATCCTGCTGTCGCTGGCGCTGCCTGCGATCCGGGAGGACCTCGGGCTCGGCGCGGGGCAGGCCGGCCTGCTCGCCACGGCGACGCTGCTCGGGATCGGGCTGTCGAGCGTGCTGGCCGGGTACGTCTCGGACAACTTCGGGCGCAAGAGGGCGCTGATCGCGTCCCTGACCGTGTTCGGCGTCTTCACCGCGGCTCTCGCGGTCGTCCCGAACTTCGAGCTGTTCCTGCTGATGCGGTTCGTCGCGGGGTTCGGCCTCGGCGGGGTGTGGGGCGTGGTGGCGGCGTACGTGGTGGAGACGTGGCCGAGCGAGTCCCGCGGGCGCGCGGCGGCGTTCGTGCTGAGCAGCTTCCCGATCGGCGGCGTCGTCGCGGCGCTGCTGTCGGGGCTCTTCCTGCCGGACTGGCGGCTGATGTTCCTGGTCGCGGGGGCCGGGGTCGTGCTCCCGCTGCTGGTCGTGGTCCCGTTCTTCCCGGAGTCGACGGCCTGGACGCGCGCGCGGGCGGCGGACGCGGGCGGCCGCGTGTCCGTCACCGAGATTTCGCCTCCGGCGTGCGCAGGCGTACGGTCGTTGCCACGCTGGTGGCCGGCCTCGCGCTCACCGGCTGGTGGGGCGGCTCCACCTGGCTGCCGACGTACCTGGCCACCGAGCGCGGCATCCCGGCGGGGACGGTGGCGGTCTTCATGACGGTGCTGAACCTCGGCATGTTCGTGGGCTACAACGTGTTCGGCCTGATCGCCGACCGGATCGGCCGCCGCTCCGCGATCATCGTCTCGCTGCTCGGCGTGGCCGTGACGCTCCCGCTGTACGCGCTCACCAGCAACCAGACCGCGCTGCTGTGGTTCGGGCCGCTGTTCGCGTTCTTCGCTGCGTTCACCGGGCTCTTCGGCTCGTACATCGGCGAGCTGTTCCCGACCCGCATTCGCACGACGGGTGCCGGGTTCTGCTTCAACGTCGGCCGCGGCGTCTCGGCGTTCGCGCCGTTCGGGCTGGCCGCGCTCGCGACGGTCACCGGCCTGTCCGGCGGGCTGCTCGTCTGCGCGGTGTTCTTCGCGGCCGCCGGCCTGCTGACGTTCCTGCTACCCCGCACCGACCGGCAGCCCGAGCCGGCGCCGACCCTGGAGAGGACCGCATGACCACGACGATGCCCCCGCCCGAGCTCACCGAGCTGGCGCCCGGCGTCTTCGCCTACGTCCAGCCGGACGGCAGCTGGATGATCAACAACACCGGCGCGGTGGCCGGGGAGACCGGGCACCTGCTCGTCGACACCACGTCCACCGAGGCGCGCAACCGGGCCCTGCTCGGGGCCGTCGCGACCGTCTGCCCCGGGTCGCCACGGGCGCTGGTCAACACCCACCACCACGGCGACCACACCTACGGCAACTGGCTCGTGCCGCCGCAGACCCCGGTCATCGGGCACGTGCACTGCCGGGAGGACGTGCTCGCCGCGGGGCTCGTCGCCGCGCAGGTGCTCGCCGGGCCCGACTACGGCCGGTTGGAGATCCGGCCGCCGGACGTCACGTTCACCGGTGCCATGACCCTGCACCTGGGGGAGCGGGCGGTGGAGCTGATCCACGTCGGGCCGGCCCACACGCGCAGCGACGTGATCGTCTGGCTGCCCGAGGAACGCGTGCTCTTCGCCGGTGACCTCGCGTTCGCAGGCGGCCAGCCGTTCCTCGTCGAGGGCAGCCTCGCGGGCTACCCGCCCGCGCTGGCACGGATCCGCGCGCTGGAGCCCGACGTCCTCGTGCCCGGGCACGGGCCGGTGTGCCGCGGCGACGAGATCCCGGCGCTGCTCGGCGACCTCGCCGAGTACGCCGCGTTCGTCGACGCCGTGGCCCGCGAGCACCACGCGGCCGGGCGCACGCCCATGGAGGCGGCCACCGCGGAGAAGGACAACCGGTTCGCGTCCTGGCAGGAGAGCGAGCGGCTCGTCGGCAACCTGCACCGCGCGTACAACGAGCTCGACGGGCACCCGCTCGGCACCCGGATCCCGCTCGACGCCGTGTGGCCGGACATGGTCGCGTTCCACGGCGGTCCGATCGGGTGCTTCGCCTGATGCGCTGGGTCACCTACCGCGCCGCCGACGGGACCGAACGCCCCGGGCTGCTGCAGGACGGACGCGTGCACGGGCTGGACGGAACGCTGCTCGGGCTGATCGAGTCGGGGCTCGCGGCCGCGGCCGAGCGGGCCGCGGCGGACCCGGTCGAGGTGGTCGGCCTCGCCGACGTGCGGCTGTGCGCGCCGATCCCGCGGCCGCCGTCGGTGCGCGACTTCCTGTCGTTCGAGGAGCACCTGCGCAACGCCGTGCGCGCGCTCGGCCGCAGCGCACCGCCGCCCGTGTGGTTCGAGCAGCCGGTCTTCTACTTCTCCAACCCGGCCGCGATCCTGGGGCCCGACGAGGAGGTCCCGATCTCGCCCGGGTGCGAGGCGTTCGACTACGAGGTGGAGGTGGCCGCCGTCGTCGGCCGGGCCGGTAGCGACCTCACACCGGCCGAGGCCGAGGAGCACATCGCCGGTTACACCATCTTCTGCGACTGGTCGGCACGGGACGTGCAGCAGCGCGAGTCGACGGTCGGGCTCGGCCCGGCCAAGGGCAAGGACGGCGCCACCAGCATCGGCCCCGTCCTCGTCACGCCGGACGAGCTGGAGCCCCACCGCGACGGCAAGGGTTACCGGCTCGCGATGCGGGGGTCGGTGAACGGCCGCGACCTCGGCGGCGGCAGCTGGGCCGACATCCACTGGTCGTTCGGCCAGATGCTCGCCTACGCCTCCCGCGGCACGCGCCTGCAGCCCGGCGACGTGATCGGCAGCGGCACGGTCGGCACCGGGTGCCTGCTGGAGCTCTCCGGCCTGCACGGGTCGGAGCGCTACCCGTGGCTGCAGCCCGGCGACGTCGTCACGATCGAGGTCGAGCAGCTGGGCGCGCTGTCCGGGCGGATCGTCCCCGGCCCCCGCGCGCTGCCGTTGTCCTGACGAGCGATTGACGCAACCAGGTGGCTGCTATACATTGAGAGGCAACTACCTGGTTGCTATTCGTCGGGGGTGAACACCGCCATGACGACTCCGCCCCTGGCGCTGGTGTCGGCGTTCACGGTGATCTTCGCGATCACCGGCGTGCGCTCGCTGGTCCGGCTGTTGGTGCCGGTCGACGGGGGCGACCGGACGGCCGAGCTGTCGCACCTGCTGATGAGCATCGCGATGGCCGGGATGGCGTGGGGATGGCCTGCCGGGCCGGACACGCCGGGCGGCGTCGCGCAGCTCGTGGTGTTCGGGGTGCTCGCGGTCGTGTTCGTCGTGCGGGTGGTCGATCCGGCCGAGCCGCCCTCGGCCGGCAACGCGTTCCACCTGCTCGCGCTCGGGGCGATGGTCTGGATGGTCCTCTCGATGCCCGCCTCGCACGGGCACGACGGTCACGCGGCTCCCGCGGTGACGCAGCTGATCACCATCGCCTTCGTCGTGGTGCTCTGCGCGACGCCGTTCGCCCGGGTGCTCAGGGCGTCGGGGAGCGCCGGCCACGTCCTGATGAGCGGCGGCATGGCCGCGATGCTCCTGGCGATGCTGTGAGCGGGTCAGTCCTCCCCGTCCCGGCGCTCCGCGAAGCTGCGCTCCCCGTGCACCGCCAGCTCGGCCAGCACGGCCGCGGGGTCACCCGCCTCGATGAGCTCCAGCAGGTAGCGGTGCCGGGCGACGTGCTCGACGAGGCTCTCGTAGTAGCGCTCGCGGGTGTCCAGGTTGCGGGACATGCAGAGCAGCATCTGCTGCTGCACGGAGCGGTAGATCTCCGACAGCCTCCGGTGCCCGGCGAGCGCGACGATCGAGGCGTGGAACGCGTAGCCGTTCTCGACGAGTGAGCCGCGGTCCTCGTCGCGGGCGTTGCGCTCCATCCGTTCGAGCGCCGCGTGGCAGGCGGCCAACCGGCTGCGCTCCTGCACCGGCACGCCCAGCTCGACGGCCATCTTCTCCAGGCCGGTGCGCAGGGTGAGGATCTCGAAGACGTCCTGGTCGGTGAGGGTGGCGACGGTGGAGCCGTAGCGGGGGCGCGTGACGACCAGCCCGTCGTTCTGCAGCAGCCGCAGCGCCTCCCGCAGGGGAGGGCGGCTGATCCCGAGGTGCTCGGTGAGCCGCTCCTCGATCAGCCGCTCACCGGGCGCGAAGGCCCCGGAGAGGATCATCTTCCGGATCGACTCCGCGGCCAGCGCCACCAGGCTCGGCGGGTCGATCCGCTCGCCGGACCCGATCTGATCGGCCGCGTCGACGCCGGTCATGTCGCCCTCCCACTGCTCCTGTCGTCACCAGCATCCCGCACCCGCTGGACGGGGCCGCGGGGATCCGGTGTCTTGCGCACGTCTTTTGACTGTTGTAGACAATAGCCGACTTGGACGAGGACTACTCGAAAGGCGCCCCATGACGATCGCGCAGGACCGGTCGGCCCCGGCGAAGGCCGACCCGGAGAACCTCGGCTCGCTCTACCGGCACCTGCGGGTCGCCGACGTCGCCGACGCCCTCGACGGCATCGGCTACTTCGACCTCACGCTCATGTCGCGCGAGGTCCGGCCGCTCTGGGAGGGCATCCGGTTCTGGGGGCCCGCGGCGACGATCCGCTGCGTCCCGGCCAACAAGCCGATGTGGAAGCTCGACACCACCGAGGAGATCGTCGGGGCGCACGGCATCTGGTTCGGCCGGTACGGGCACAAGCGCCTGCCCGACGACCTGGAGCCGGGGCACGTCGTGGTCACCGACTCCGGCGGTGGTCGCGAGGTGGGCTTCTGGGGTTCGGAGAACTCCATGGGCGCGGTCGTCAAGGGGGCCAACGGTGTCATCACCGACGGGTACTGCCGCGACACCGACGAGCTGATCCGCCAGCGGACCCCGATCTGCACCCGCCACCGCGGACGCCCGATCATCCCGGGCCGCATCGAGGTGGTCGAGGTCCAGACGACGATCGCGTGCGGCGGCGTGCAGGTGCGGCCCGGCGACATCGTCGGCGCCGACGGCGACGGCTGCATCGTCGTGCCCGTGGAGGTCGCGCACGAGGTGGCGACGCACGCGCGCGCGGTACTGCTCGCCGACATGAACGCCCGGCGCAAGCACTACGCCGCCCTCGGCCTCCCCACCGACAGCACGGTCGACATCGAGGCCGTCGAGGCCTACTACGCCGGCGTCTGAGCCGCAGGAGCAACCATGGCAGTGCCGCCGACCTCCGTTGGCCTCGCGGGCCTCGGGAACCTGGGCCGCCCGCTGGCCACCACCCTCGTGCGCGCGGGGTGGGACCTCGCCGTGCACGACGTGGTGCCCGGGCGCGCCGAACCCGTCGTCGCGCTCGGTGCGACGGCGGTGCCGGACGCGGCCGCGCTCGCCGATCGGGACGTGCTGGTGCTCGCCGTCCCCGACGACGCCGCGGTCGAGCAGGTGCTCGACGCCTACCTCGCCGTAGAGCGACCGGGCCGGGCCGTCGTCGTGCACAGCACGGTGCTCCCGCAGACGGCGACCCGCCTGGCCGGGGTTGCGGCGGGCCACGGCGTGGACCTGCTCGACGCCCCGGTCAGCGGGGGTGCCGAGCGTGCGGGTGACGGCACCCTCACGGTGATGGTGGGCGGTGCGGAGGCCGCGCTGGAGCGGCTGCGCCCGCTGCTGGACACGATCGGCGACCCGGTGCTGCACGTCGGCCCGGTCGGCGCGGGGGCGGCGGCCAAGCTCGCGAACCAGCTCACGATGTTCGCGAACCTCGCGGGCGTCTACGAGGCGATCGACTTCGCGGCGGCGCACGGCGTCGCGACCGACGCGCTGCTCACCGCGCTGGAGACGAGCCTCGGCGACTCCTGGATCGCCCGGAACCTCGGCTTCTGGGACCGCACGGCCGCCGCCTACGACGAGAGCGGCACGCCGGTCCGCGACCGGCCGTGGAGCAAGGACCTCGCCGAGGTGGTGCAGGCGGCCCGGGCCGCGGCCGTCCCGGTGCCGCTGGCCGGCTGGCTCGCCCAGACCCTCGCCGCGCGGGTCGAGGCCCGCCGGGAGCCGGCCCGATGACCGCCGGGACCGCGGCCCCCGTCGCACCCCCGGCGGCACCGGCCCCGTCGCCTGCGCGCGGGCCGAGCCGCCGCACCCGGGAGGCGCTCGCGGCCTACGGCTTCCTTGCGCCGTGGATCGCCGGGATGCTGCTGCTGACCATCGGCCCGATGATCTACTCGCTCTACCTGTCGTTCACCCGCTACAACCTGATGACGCCGGCGCAGTGGGTGGGCTTCGACAACTACGTGCGCATGTTCACCGCCGACCCGCGCTACCTCGCGTCCGTGGGCGTCACGCTGCGGTACGTCGCGATCTCGGTGCCGCTGCTGCTCGTGGTGTCGCTCGCGGTGGCGATGCTGCTGAACAAGGCGATCGCGTTCCTGCCCGGCTACCGGGCCGCGTTCTACCTGCCCTCGCTGATCGCCTCGAGCGTGGCGATCGCGGTGCTGTGGCGGCAGGTCTTCGGCCAGGACGGCATCGTCAACAAGGTGCTCGCGCTCGTCGGGATCGAGGGCGGGAGCTGGATCGGCAACCCCGGCACCGCGCTGTCGACGCTGGTGGTGCTGCACGTCTGGGCGTTCGGTTCCACGATGATCATCTTCCTGGCCGGGCTGCGTCAGGTGCCGAAGGAGTACTACGAGGCCGCCGCGGTGGACGGGGCGGGCGCGGTGCGCCGGTTCGTGCACGTCACGCTGCCGATGCTGACACCGTTGATCTTCTTCAACCTGTTGCTGTCGACGGTGAACGCGTTCCAGGCGTTCACGCCGGCGTACGTGATCTCCGGCGGGGAGGGCGGCCCGCTCGACTCCACCCTCTTCTACACCCTCTACCTCTACCAGCGCGGCTTCGCGAACCTCGAGATGGGCTACGCGTCGGCGATGGCCTGGACGCTGGTGGTCGTGCTCGCGCTCTTCACCGCGGGCCTGTTCGCCACCGCCCGCTTCTGGGTCCACTACGGAGACGAGAGATGATCTTCGGGCGACGCCGGTCGCGCAACCCCCTCGTGATCGCGCTGGCGCGGCACGCGCTGCTGGTGGCGGTGCTGGTCGTGCTCCTCTACCCGCTGCTGTGGATGGTGGGCGCGTCGTTCCGGCCGAGCAACGAGGCGTTCGGGACGTTGTCGATCTGGCCGGAGCACATCACGACGCAGAACTACGTCGACGGCTGGAGCCTCGGGAACCTCAACTTCTCCCGGTTCTTCCTGAACTCGCTGGCGATCACGCTGCTCGCGGTGGTCGGGAACGTGGTGGCCTGCTCGATGGCGGCCTACGCGTTCGCGCGGCTGACGTTCCCCTTCAAGAGGACGATGTTCGCGCTGATGCTCGGCACGATGCTGCTGCCCTACCACGTCACGCTGGTGCCGCAGTACGTGCTGTTCAACGAGCTGGCGTGGATCAACACGATCCTGCCGCTCGTGGTGCCGAAGTTCCTGGCCACCGACGCGTTCTTCATCTTCCTGATGGTCCAGTTCATCCGGACCCTGCCCCAGGAGCTGGACGACGCCGCGCGCATCGACGGGTGCGGGCACGTCGGGATCTTCCGCCGCGTGATCCTGCCGCTGTCGATCCCGGCGCTCGGCACCACGGCGCTGTTCACGTTCATCTCCACGTGGAACGACTTCCTGGGGCCGCTGCTCTACCTCGTCCGCCCGGAGACGTGGACGGTCGCGCAGGGCCTCAACGGCTTCCTCGACGCCACCGGCGAGTCGGCGTACGGGCCGCTCTTCGCCATGGCGACGCTCTCGCTCGCCCCGATCGTGGGGTTCTTCCTGGCCGCGCAGCGACTGCTCGTCGAGGGCATCGCGACGAGCGGGCTGAAGTAGCAGGGCCCACTCGAAGAGAAGGGAACGCAGTTGTTCAGACGCTCGCTCGCGGCCGGGGCGCTCGCGCTCGGCCTGCTGGCCACCGGGTGCGCAGGCGGCACCTCGATCGGCGCCAACCCGAACGAGGGCGCCGACGGCACCGGTGACGTCACCGGGAACATCCGGGTCTCGTGGTGGGGCTCCGGGCCGCGCAACGAGGCCACCAACGCGGTGATCGACCTGTTCAAGGCCGCGCACCCGGGGACGGCCGTGGAGGGTGAGTCGGCCGACTTCCAGGCCTACATGGAGCGGCTGAACGTGCAGGCCTCCAGCGCGAACATGCCCTGCGTCACCCAGCTGCAGGGCCGCCAGCTCAACGACTACACCACGAAGAACGCGCTGCTCGACCTGCAGCCGATGATCGACGCCGGGACGATCGACGTCTCGCAGATCCCACCCGAGGTCCTCGACACCGGCCGCGGCCTCGACGGCAAGCTCTACATGATCCCCTACGGCGCGGCCTACGACGCGCTGACCGTGAACCGCACGCTCGCCGAACGGTCCGGGGCCGGCCTGCCCGCCGACGGCTACGACTGGGACGCGTTCGCCGACTGGCTCCAGCGCGCGCAGCCCGGCCTGCCCGACGGCATCAAGGCCGTGGGCCTCGGGGGAGGGCTCCCCAACAACTTCATCGCCTACACGGCGGGCCGCGGTGCCTCGCTGTTCGCCGACCGCCAGCTGGGGTTCAGCGAGGACCTGCTCGTCGAGTACTGGGACATGTGGGAGCGGATCCGCGGCGCGGGCGTCACCACCACCCCCGAGGCGGACGGCGAGGAGCCGGACCAGACCGAGCAGCGCTACGTCGCACAGGGCAAGGTGCTGGCCGACAACCTGCCGGGCAACGCGCTCACGCCCGCGCAGAAGACGCTCGACGGCACGCAGCCCGGCCAGCAGCTGGTGACGCTCCCGCTGCCGGCCGGCCCGTCCGGCTCCGGGAACGTGCTCTTCACCTCGGGCTTCTCGATCCCGACCAGCTGCGACAACATCCCGACCGCGGCCGCGTTCATCGACTTCTGGATGACCGACGACGGCGCGGCCAAGGCGTTCCTGTCGTCGAACGGCGCCGTCACCAACACCCGGCACCTGCAGCAGCAGCTCGACGATCCGAACCTCCCGGCCACCAAGCGCGCCGAGCTGCAGCTGTACCAGAAGATCGTGGCGCAGAATCCGGTGAGCGTCCTCTACCCGCCCGGGTACCAGGCGAGCTTCGAGGGCGCGTTCGTCCGGGCGTACGAGAGCGTGGTGTTCGGGGGAACGCCGACGCGCGACGCGGCGCGGGCGTTCATGACCGAGGTCAACGCCGCGCTCGCCAGCAGCTGAGGGAGGACCAGGTATGGCGACCCACGAGGGCGCACTCGCCGGCATGACCGTGCTCGACCTGACCCAGGTGATGGCCGGACCGTTCTGCACGATGATCCTGGCGGATCTCGGGGCCGACGTCGTGAAGGTGGAGAACCCGGAGTCGGGGGACCAGACGCGGTCGTCGTTCGCGCACCCCGGCGCGTTCCGCGCGCTCAACCGCAACAAGCGCAGCGTCACCCTCGACCTGAAGTCCGACGCGGGCCGCGCGACGTTCCACGAGCTGGCGCGCTCGGCCGACGTCGTGGTCGAGAACTGGCGGCCGGGTGTCGCGGCGAAGCTCGGGGTCGACTACGAGACGCTCCGGCCGCTCAACCCGGGCCTGATCTACGCGAGCGTGTCCGGGTTCGGGCAGACCGGCCCGTACGCCGACCGCCCCGGCTACGACCTGATCGCGCAGGCGATGGCCGGCGTCATGAGCGTCACCGGGGAGCCGGGGGACCGGCCGGTGAAGTCGGGCATCCCGCTGGCCGACCTGGGGGCAGGCCTGTTCACCGCCGTCGGGGTCCTCGCCGCGTGGGCGTCCCGGCAGCGCACCGGGCAGGGCCAGTACGTCGAGACCTCCCTGTTCGAGGCGGCGGTGGCGCTGTCGGTGTGGGAGTCGACGGAGTTCTGGGCCACCGGGAAGGCACCGCAGGCCCTCGGCTCCGCCCACCGGATGTCCGCGCCGTACCAGGCGCTCGCCACCCGCGACGGGTTCGTCACGGTCGGGGCCAACAACGAGCGGCTCTGGCAGCGGCTGTGCCGGGCCCTCGACGCGCCGGAGCTGGCCGACGACCCCCGGTTCGCGCGCAACGACGACCGGATGGCCCACCGCGCGGAGCTGGTGGTCGAGCTGGAGCGCCGCCTCGCCGCCGACGACACCGCCGCCTGGGTGCAGCGGCTGCTCGCCGCGGGCGTCCCGGCCGGGCCGATCCAGGACTACCAGCAGGTCTTGGAGGAGGACCCGCACGTCAAGGCGCGCGGGATGGTGACCACGGTGGAGGACCCGGCCGACGGACCGGTCCCGGTGCTGGCCTCGCCGCTGCACCTGTCCGGCACCCCGGCCGCGGTCCGCCGCCCGCCGCCGCTGCTGGGCGAGCACACCGAGGAGGTCCTCGCCGCCGCGGCGTCGCAGCAAGGTGGCCTTCCTCCGGCTCAACCGGAGCAAAGCCACCTTGCTGCGGGACGGAGCGGCGAGCGCGGCACGACCGCGGCCGCGGTGCCGCGGGGGAGCGTGCACAGCAGGCGCGACGGGCCCGTCCTGCACGTCGAGCTGGCCAACCCGGCCCGGCGCAACGCGCTGACCTGGGAGATGTACGACGAGCTGCAGAAGCTCTGCGTCGCGGCGCGCACCGATCCCGACCTGCGGGTGGTGGTGCTGCGCGGGGCGGGCGAGGCGTTCGCGGCCGGCACGGACATCGCCCAGTTCACCGAGTTCTCCCGCGCCGCCGACGGCCTCGACTACGAGCGCCGCGTCGGCGCCGTCATCGAGGACCTGCTCGCCGTGCCGGTGCCCGTGCTGGGTGTCGTCGACGGGCCTGCGGTCGGCGGTGGGCTGGCGCTCGCCGCGTGCTGCGACGTCCTGGTGGCCACCGACCGCGCCGTGTTCGGTGCGCCCATCGCGCGGACGCTGGGCAACATCCTCGCCCCGGCGGCCGTGGCCCGGTTGCAGCGCCGCCTCGGCGTCTCCCGGACGATGGGAATGCTGCTCACCGCCCGCACGATCGACGCCCACGAGGCCGCGGCCGCCGGGTTCGTGCACACCGTCGTGCCGCCCGCGGAGCTGGACGCGGCGGCCGCGACGGTCACCGAGCGGATCGCCGCCGGGGCGCCCCGCACCCTGGCCGGGCTGAAGGAGATCGACCGGCGGCTCGCCGCGGCGGACGGCTCGGGCGACGTGGACGCCGACGACGTCCTCGCCGACTGCTACGGCAGCGCCGACTTCCGCGAGGGCGTGGCCGCGTTCGTCGCCCACCGGGCACCGCGCTGGAGCGGCTCGTGAGCGTCGTCGACACGCACCACCACTTCTGGCGGACGGCCCTGCAGGAGCAGCCGTGGCGCGATCCGGCGCACACGGAGCTCGCCGCGGACTTCGAACCCGCCGACCTCGCGCCGTTGGTGGAGGCGGCGGGCGTCGAGGCCACCGTGCTCGTCGAGTCGGTCGACACGCCCGACGAGAACGACCGGCTCGCGGCGTACGCGGCCGCGTTTCCGCAGGTGGCGGGGGTGGTCGGCTGGCTGCCGCTCGCCGACCCCGCCATGGCCCGCGCCGAGCTCGCCCGCGCCGACCGGGCCCGCTGGTGCGGCGTGCGCTGCCTGGTGGCCCGGGAGCCGCTCGACTGGCTCGACCCCGGCCTGATGGCGACCCTGGCCGCCGCGGACCTCGCGTGGGACGTCGTCCCGGTGACCGACGCGCAGGTCGAGGCGGTGGTCGCGCTCGCGCGGCGGCTGCCCGAGCTGCGCGTCGTCGTCGACCACCTGGCCCGCCCGCCCCTTGAGACCGGGGACCTCGATCCCTGGGTCGCCCGGCTCGCCGCCCTCGCCGCCTGCCCGAACGTGGCGATGAAGGTGTCGATCGGCGTCGACCTGCTCACCGCATGGGACCGGTGGGACCCGGCCGCGATCGCACCCGCCGTCGCGCACGCGGTGGCGGCCTTCGGCCCGCAGCGGCTGATGCTGGCCAGCAACTGGCCCGTCGTGACCGTGCGCGCCGACTACGGCACGGCCGTGCGCGACCTCGACGCCGCCGTGGCCGCCGCGGGCGTCGACGACGCGGGGCTGGCCGAGGTGCGCGGCGGCACGGCGACCCGCTGGTACCGCCTGCCCCGCAGGTAGCCGACGGCTCGCGCTACCTGCGTCGCCTCGCGCGCCCCGCGTTCGCTCGCGCTACCCGTCGACGGGGCGCCTCGACGGATACGGGGTGCGTGGGCGGGGAAGGGGTGCGTCGGCGCGGGGGCGGTGCTGGGCGCGGCGAGGGGTGCCTCGCTGGGCGGGTGCCCGCGCTACCGGCTTCGCTTCGTGCACCTCGTGTCGGCTCGCGCTACCCGTCGACGGGGGGCTTCGGGGGCGAAGGGGTGCGTCAGCGGCGAGGGGGCGCGTCGCTGGCGCGCACCCCGTGCCGCCTCGCGCTACCGGTCGACGGGGAGCGTGGGCGACGAAGGGCTGCGGCGCAGCAGGAGCCAGGCGCCGGTCAGGCCGGCGACGGCTGCCGCGGCGATCGTCGTCGCGGCGACGCCGGCGAGCGCGGCCGCCGTGCCGGCCGCGAGCGGGGCCACTGCGAGGCCGCCGGTGTAGGCCAGGTTGTAGAGCGCGTACGCCGCGCCGTATGCGGGCGGCTGGATGTGCTCGGCGAGGGCGCCGATCAGCACGAGCGTGGGCGCGAGCACGAGCTGCGCCCCGACCCCGATCACGAGCACCCCGGCGATCGACGCCCCCGCCACCGGCAGGCCGCACAGCACGAACCCGGCGGCCGCCACCAGCGTGCCCCGCGCGGCCACGCGGGCGGCTCCGGGGCGGGCGGTCACGATCCCGGCG